>DATCJV010000205.1:0-8519 GCA_036562625.1 Bacillota bacterium | reverse complement strand
GACCTTGTACTTCCTGGCCGGGGTAGAGCTGTACGTAGCTTTGATTTTCGGGGCTATTTCCTCAGCTACAGCCCCGGCTGCTACCATTATGGTGCTCCGGGAATATAAAGCCAAGGGACCGCTGACCGATCATCTCCTGGCGGTGGTCGCCATTGACGACGCCCTGTGTTTAATCGCTTATGGCCTGGCCACTGCAGTGGCGAAAGTAATCTCCGGGAAAGTGACAGGGGGAGTGGCTGCCATGATCGCCGCGCCCATCTGGGAACTACTGGGCTCGCTGCTCTTGGGGGCAGTTTTTGCCGTTGTTCTGATGACGGTTTCCCGTCGCTTTCGGGAACACCATGATAAACTGGTAGTAGCCTTGGGGATGATCTTTGCGGTGGCCGGGATCGCCGAGTTTCTCCGTCTTTCATCTTTATTGGCTTGTATGGCCATGGGTTGTACGGCGGTGAATCTTGTTCCCAAGGAAACCGACCGGGTGTTTAGGATTATAAAATCTATTGATACCCCAATCTATGTTTTGTTCTTCGTTGCCGCCGGCGCCAATTTGCACCTTGGGGTCTTGGCCAAGGTCGGCCTGGTTGGAGTGGTGTATATCATCAGCCGCGTGCTCGGAAAGATATTGGGTGCGGCCTTTGGGGCCAAACTCGGTCAGGCATCTGCCACTGTCCGGAAGTATCTGGGTTTGGCTTTGGTTCCCCAGGCCGGGGTGGCGATCGGTGTCGCCTTATTGGTTCAGCAAGACTTCCCGGAGATTGCCGGTTTCGTTACTACTGTAATCTTAGGTTCTGTGGTAGTCTATGAAATCATTGGTCCCTTCTGTTCGAAGATGGCGATTACCAAAGCAGGTGAAGTGGGAGGAATGACTAAAAAAGCGGCTGCCGAAAATCTGTGATCAGTTCAATAAATAATTTTTCACTGTAAAAAATTGGAGGATGTCGATTTCTAAACTCGAGGCGTCCTTCAGTTTTTTTATAAATTTTTCCGGCTCAAACTCTCCGGCGGACCCAATCCGATGACCGTCAGGTCGGACTTGGCTGATTATTATGGTAATCCAAAAGACGGAATTCCCACCGTTACCATGGCCGAAGCTTGGATGTATGTGGTCTGGGGTGAGGTTAATTCATTTTGGTTTGTTTTCGATGGAAGTGATCGACGATTCCAGGAAAGAGCGGAGCAGCGGTGAGTACGTCAACGAGGGCGGGACCGGAACTGTCCAGGGCATCCTGTAAGGCGCCGGTCAGTTGTGCCGTAGACTCGACTCGAAAACCTCTTCCGCCGCAGAGTTCGGCATATTTGGCAAAATCGGGATTGGTCAAAGAGGTGGCTTCATAGTTCATTCCAGCCAATTGCATCCGGTCCTTTTCCATCGCCAAGTAGCCGTTGTTTACTACCACCACAGTGATGGGTAAATTATATCGAACGGCTGTGGAGAATTCGGCGAGAGTTTGCGCTAATCCACCATCACCGACAAGCGCCACCACTTGCCGGTCGGGCTTGGCGATTTTTGCACTGAGCGCTGCCGGTAAGCCAAACCCCATACTCCGCCATTTACCGGAAAAGAGCACTTCCTGTTTGGAACCGGAGAAGAGGCGATTGAACCAGATGGTGTGGTCGCCTGTATCTAGGGTAATGATGGCATCCTCCTTGATTGAGTCTTCAAGTGTTTTTATAAGGTAGCCGGGTGGGACCGGAGAACCTTCCGTTGAGATTTCAGGATAGATCGCCGTCAACCAGTTTTTCTTTACAGAGTGTATGCGGTCCAACCACTGCGCTCTTTTTTTCTCCGCTAACCGTGCTGTAAGCTCCGGAAGCAGAACAGCCAGTTCCCCCACAACCCCATAGTTTACAGGCATACTTTTGCCAATATTCTCAGGCGCCACATCCAGTTGGATAATTTTAGCGACAGGCGGTGTATAATTTACCGGCCACCAGGTGGCGCCGGCGATCAAGACTGTATCCGCCTCGAAGAGCATGGTGGTTGAGGCAGCGCTACCTCCCTCGCCTAATCCGCCCAGAACCAAATGGTGATCTCCGGGGAGTATGCCTTTGGCGCCCATGGTATAACAGAGGCCTGCCGTCCATTTTTCCGCCAAGGATAAAATGGCGTTTCCCTGGTTTTTAGCTCCTCTTCCCACTAAAATTCCAGGCCTTTCTGCGGCATTAAGTATCTCTACAGCCTTGGCAATCACATCCGGCGGAGACATGGGTTTCGTAGAGAGATAAGGCTCGGGTGGGCGGATCTCTTCCTCAGTTACCATTGACCAAACATCACGAGGAAAACCGACATGTGCCGGTGTTCCTTGCGCCACTGCGCTGCGCATGGCCTTTGATAACACATCATTACAGGATTCTTGAGAGATAACTATCCCGGAGAAAGAGACCACCGGAGACAGAAGCCGGCTTTGGTCTATGTATTGTTTATAATTTGTGCTGACATTATAAGTGTCCACCTGTCCGGTGATAGCCAGGACCGGGGCTTGGTCACTCTTGGCGTCCGCCAGTCCGTTCAGGAGGTTGGCGATCCCGGGTCCGCTGGTGGCTGCGCAGACACCGAGTCTGCCTAGGAGTTTGGCTTCGGCTGAAGCCATGAAAGCAGCTGTTGCCTCATGTTTTACACTAAAAAAGGTCAAGTCCGGATGCTTGCTTATGGCTTCAATAAAAGGTAATAGGGCGTCTCCGACCACCCCATAAACAGACTTGACTCCCCAGGCTGCCAGTTGTTGGACGACAAAGTCCGCTACTTTTTTTTGAGTCATTACTTTACTCCTCTTCCCATCATTATCTCCAGGGCGTTTTTTTTCGTTTTTTCGCCGCCTGTCTTGAACACCGGTTTACCAGCGTTTTGCCGGGCAGAGCCGGGTAGAAGGGTTAATCTCCTTTGGACTCTACGCATCATAAGCATATTCAGGAATAGTATGCCTAAAAAACTCCTGGTTAGTCCTAGTCGGGTACTACTTGGTCTACGGGGTAATAAAAAATAGCCATCAATGGATGGCTATTTTTCCAGGACCTTTTTGACAGGTCTAAAAGTTAACTTTCAGACCAAGAAGAAAATTCCAATCGTCTCTGGTATTTTGCAGTTCGCCCCGGATCGTGGCGTAGGGAGTAATCTTCGTTAAGACCCCGGCGGCCAACATCTCCTCGGTGAGATCCTTTGCCCCGCAGAAGCTGCCATATACAGTAAATCTTTGCGAGGCTTCATAAGCAGCTTCCGCGTAAAACCCGGAGTTGGTTTCTTCTTCCGTTCCATGTTCGCTATTTACCCCCACCACCTCAAATAAGAGGTTTACCGGTCCGGAACTAAATCTGGCATCGATTAAGACCGCGAAGTCATTGACATCTGTGTCCCTGTTAATTGAAGCTAAACCCGCTCCAATCTGCAAATTGGGATTGATCTTAAAAACGCCTCTTCCGACCAGGTCGGTGCCTTCACCAAATTCATAATTGGAAACCGAAGCAACTAAGGCAAAAGAGGGAAGATCAATCTTATATTTTACCCCGATCCCTTTCTCAAATCCAAAATCACGTGGCCACGCAATTCCGCCCATTTTTTGCACTTGTTCGGCCAGGCTCCCCTGGAATGTTACAGAACGTTCTGATGCCCAGTCAATAGCAAAGCGCCCCACATTAAACTGGTCATCGCCGAAGATATGATCAATATAATAGTAGGCGAGGGTATCGACAGTTCTCCCGTCATAGTTGAATTCTCCCCGTACCCCGTCCTCCGCGCTGAAGTCGGCGTTGAAGTTCAGAGTCAAACCGTCAAAGTCAAACCCGGAATCAGCGGGAGTGATCAAGAAATGGGTGCGCAGTTCCCCTCCAGCCGTGGGCGCAGCGTAGGACAGACTGGTCAAGGATGTCACCAGAAGCAGACAGGTGACAATAATGGCATAGAATCTCTTCAAACTTTGTTTTTTTACCAAGATAAGCCCTCCTTCACGGCTCTGATAATTTAGTGTGCTTCTCATATTTGTCCCCTCCTGGCCCGGTATAGGCTGCCCTGACCAATGAAGGTGGCCCCGAGATAACAAAGTTTATATTATCTTTCTACAGTGTAGTCCGGGAAGACAGCCCATTGGCGGCGGCTGTGTTGAGGGGGGCAGACGCCTTTATTATTACCGATAACTAGTTTTTTAGTAACAATAAAGGCTGATTTCAAAACAATTCTAGAACAGGTCCTAATTAAAGTTTTTTTGGATATGGTTGCATTTTTACGGGGACAGAGGGCCGACTTCTTTGACCGGTAGATCCGGTGCCGGGTCTTAGGAATCACTCTTAGGCAGCTGGTTTCTTCCGTGAAGAATGACGTCTGCCAACTTGGCGAAGGGTCGGCCTGCCAATAAGTCGGCTTTGAGCTCCCACAATTCCCGGCAATACCAGGCGTCTTCCTTGCCCAAGGCCAGTAGACGCGCGATCCGTTCCTGGCTGAAATCCAGAGTAGCTCTGAGGTTACCCTTGCGTAAAATGGGGGTGGAAGGCTTAATCACCGCCATCTTCAGTCCGGGCCAACTGGCAGGATCGATTTGGGTTTCATCCACCAGGACGACGACGATGGCGTGGGTGCAACCGGCCCGTACTACTGGTTCGATTGGAGTATTGCCTGTACTCCCGCCCAAGCCTCCGTCCCGGTAGAACTGTCCTTGGAATTCCTGGCCGGGGTAGGCAAGAGGCAGAGCGGAGCTGGCCTTTAGCACTGTAATCACCTCATCTGGGCGGAGACTGTTCACGCGGAAGAATTCCGATTTTCGGTCGGAAAACATCCAATGAAAAATGTCTTTCACAGCTCCCAACAAACCCTCGGATCCCGGAAAAACAGAGACGTAAAGCTCCCGCCAGCTGGACATCTTTTTAAAGTTAATCGCTGATTTCAATATGGATTCAATAGGAGTCTCATCAAGCACCGCAAAGTACTCCTTATTCTCCTCGGAAAAGGTTTCCCAGGCTTCTCCATAATTGTACTTTGCCGTTTCCAGCAGAGAAGCACCCTTCACCCGACTGAGCAGCAATTGCAGGGAAGCCAGAGAGAGAGGTCTTTTATAACCTCTGTTTCTTCTGAAACATAAAATTTGTTCCCTGTCTAAACCACGCCATAAGATCTCCAAGTTTTTGGCAGCTTTCTTCATACTCCTGTTTGAGGCGAGGATTACTCCGTTCAACGCTCCAATACTTGCTCCGGAGATTACTTTGGGATTAAAACCCATTTTTGCCAGGGTATGGATAACGCCGGCTTCATAAGCGCCGCTGGCTCCGCCGCCTGATAACACCAGACCCAGTTTCTTTTTTGCCATGAAGATCGACTCCTCTCACCACGCTTGCACGAAACAAAGCATCTTGGTAGATACAATCCGGAAAAAATCGGACGTGCGAGAGAAATCCCCTGTTAAGAAAGGGTTTTCTCTGAAAATTATGCCTTTCCTGCTGTTAATTACTCTCAATTCCGGCAACGTCCTGCCGGGAGTGGAAAAGATTATGTTAAGTTTTTGTTGCCCAAGCATTATCACACATCAGGGAGGGTGATTCGATTGGAGAAACGGAACTGTGCTTTACTTTTGTAGGTGGAAGCTCCGATCTGTGCCAGGAGGAAGTTTTTCCGGAAGATCAGGAAAATTCGAATCAATAATTAATGTGTTAATACTTAGTAAAAATCCATCTGTTGAAAACTGCTTAATTAATGTATAATTTTGCTAGAGAAAGCATAATGACGGATACAAACGCACGAAGTCCAATCTTTTCCGGGGGATCTTGAGAAGAAGGATCATCACCAAGGCAGGGAATTCAGATCTTTGCCGGAATACCTTGCACCCTATAGCTTTTTTGTTTGTTTTGAGTTTGATCTTTATTTGTTTAGGCAAAAGCCTGGAAAATCCTATAAGGAGTGGGCGCAGATGGGAAAGTGTACTTGGGAAAAACCTAAATACCCTCTACTCGCTTGGATGATCGGTATCTGCTTCTGTTGCCTTTTTTTTTGTAATCCGCCATTACTGGCGGCCGGAATTCAAGTCCACGCCAGCCTGGGCTTTGGGGAGTATGTGGTTCCCGGCAGGTGGACGCCGCTTTGCCTTGAAGTGAAAGGTGGCGAATTATTGCAGCCGGAAAGGTTGACCATTGAGGTAACCAAGGTTGATCCCATGAGCAAACCAGGAGAAAAATCCTCTGAACTTTTTTACTTGGACATCTCCGGAGGAATTTTGCGGATTCAGATTCCGGTCTTCATCGTTGAGTCCGGAAATATTATTCAGCTCACCATAAAATCAGATCAACAGGTGGTGGCCACGAAAAGAATTAACTCCAGAGAGCGGGTGTTCCCCGGTCATCTCGTCCTGACTGGCGGCCTTCCTTCCTCTGTGCAACAAGCCATCAGTAAAATTCTTTTGCCTCGAGAACCAGTGCATACCGTCCCGATTACCCCTGCCGATTTACCAACGCATGCTCTCAATTACGACGGAATCAGCGCTCTGCTTCTCATTGATGAAGGCCCTATCTTGAATCCAGCTCAGATTATCGCTTTACGCTCTTGGTTGGCCGGAGGTGGCATCTTGGTCATCTGTAACCCTCGCCCTGGAGAAGATGGACTCTTTTCCAGTCTGACCGGATCGACCGCCGATGGGTTGAACCAGATCTATTTGAACCAAACCAATACTGAACAGAGGATCAGTTCATCTCAGAGCGGAGAAGGCCAAGAGGAACTGAGGGAAATGATCAGGTTCGGTTTCGGCCGGATCATTAAAACATCTCTCCCTGTTAACAGTGAGGAGCCTGCGTATTGGCAGGATCTACTCTCCTTGAGCCACTTTGAAGAAGCTCCGCGTTTAACTGCGGGACAGATCTTTCCAGAAGACGTCCTACCCGAACTTAATCTGGGTGAAGTTGAAGCTAAGGGCAAATTTGAGTTGAGGCTCCTTATTATGGCTTGGTCCGTGTTGGGTTTCTCTTTACTTTATCTGATGAAGCCGGGAAAGCTGCGTCTACACGCCCTGTGCTTCTTTACTTTGTTTAGCATAGTCTCTTCCATACCGGCAGGCGGTTGGCTGAACGGTTTGGCGCATCGCGGCGCTTCCATCCAGACTCAAGCGTTACTCTTACCTGCCAGCGGAGGAGTAATCTTTAGCAGTAAAATCGGTTTACCTAAGAATTCTTACGCTTGGAACCTTCGACTGCAGTTGGGAGCAGCCGAAGAGGGCGAGATTAACCGGTATAAAGGCTACAGTCGCTGGCAACATTCTTTATTTACCTACACCGGATTATTACAAACCAGCTCCGAAAGGGCAATGACGATTACCGGGATTTTGCCGGTGGCGCCAAGCAGTTTTGGCGGGGATTTTTGGAGCGCGCTCTCCTCTATTGTGCCTACGGGTTATATCGGAGTATATGACGGAGAAACATGGCGCCAATATCAACTGGACGAAACAGGACAGGTCAGTTGGCGGGTGCAGACCAGTGATACGCTCGCTTGGGTCAGCAACAAGGATCTGATCAAAAGATTGCATCAACTTTTCCCTGATTATAAATGGGTTTACGGTTGGTCGTCCTTACCCGGTTTTCACTTGAAACTGGAAACAGGATTATGCAATAAGGTATTCTGGGTTACTCCGGCGCCGAAGGGGGTGAAGCTATGATCATCATTATCTGGTCGGACTTAAAAGATTGGTATGCAACCTCCGCTACCCGGACTTTAGCTGTTTTCCTTTGCGGGTTGGTTTTCTTTGGATTCATTACTGATCTGCGCCCGGAGATCAGCTTTCAGGTTTTGTCCGTCTTAGGTTTATGGCTGGGATTGAACTGCGGCAAAGAGAAGTGGAGTAGCGCCCGACTGCAGAGCTACATATATAACACTACTCTGAAACCAGGAACAGTGGTGGCAGGAAAAGCCGTTTTCTCCTGTTTATTGTCCTTTCTGCACTTGCTTTTTGTCTTGCCTCTTCTCCTGTTGAACGCCGTCTTTTCCGGGGTGACGTGGGACGTTTTTCTTCAGATACTGGCCTTGTTTTTAACCATTTCCACGTTGGCTTCTGCTTTGGCCTCGTTCGCCGGGAATGTGCTTACGGACGCCAAAGATAGTCTCATTGAAGGATTTCTGATCGGTGTTTATCTGCTCTGTACGGCAATCTTCCCGGCCTTGCAGAGCATTAACCCCTTAGTGGAAATCCATCGGGTTTTTACTCCCGGAGCAACCAAAGGTCTTGGTTTTGCCATTATTAGTAACATCTTGCTCTTGGTCACTGTCCTACTGCTCACCTGGATCCCGTACCGATCCGGAAAGGGGGAGATGAAGTATGCTCAACACCAGTGAGTACTACCGACTGCTTTGTAAAGGCAGGAAAAATTTGTCATTTATTATTTTGCTCAGTAAAATCTGCACGTCCCTTACTTGGGTCGGGGGTTTTTCCGGAATAATAATTCTGCTGATCCGTTGGGCAACCAAGGGTATAACCTTTGATTATCTTGGCCTCTGGCTATTCATTACCTTGGTGGCCGGTGTCGGTTTCGGCCTTTTGCTGGCTGCCAAGGCCCGCCTT
>DATCJV010000184.1:0-12175 GCA_036562625.1 Bacillota bacterium | reverse complement strand
GTCTTGGTGGCCACTTCTTTGGCCAATTGGGCGCCCATATTTTCAAAGGGATCCTCAAGTTCAATCTCTTTGGCGATGGTCACCCCATCATTGGTAATGGTTGGAGAGCCATATTTCTTTTCCAGAACCACATTCCGGCCTTTTGGACCCAGGGTAATTTTTACGGCATCCGCCAGTTTGTTGACGCCCCGTTCCAAAGCATGACGGGCCTCTTCTGCATAAAGTAGCTGTTTACCAGCCATGTTATCACCTCTTTGCTTAATTATGAAAATAAGTAGTTGTTTCCATTAACATTGATTAAGTTTCCGGCTTTTTTGGCGAGAGTTTTATTTGGTTAAAATCGCCAAAATATCGCTTTCTTTTAGCACCATGTACTCTTCGCCGTCGAGCTTAACCTCTGTACCGGCATATTTGGCAAATAAAATTTTATCCCCGGTTTTTACTTCCAAGGGCACTTTTGTCCCATTGTCCAGGGTCTTACCGGAACCGACCGCTAACACTTCGCCCATTTGCGGTTTTTCCTTGGCGGTATCTGGAATGACAATCCCGCTTTTGGTCTTTTCTTCACCTTCCAGTACTTTGATTACTACTCTTTCACCTAAGGGTTTGATGTTCATGATATCCCTCCCGTCGATTTTTATTAGCACTCTCTTTTGGTGAGTGCTAACTAAATTTAATTTTATTCATCCCTGAGGCCATGATCAAGATTATATTTGGCCAATTAGGACCAAATACGGGGAAATATATGCAGACAGGAAAAAATAGATTATTAATTCATTAACAAATTTAGTTTTCCATTTAAATTCATGGAAAATCGTCCTTAAAATTTTTTAGTATCCATATTTTTCTGGTTGAAATATCCGGTCTTGTACTTTTTTATGCTTGCGGGTAATATAACTAATATCTCCATGAGCCGTCCTTTTATGACTGGAACTCAGAAAGGGCGTAACGCGCCGGTCCGGTCTTGACAAAAGAGATATGGTGATTTAGAATAAATACGAACATATGTTCGACATTTCTCTTAAGGAGGAAGAGTAATGGTTCGGGTTGAAAGGGCCAGCCTCGCCGATGCCAGGGAATTAACCAGGATATCCTGGAAGTCTTTTGAGCATGATATCAATTACGGCGCCCCGGGGATTGGCGGGCCTCCCGGGTACAAATCGGTACTGTGGCAAAGAATGTTAATTCAGAGGGCAAAGTACTTTAAGATCCTATATGATGAGCAGATTATCGGGGGGTTGATCGTTTTTCCCAAGGGAAATGGCTACTATGAATTGGGAAGGATCTTCATTGATCCTGATTATCAGAATCAGGGGATTGGGACCAAAGTCCTGGAATATATGGAGGAGTTGTTCCCGGAAGCAAAAAAATGGAGACTGGGCACTCCGCGTTGGAACCGAAGAACTCATCACTTCTACGAAAAGATCGGCTATACCAGGGTGGGAGAAGATGAAAACTTTGACTACCTTTATGAGAAGCAAAAGAAATTAGGTGAATAGGTCAATAAATGATCTTAAAAAATGAGGATGTTTGATCTTTTCCTCAGAGCAACCGGTTTATCTGGTTGCTTTTTCTATGTCCAGTATATTCGCGGCGCCGACAGGCTGAAAGAAGCCTTGAAGCTTTGTCACTTAACTAACGGGGAAGACTGCCCAAAGGCAAGATCAAATTATACATGTAAATCCTTTATTTTAAAAAAATTCCATTTAAGGAAGGAATATTTTATTGGTGGTCGAATTCTAAATTATGACAAATAAGTTTGTTTTTACAAATAAGCCGTTTTTGGGCCTGTTTGAGTCTGGTGGTGGGAGATGGATCTCAATAAGTTAAGTAAGATAATAGAGAGCGTTCCTAATCTGTATGAAATATTTAAAAGCTGTCCATATGAAATATTAAAGCGCTGGGTGCTTCGGGAATATAAGGCAGGAACACTCATCTGTCATCAGGGGGAGAAGAGTGATTATCTATTCATTATTGTCAGTGGAATCGCTGATGTCTATTATACGGCTGAAAACGGTGGCAAGTATTCGCAAGCAGTAATAGAAAAAGGCCAGTTCATCGGGGAGTTCGAGATATTCGACGAAAAACCGTTTATCTGTTCCATACAGGCTTTATCTGATCTGAAATTATTACAAATAAAAAGGGAGTATTTTCTTAGCTGGATGGCAGAGGACCAGCGCATCTGTTTCTACCTGGCGAAATACGCATGCCATCAGTTTTATTTGTTTTCACATAAAGCCGGAACAAACGCTCTTTACCCCTTAAAAACCCGGTTGTGTAATTATTTATTATCCGCCAGTAGAAGCGGGAAGAAAGACCCGGATGGTATAAGACTAAAAATTAATAAAGAAAAATTAAGTGAAGAATTGGCTGTTACCGCACGAAGTGTCCACCGGATCTTGCAAGCGCTAAAAAGTAAGAACATTATTGAAACAAAATCCGGATATATAGTAATCAAAGATTTAGTGGCGTTAGCCCAAGAAGAGGAAGATAGTAAAAATGAGTAAGCAGTTTCAAAGGGGAGTGAAGAGGTAAGGGCTATATGGATAAAACTTTAAAAACAATAGAAGGTTATAATCAGTGCGCCAACGCGTTTGCTGAAGAATTTATGGATCTGGGAGTATTTACAGAGTATGTTCAGGAATTCTCAGATTTGCTTAGGGAGGGCGCATCGATCTTGGATTTAGGTTGCGGCCCGGGTAATATCGGAAGGTTTTTAATGAGTCAAAATAAGGCTTATAAAATATTAGGGCTGGATTTATCCGCCGAAATGCTGCAATTGGCAGAAAAGCATGTGCCCGGAGGGAGGTTTGTGTCTGCGGATCTAAGGTATTTGTCGTTGCAGGATAAGTTTGATGCGATAGTTGCTTCGTTCTGTATTATCCATTTGGAAAAGTCCGACGCTTTTCATCTTTTGAAGAAAACTTTTCAGCTCCTAAATGATGGCGGGTATTTATATCTAAGCTTCATGTCCGGTGGGAAGCCTGGGTTCGAACGTACAAGCTTTTCTCAAGAAGAAATCTATTTCAATTATTTTTCGCCTCGGCGGATTCTCAAATACCTGAAAAGATTGGGGTACCGGATTATAACCAAACATTATCATGCTTATCAACGGACAACTAATCAAATAATACAAGATGTTGTCATCATCGCCTGTAGATAGTAAGCGGAAAGGACCGGCGCTAACGCCGGAAATAAATACCTTATTCATGTGGGAGGGATTTAATTGAGGAAATACCTTATTAAGGTGTGGTTGGTTCTGGTGATGATTATGACAATGATCTCGGGGACAGTAAATGGAGTAATGAATTTTAAAGTTGGCATGATAACCAGCTCCGGAACCATAGACGACAAATCATTTAATCAGGGAACTTGGGAAGGAATCCAACAGGGGGCAAAAGACTTTGGCTTGGAGACTAAATATTTGAAACCGGAAGGCACGACGGAAGCGGATTATTTAAAAGAGATTGGGAATTTGTATGATGCGGGGTTTCGTTTAATTATTTGTCCGGGATGTTCATTTGAAACCGCTATATTTAGGGCGCAAAAAAAATATACGGATGCCTACTTTGTGCTGATTGATGGCACACCGCACGCCGGAGATTATGCTACCGTAGTAGGGAAGAAAACTGTGTCCATCCTCTTTTCTGAGCATGAAGCGGGTTTTTTGGCCGGAGTGGCCACAGCTGTGCAGCTTAAAGAGGGCGCCACCGGTTTTATCGGCGGAATGGCCGTCCCATCTGTGCAGAGATTTAACTGGGGTTTTCAACAAGGACTCAAGTTTGCCAATGAAAATTACGGGACTCAAATTACCATCAAGCCTGAAAATGTAATTTACGTAGGATCCTTTGATAATGTGGCTGCCGGGCAGCAACTGGCGGCTCAGATGTATGATCAAGGGGTGAAAGCAATTTTTTGCGCTGCCGGCGATGTGGGAATCGGCTCGATAAATGAAGCCAAGGCGAGAGTCAAGGCCGGCCACCAAGTTTGGGTGGTGGGTGTTGATCGGGACCAGTATTGGGATGGTATCTATGAAGATAATAAATCTGTAATTTTGACTTCCGCGGTAAAGCGAGTGGACCAAGCCGCGTACGCCATGATCAAGGCTTTAAAGGAAGGAAAGTACCCGGGTGGTCAGACCTTGGTTTTTGACGCCAAGACAGACGGAGTTGGAATTCCTCAAGAAAATCCCAATCTATCTAAGGAAGCCCAGGAGATAGTGGCTAAAGTTTTAGTAGATCTCAAATCAGGGAAAATAACCGTCTCTGATCAACAAGGGGATTTGCTAAAGTAGGCAGGATTAAATAAATGCCGAGGCAGAAGAGGACTGATACTGTGTTCTCTTCTTTTGTTTATAGAGTGCTCTTTAAACTGTGCCACACTTTACAATGCTCTTATATCTTTAGTGAAGGATTGGTAGGATAAGCAAAAAGGGATAAAGAAACTGCTTACAATAGATAAAAAAGTTATGTAAACCTGGGAAGAATTACGCTATAATATATAGCCCTATGGTGTAAGGATGAAACTTGACAGGTGGAAAGAAGGGGAAGAATGGAAACTACAAAAAACACATCCATTATTCTCGACACTGATCCCGGTTGTGATGATGCGGTAGCGATTATGCTTGCCGCCAAACAAGCCTGCTTGAACCTGAAAGCCCTTACGGTTGTGGCGGGGAACGACATTCTGCCCAAAACGGCGCGAAACGCCCTCGCTGTCTGTTCCTATCTGGGGCTTGATCAGCTTACGATTGCGGCGGGGATGGTTCGGCCACTAGTCCGGGAGCAGGTGGTGATCAAGGGGATTCATGGAGAAAACGACCTCGCCAATCTGGAATTTGGGGAGCCCACCATAAAACTGAGCAACAAACATGCAGTGAACCTGATTATTGATATCTTGCTCAGTGCGGAGGAAGAGATCACTTTTGTCGCTTTGGGACCCTTGACTAACCTGGCCATGGCGATCAGGCTGGAGCCGCGCATTATACCGAAGATTAAGCGCATTGTCTTGATTGGTGGTTCATATGGCTTCGGGAATATCACTCCGGCCGCAGAATTTAATATCTATGCCGACCCGGAGGCGGCGCACATCGTTTTTACCTGTGGCAGACCGATTGTGATGATTGGACTGAGTATCACCGAGCGCGTGCTGGTCACAAAAGAGGTGATGGAGAAGATCGGCTCTATAAATAACCGGGCGGCGCTGCTCTTTTCCAAACTGATGACCTTTTATAATAGGGCGAATCACCGCTTTTTTTGTGAGGAGGTTTCCCCTTTATACGATCCGGCCGCCATTGTTTATTTGATTAATCCGTCTATCTTTACGACGAAGCCGATGTATGTGGAGATCGAGCTAAAGAGCGCCCAATCATACGGCCGCACGTACTGTGATTATTATGGAACACTCAATAAATCAGCCAATGCCGAGGTGGTGACGGATCTTGATTCCGATGGATTCTGGAGTATTATTTATGAAACAATCAAACTCTACGGTTAATTTCCCGATTACCATCGGGCCGAGGTGGACCACCTTTATACTGTCCGGGTCTGGCTTTAGGGCCAGAACAAACAGGCTGAAGCACGGGAGAAGCTCTTTTCCTTATTAAAAAAACCGGCGGCTGTGGCGTTATTGGACGCTGTGGTCTTATTGACAGATAAGGTAAGATGTAGTATATAAAAGATTAGGTTAGCACTCGCGGAAGGCGAGTGCTAATGAGCGTTTTGACTGTGAGTTCGAGCACCCGATCGATTTGATCTTGTCTAGTTTTACTTAGGGAAGGAGAGACTGATATGGCCAAGAAGCAATTTAAAGCTGAATCCAAACGCCTGTTGGAGTTGATGATTAACTCCATCTATACCCACAAAGAGATTTTTTTACGAGAGTTGATCTCCAATGCCAGTGACGCCATTGACAAGTTATACTATAAGGCGTTGACTGATGAGAACATAGAGTTTAATAAGGATGATTATTATATAAAGATCATCCCGGAACGGGAAGAGAGGATTTTACGGGTTATTGATACAGGGATCGGGATGACCAAAGAAGAACTGGAGGATAATTTGGGGATTATCGCCAGAAGCGGTTCGTTTGATTTTAAGAAAGAACATGAGCTTAAGGACGGGTATGATATTATCGGCCAGTTTGGGGTGGGCTTTTATTCCGCTTTTATGGTGGCCGACACGGTGACTGTAATCAGCAGGGCCTTTGGTAGTAATGAAGCTTACAAATGGGAATCCCAAGGGGTGGATGGATACATCATCGAACCGTGCAGCAAGGAGACGACGGGTACGGAGATTATCTTGAAACTCAGGGAGAACTCTGAGGAAGAGAATTATGATGAATTCTTAGAGGAATACAGGTTGAAAAATCTGATTAAGAAATATTCCGATTTCATTCGTTACCCTATTAAGATGGATATTACCGTCACTAAACCAAAAGAGGGGAAGGAGAACGAGTACGAACAGGTCGTTGAAGAACAGATCATCAACAGCATGGTTCCGATCTGGCGGAAAAACAAGAACGAACTTACAGCCGAAGATTACCACAATTTTTATACGGAAAAACGCTATGGTTACGACCAGCCGGTCAAGTACATCCACATCAAGGCCGACGGGATGGTTAGTTATACGGCGATTCTATATATTCCCGAGAAGATACCTTTTGACTACTATACCAAAGAATTCGAAAAAGGCTTGGAGCTATACTCCAAGGGCGTTTTGATCATGAATAAATGTCCGGATCTGCTTCCGGACTACTTCAGCTTTGTCAAGGGTTTGGTGGATTCGGAGGATTTATCCCTCAATATTTCCAGAGAGATTCTGCAGCACGACCGGCAGTTAAGGTTGATTGCCAAGAATATCAAGGCCAAGATTAAGGCGGAACTATTGGATCTTTTGAAGAACGACCGAGAAAAGTACGAGCGGTTTTATCAGTCTTTCGGGCGTCAACTGAAATTCGGGGTCTATAATGATTTCGGCGCCAACAAGGAAATGCTTCAGGATCTATTGCTCTTCTATTCGTCCAAAGACAAAAAGCTGGTCACTTTAGCGGAGTATGTTTCCAGGATGCCGGCAGAGCAAAAATACATATATTATGCGGCCGGTGATTCCCTTGAACGGATAGAAAAATTACCCCAAACCGAGTTGGTGGCGGAAAAAGGCTATGAGATCCTGTACTTGACGGATGATATTGATGAGTTTGCTCTGAAGGTCCTCCACACTTATCAGGAGAAGGAGTTCAAATCCGTTTCCGGGAACGATCTTGGGATTGAAGACCAGGATAAGCAGGAACAGAAAGAGCAAGATGAAAAAGTCTACCAAGAGTTGTTGGGAAAGATGAAAGAGATACTAAAGGATAAAGTAAAAGAGGTCAGGATCTCCAAACGTTTAAAATCCCATCCGGTCTGTTTAACCACTGAAGGAGAGATCTCCATTGAGATGGAGAAGGTCTTGAGCGCCATGCCGAACAATCCTAATCTGAAGGCGGAAAAAATATTGGAGATCAACGCCGACCATGAAGTCTTTAAAGCCTTATTAAACGCCAAGGAGAATGATGAGGGGAGACTGGCGCTGTTTACGAATTTACTCTACAACCAGGCCTTGCTCATTGAGGGCTTGCCCATTAAGGACCCGGTGGAATTCACCAATGATATCTGCAAGTTAATGGTGTGACTCCTGCCCACACGCAGGCACGCGACGAGCTTATAGATAGTACGGCTCACCGCATATATAATATATACATGTAGACACGCGCAGGAGAAATCCAGCGACAAGCAATGAGGTCGAAGCATGTATACACGTAGGCGCGTGTAGGAGAAAAGCCTGGAATAGCAGTATTAGTGGAGTTTCTCCGTAAATACGTGGGAAAAAGTCGCCTTCAGGAATGGACTAATCTTGAGGGCGGTTTTTGTTTATGGTATCCGTGGCCTTACTATTACTTTTACAAGAGTAATTTCACTAAAGTGATTTGCAGAAGTAATTTTCCACGGTTACTTTTATTCTGGCCAATCTTCAGGAGTCGTTATTTCTGATCTGGGAAAAGGGAAAATATATTAAAGCAAGAATAAATTGGAGGAGGAGATGAGACAGTGAAGGATCCGCGTATTGAAAAACTGGCCAATACACTCATTAATTATTCTATTAATGTTCAACCCGGCGAGAAGGTGCTCATCGAAGTCTTCGGGGAAGCCGGTCCGCTGGCGGCGGAACTGATCAAGCAGGTGTATCAAGCGGGTGGCGTTCCCTTCCTGAACTTACTGAACCATACTTTGCTACGGGAGATTTTGAAAGGGGCAACAGTCGAACAGCTACAGGCCATGGCTGGGTGGGACCGGGCCAGGATGAGCGAGATGCAGGCCTATATCGGACTCAGGGCCGGGGATAATGTCAATGAGTGGGCGGACTTACCCGGAGAGCAGTTGAAGATCTATAATGCCCACTACACCAAACCCGTGCATATGGAAGAGAGAGTTCCACATACCAAGTGGTGCGTGTTGCGGTACCCCAATCCTTCCCTGGCCCAACTGGCCAATAAGAGTATTGAAGGGTTTGAGGATTTTTATTTCAACGTCTGTAACCTGGACTATTCTAAAATGTCCAGGGCCATGGAGCCTTTGCGGGAATTGATGGAGCGGACTGACCGGGTGCGGATCACCGGGCCCGGTACTGACCTGTCCTTTTCCATCAAAGGGTTGCCGGCCATTAAGTGCGACGGGCATATGAATATCCCGGACGGCGAGATCTTTACTGCCCCGGTGAAGGAGTCCGTAAACGGCCGAATCTCTTTCAACACCCCGTCTGTGCATGAAGGATTCACTTATGAATCGATTGTGCTGGAGTTTAAAGACGGAAAAATCGTGAAGGCCACGGCCAATGACACCAAACGCATAGAAGAGGTCTTGAGTACCGACGAGGGCGCACGCTACGTGGGGGAATTCGCCTTGGGTGTGAATCCGTATATCTTGACTCCGCTGAAGGATACTTTGTTTGATGAGAAGATCGCCGGAAGTTTTCATTTCACCCCGGGTTCCTGCTATGAGGAGTGCGATAACGGGAATAAATCCGCCATCCACTGGGATCTCGTCTGTATCCAGCGCCCGGAATACGGTGGGGGAGAGATCTATTTCGATGAGACGCTCATCCGTAAAGACGGACTTTTTGTCCGGCCGGAACTCGAGGCTTTAAACCCGGAGCATCTGAAGTAAGACTGCGGCTCTATACAGACACTCTTCGGTTCTTCCGTGAGAGCCGCTTTTTGAAGGTTTTTAATTCCTTGATTTTACCGATTTATCTCAGTAAAATGGTAGTAATGGAAATGTCTGTGGTCATTATCTAGTAAGACAAAGGAGGAGTAAGGTTGCAGATTACAAAAGCCCCGTACGGTAAGGTTAATGGAGAAGAGGTATCGTTATTCACCTTGACTAATCAGTCGGGAATGACGGTCAAAGTCATCAATTACGGTGGGATCATTACCTCGCTTTTAGTGCCGGATCGCAAAGGAAACCTCGCCGATGTGGTGCTCGGTTTCAACACCCTGGACCAATATTTAGCGGAGCATCCTTTCATTGGCGCGTTAATCGGCAGGTATGGAAATCGGATTGCCAACGGGCGGTTTGTACTGAACGGAGCGGAGTACCGCTTGGCCGTAAATGACGGCGCCCATCATCTGCACGGAGGGATTGTCGGTTTTGATAAGGTGCTTTGGCAGGCCAGGGAGGTGCGAAAGGCGGAAGGCGTCGGGGTGGAACTGACCTATCTGGCCAAAGACGGAGAAGAAGGCTATCCGGGGAATTTGACCACTACCGTTACTTATCTCTTGACCGATGAGAACGCGTTGGTGATTGACTATACAGCCACCACCGACCGGCCGACAGTGGTCAACTTAACCCAGCACAGTTACTTTAATCTACAAGGAGAGGGCTGCGGTGATATTTTGGATCACGAGATCATGATTAACGCCAGTCATTATACAGAGGTTGATGAAGGATTGATTCCCACCGGGCGATTGGTCCCGGTCGAAGGCAGCGCCTTTGACTTCACCAAGTATAAACGGATCGGCGCCGACCTGGAAAAAGTGGGAATCGGGTATGACCATAATTATGTGCTGAACCATCCGCCGGCGGAATTGGGATTAGCGGCCAAGGTACGCGAGGCGAAGAGCGGAAGGGTACTGGAAGTCTTCACCACCGAGCCGGGGATGCAGTTTTATACCGGGAATTTCCTGGATGGAACTCTTACCGGAAAGAGCGGGAGAAAATATACTAAACACAGCGGATTCTGCTTGGAAACACAACATTTTCCTGATTCCCCCAATCGCCCGGAGTTTCCATCCACCACGCTAAACCCGGGAGAAGTCTACCGGCAGACTACGCTTTATAAGTTTTCTGTATTATAAGGCTGTTGGTTCTTTTAAGCTGGGTGATGGGCGCTTCTATCTTCAATGGTCTGGAATAACGGTAAACAGTATTTTCCGGATGCCGCTTGTGCTGTGAAGGCGTAGGCGTATGCCGGTGGATGTCAGAATAGATGTAATGTTTGTGTAATGTAAGTGATTACACTACTGTTGATTGTAATAAAACAGAGCGAAAAAGGACTTGGTGCAAGATGCTCATTGGTATTCCCCGTTCCCTTTTTTATTATTATTTTTTTCCTTTTTGGTCCGGCGTTTTTCAAGCCTTGGGCCTTAACTACCTGGTTTCCCCGGAAACCACCAAGGGAATCATGGAGACCGGCGCCACTCTGACTGCGGATGAGATCTGTTTGCCAGTGAAACTCCATTTCGGACACGTGCATTATTTGGCGGATAAAGTTGATCTCATTTTCTCACCGGGTTTTGGCAGATGGGGACGGAGGAGCCATTTTTGCCCCAAACTGATTAGCCTGCCGGATCTGGTGCGCCTGCAATTTCAGGAGACTTTAGAGTTTCACCATGAGTTGGACGAGGCGAACAGCATTGCCAAAGAGTACTGGCTGGGTCCTCTACGCCGGCTGGCGCCGGGGGTCAAGAGAAAAACTCTGCTTTACGCATTGAATGAAGGAGAAAAGAGGCAGGCGGCCTTTATCGCCCTCTGTCGGCAGGGGTATCCGCCGCCGCAAGCCCTTAAAGAATTGGACGTCCATCCGGCCCCGGGTGAAGCTTCCGCCCGGAGGTTTAAGGCCGGGAGCCAACGGGAGATGGGCCCAAGGATCCTGGTTTTAGGCCATCCGTATATGGTCTACGACAACTTGGCGGGACAGGGGTTGTTGCGAACCTTGACAAAGGCCGGGGCGAGGGTGATGACGAAAGAAATGATTCCTGCTGCTGAAGAGGACAAGCTCTGGCCCACCCAAGAAAAGCGGGTCTTCTGGACCTTGGGGCAGCAGATGCTCTCGGCCGCCTATTATTATGTCAGCAAGCGGCAGATTGACGGGATTATCTTCCATTCGGCCTGTCTCTGCGGACCAGACGCCTTGATCGGTGAGCTACTCGAAAAATATCTGGGGAAAGTGGAGGATGCCCCTCCGCTACTCAAGCTAACCGTAGATGAGCACACCGGCGATGCCGGTCTGCAGACCAGGGTGGAAGCCTTCCTGGATTTACTGGAATGGAGGAAACAGTATGCCGCGGTATAAAGTGACCGTCGCCCGGATGGGAACGAGTAATATCTTTCTCCGTTCTTTTCTTGGGGAGTTGGGTTTTGAGCCCTTGCTGCCTCCGCCGATTACTCAAGAAACTTTATCTTTAGGCAGCCGCTACACTCCGGAATTCGCCTGTCTGCCCTTGAAGGTCAACTTGGGGAATTATTTGCAGACCTTGGAGACACAAGAACCGGACCTGATTTTTATGGCCGGGGGGATCGGACCCTGCCGTTTCGGCCTCTATGGTGAAGTGCAAAAAGAGATCCTGCGCAGTCTGGGGTATGACCTTCCCTTTATTGTGATCGAACCGCCGAAGAAGCATTTTACCGAGGTGATCCAGAACTTCACCAGGTTTCTGGGAGGAAAGTTTTGGCGAAATCTTCCGCAGGCGATCCGGATTTGCTGGTGTAAGGCCAAAGTCACGGATGAGCTGGACAAAATGACGCTTTCGCTTGCTCCACATTTATCGCTGGAGTGGCGGAAACAGCTTTGGCGGAAACGGGATGAGTTCTTGACCGCGATTGATCAAACAGGAAAAGTAGCGCGCCTCAAAGCAATAC
>DATCJV010000169.1:0-2957 GCA_036562625.1 Bacillota bacterium | reverse complement strand
AATTCACCCCTTTGGTCAATCCACCCAAGGCTAAAGGGGCGAGGGCCTGATCATTACGGACCCCGGAAGCGACCAGCGGCAATCCCATCCGTTCGATAAAGGAGAATACCTGTTTTATTCCTAACTCATGCACCAGACGGACAGAGACGGTATTAACCGATTCTTCCAAAGCCTGTCGCAGAGGGATATAACCGCGATACTGATCGTCAAAATTCCGGGGCCGCCACGGACGCCCGTTAATCATATAAACCGCCAGTTCGTCCAGGACCGGAGTTTCCGGGGTGAATCCGGATTCCACGGCTGCAGCGAAGACCAACGGTTTAATGGCCGACCCGATTTGCCGGTACACCTTGGACACTCTGTTGATAGGTGAGAACCGGTAATTTCTTCCCCCAACCAGCGCTCTGATCTCCCCGGTACGTGGGTCAAGAGCGACCAAGGCGGCTTGGGGGCTTCCTTCTTCATCCGCCGGCAAGGAAGCAATGATCTCCTCGGCTACTTTTTGCATATACAGATCTAAAGTGGTATGGATCCGTAGACCGCCGGCCCGGATAAACTCCACCGGCCATTTATACTCTTCCTCCAGAAACTCCTGGACATAGTCGGCAAAATAACTACCGCTGGCGATATTCTCCGGTTTGACTTTCACCCGTAGCCGCTCACTTATTCCGCGTTGGTACTCTTCTTCTGTAATCACCTGCTCCTGCCGGAGTTTCCCCAGGACCAGATTCCGGCGTTCCGTAGCGGCCTCCAGGTTACGAAAGGGCGAATAGTGTTCGGGCCCGCGGATCAAACCGGCCAGCATGGCCAGATCCCCCAGTTGCAGTTCCCAAACATGGCGGTCAAAATAGAAGCGGGAAGCCGCTTCCACCCCATAGATCCCATGGCCAAAATAGATTTGGTTCAGATAATACTCGAGGATCTGGTCTTTCGTATACTTTTGGTCTATGCGGACGGCATACCCCGCTTCCACCAATTTTCTGGAGATGGTCTTTTCATTAGTTAAAAAGATGTTTTTGGCCAGTTGTTGAGTGATCGTGCTTCCCCCCTGCGCAGCCCGGCCGGAGCGGATATTCTGCAAAAAAGCCCGGAGTATCCCACGAAAATTCACGCCCTGGTGCTCATAGAATTGCCGATCCTCCAAGAGTATTATGGCCTGGCGCAACAAGAGCGGGATACGATCCAAAGATACCCAGATCACCCGGGACGGGTTCAAGGTGAGTACCGTCTCTCCGTTCCGGTCAAGAATAACAGAGGCGCGCCTGCTTTCCGCCAAGAGCGCTTCCAAATCGAAGTCAGCGATAAAGGGGTTGAACAGGACTAAGACAGTCAGGGCCAGGACAATGATGATGAAAAAAGTAACCACCCAGCGGAGAAAGGAATACGGCGGGCGTTGTTGCTGCCGGTTATTCTTTTTCCGGCGCCGGATTCTTCTCCCGGGCGTCTGCGATACGCGTGCGACAGGCGGACGTCTTCGTTTACTGGACAAGGTGAAACCCTCTTTAGCCTTTTTTCTCTGCTGAAACTGAAAGATCAGTTTTTAGGATATCCGAAAAAAGAAAATGAAGACAAAAAAAAAGAACCCGACCTCGGGGTTCAGCGCGCATTGACGCGAAGCGCCCTTGCGGGCTGGAACTTCTCTTTTTGCACTTTCTCGATAAGTTTTTCTATTCTGCCGTGTTTGCCGGATTTAGAAAGTGAAGAAGAAGTTCCATTTCTTTGTCTGGGTGGTGTTTTTGTATTCACCGTGTTTGCTCAGTTCCTTGCTGCACTTGGGGCAATATACCTCCCACCCTTTCAAAACTTGTAAGCAATCAGGACATTTTTTCATCATCATTTCCTCCTTTATTTTTTATTTCACTATTATACTACCGCATCATGGTAAAAAATAAAGTAAGGAATGATTAAAAAGGCTAAAAAAGGAATTTAAGGAAGTGTAACGGAAAAATGTTACCTCTGTTACTGACTGACGGATCCCCGCCCAGGAGGCAAAGGATGCCAATGGAATTATTCGCCGCCATCTTGGAAAACCTGAGAAGCGAGGTGGATGTGATGGCCAAGAAGAAACTCAACCCCAAACAAGAAAAATATCAACAAAAAGTAAGAAAATACGAGTCCAAACCCGCTCTCATCAAAAACGCCTTACTGGCCTTTGTCAGCGGAGGTTTGGTTTGCCTGATCGGCCAGGGTTTCATCGACTTTTATGCCGCAGTAATGAACCTGCCGGAGAAAGAGGCGAGTAATCCCGCAGTGGCGACCATGATCCTAATCGGCGCTCTCCTGACCGCCTTCGGCGTCTTCGACAAACTGGAGGCTTACGCCGGGGCAGGTTTGGCCGTTCCGGTCACCGGGTTCGCCAATTCCGTAGTCTCTGCCGGCCTGGAGTTTAAGGAGGAAGGACTGGTTCAAGGAGTGGGGGCAAAAATCTTCTCTCTGGCCGGCTCGGTAATTACCTTCGGGGTGGTGACCGCCTTTTTTGTCGGATTGATTCATGCCTTGACCAGGTGAACCCAGTCCGGTCCTGGCAAATGAATCCGGATATAATTCAAAGTAAGTGATCCAGGGGCTGAAAAGAATTGCCTGTTGATATAAAACCCCGCACGAATAGAGGAGGCAGAAAGTTTGGGTAAAAAAGTAGGCAAACAAACTTTTGAAATCTCCAATCCTCCTACGATCATCAGCACCGGTACGGTGGCCGGCCCCTTTGAAGGTGAAGGCCCGCTCGCCTCTGATCTGGATATGATCGTCGGCGATACCAGAGACGGACAGACCACTTACGAACAAGGGGAACGCTCCATGTTGACCAAAGCCTGTCGTTTGGCTCTGGACCATGCCAGCCGCTCCTCCTCAGAGGTTGATCTGTTTTTGGCAGGTGATCTTTTGAATCAGATCATCTCTTCCAGCTTTACCGCAGCCACGCTCGGCCTCCCTTACTTGGGACTATATGGGGCCTGCTC
>DATCJV010000163.1:0-27206 GCA_036562625.1 Bacillota bacterium | reverse complement strand
GCCTTAAACGCCTCAATTGAAGCGGCAAGGGCCGGAGAAGCCGGACGCGGATTTGCTGTAGTCGCCTCTGAAATTAATAAACTGGCGAATCAATCCAAAGAAGCCACCAATACCATCACTGCTATTTTAAACGAGATAAAGACTTTGAGCGCAATTACGGCAAAAACTTCGAGTGACGCGGAGCGGATTGTGGATGACCAGATGGCGGCGGTGAATACCGTCAATATTTCCTATAATGAGATTAATTCAGCAGTAGACAGAATAATCGAGAACAACCTGCAGATGTTAAATTTGGTCAAGAGTGTTAATGAGTTTAAAGAAGAAACCGTGCGCGCCATCATGAATATCGGAACGATCTCGGAAGAATCGGCTTCTTCCAGCCAGGAAGTATTGGCCATCTCCGAAGAACAAATCGTCTTTAACGATGAAGTCAAGCAGATGGCGGAAAGACTGCACAAGATGGCCGAGGATTTGGTGGAAACCACAGATGTATTTGTGGTGAAAGAATAATTGTTTTTAGGATTGCCCTAATGGCCGCCATACACATTCCTTTCGGATAAATGAGGTGTGACGGCCTTTAAGATTAGTAGCAGGAAGGCAGCCGCCGGGCGCCGGCTAACCGTTTCCGCCAGGCCAGGTTTAATGGGCTGACGTGAACGGGCTTTCCCTTTAACACATGTAAAAAATGGCCTTCATCAATCAGCACCCCGGCGTGGGTTACAGCGCCGCCAATCTTGAAGTAGACCAGATCTAAAGGCTTCATCTGGGCCGGTGAAATCTCGCTTCCTATTTTCTGCAGCCCACGGTAAAAACGTTCAGGATCTTCTTTATACCAGTTTGGCGAATATTCCCGGCCATCATGATCCGGAATCATTATTCCCAGTTGTCTATAGAAGACATGGATTAAACCCAGACAATCCAGGCCTTCCATAGTTCGCCCCCCATGTTTGTAAGGGATTCCCACCAGACTGCGTACAGTCTGCATAATCTGTTGAGTAGTCAATGATTAGCCCTCTCTTTTCCGCGCTGTCTTGCTCTCCTTAAACAACAGACAACCTTTTTGCTTCAACGTGCGGTCAAGTATTACATTATAGTATATAAAAAATACGGCAGCCTTGAGATAGGAAAATGTCATCATTATAAATGATCAATCCGGCAGTCCTATTTTGGGTACGGATTTTTTGTTTTACAGCGCGTCTGTTTTGGCTTTTGCCCGCCTCAGCCATTCTTCAGCTTCTTCCACGGGGACATCGGAGAGTAGGGGGTCAGCTTTAATCCTCTCCACGGCAATTTCCAGGTTTTTCACCGCCTCTACCCATTCGCCTTGGGCAAATGCGCATCTTCCCAACCAGTAGTAGCTTTCCACCGGCCAAGACAGACGGTTAATTGCCCAGGTAAAATCGTCTTTGGCTGCTGCATAATCTTGCAGGGCGAAATGAACCCGGCCTAAGAGGAGCACCGGTTCAACCAAGGTTGCATTTAGGGCGCGGGCTTTCTTTGCCGCCTTTAGCGCGTCTGTCAGATTTTCTTGTTTCAAATAAGTATGGGCCAGATTATAATAAACTTGGACATTTATGTATCCCCGGTCGATTAACTTGTGGAGCAGCGAGAGAGCATCCTCATAGGCGCCACTTTCCCGATAAGCAATAGCCAAGGCCAAATTCAGGTTGAGATTGACTCCCTTGGTCAGAGTCAATGCTTTCTCCAGCAGTGGGATGGCCTCAGTCCATTGTCGCGCTTTGGCGTAGATCAAGCCTAGAGTCCGGTAGGGACCCGGGATCGAGGGCTGCCGAGCTACCGCCTTTTCCAAGTAGAATTTACTTTTTTCCGGGTTTAATGTTAAGAGCCCGGCGCTATACCACAATACTTCAGGGGCGAAGAGGAGGGTTACAGCCGCCAGGATTAAGATTCCGGCGACAAAAATCAACCAGCCGGGTTTCATCAGTATACAGGCTAAAACCCAGAGGAGAAGAAAGGAGAACAGATGGCGTGGGAATGATTTCGTTATTTTCATAATCAGACCTCCTGATTAATGTGGAAAGTAAATCTTTTTTATTATAACAAAGATTTCATCCTGTGGCACAGGTTCAGTGCTATAATTTCAGTGGTCTTTTACGAGTCGCCGACCGGAGCAGGAGCTTTTCTGGAGGGCGGTTCGGATAGTAAAAATACTGCCGGGAGAAGGTAAATGTCTATGTAAAACAGAATAAGATTTAATAACGGTTTCGCCAAACTTCGCATCGAGCGAGGAGCAAGTGACTGAGGAAAGTTTTCTGGAATACGGCGAGATCTGCAAGTAATGAAGATAAGGAGGGTTCTTTATGAATTGGGAAAAATTCAGGTTGGATTTTACTTTATTCTTGTTCAACGTTTTTTCTGTAGTAGCGGTCTTCAATATTATCGAGCCTTTTCTCCCTAAGGATACGGCGACGGTCACCATTAACAGCGAGCGAATTTATGTGAATATCGGCTGGCTGTGGGTGTTCTTCTGTACCCTGGCCCTGGTCTTGCTGATTAATATATTGTTACTTGACCGGAGAAGAGTGCTTCATATTATATTAGGGATTTTTATCGGGTCGTTGATTTTACTAAATACTTATACTTTCCCGGCCTTGGTGGCGATTGTCAGCAGTTTTAATAATGAGGGGATCAAGGCTGCTCAAAAATACATACCTCACATTGCCGCAGTAGTGGGCGCTTTAATCAGTATGGCGCTTCTAAAGTTGTATAATAAAATCTTTGCCTAGACTTCGCTGGGGAGACGCTTAGCATTGGTTGAAAGCGGAGAATAAGATCCGACAGTTTCTCATCAAGGAGACTGTGCAAGCAGGCGGTTTTCCAGAGATCAGCTTAATGAGGCAACTACCACCGGTAGTTGCCTTCATTTGCTGTTTCTTTTTTATAAAACAGACCAGATTCCCGGATCTTCATACCCCAGACGCCAGATGGCTACCCCACGGATTTTGTACTTATCGACCAGACGCATTTTTGCCGCTGTGCTGCTTTGGTTTTCGTACCATACTTCGTATTCATTACCGGATTTGGTATAGGTGAAGTAGGGAGTCTGATATTGATCATGCCACTTTGGGGAGATGCCATATTTTTTGATAATACTTTCAATACTGGCGTAATTTAGGGCTCTCCCGGTCCGTTCATTCCATTCATAACCATAGGCGGCCAGTCCCATCAGCAAACGGTTAGGCGAGAAGTGTTGTAGTGAGTATTTTATGACATTTTCCACCCAACCTTGGGCGGCAACCGGTCCGGCCGGTCCGGCGGCCTGGTGTTGATCATAGGTCATGATGACCGCCAGATCCAGGTAGGGAGAGAGGGCTTTGTAATCAAAAGCGCCCGACCAGGAAGACCATTCCTCCTCCGCGGTTTTTGCCGGAAGAGCGGCCGTCACCAGTAGGTTATGAGGACGCAGAGCCGCGGAGAGTTCCCTGAAAAAAGTAGTCAAATAAGAACGGTCTTTGACCGGGACGCCTTCAAAATCGATATTCACTCCGGAGTATCCGTTTTTCTTTAAGATGCTGAGGATTTCGTCAATGGCGCGGGCTCGCGCGCTTGAACTTCTCAGCAGTTTGCTCACGGTTTCCTTGCTGAAATTGGAACCGCTGATATTGGTGACCACAGCCAGCGTTTGTACGTTCTTTGTCTGTGCGGCCTTCATTACCTGTGCATTGACTGAACCGGAGATTTTGCCGTTTTGGTCTATTCGATAAGAAAAAGGCGCAAGCATGGAGATTTTATCAATATTCCCAGTAAAAGAGGTCAGCCCTCTGGTATCGCCTTTGTAACTTTCTGCGTAGTAGCCTAGGATCTCCCGGCCGTTACTTCCGGACGGTAGAACAAAATACCCGGGTTTTACCGCCCACTTGGCCAACCAACCCGTTTCTCCGCTCTTGTTTTTCACTTGATACCAGCCGTCTTTTTCCGCGACCACGGAGACAATGTCTCCTTTCTTTAGAACGGAGACCGTTTTGGAGGTTGTTGAATTTTCAGTACGCATGTTTACCAGGTCTGTGGTGACCGCGGCAGTATTCGGAGTCTGGCTTTGCTGGGCTTGCACAGTAGGCGGAGTCGTAGCTTCATGAGGGGTGGCATCCTTATTACCACCACCAAAGATGGAGGTGGATAAATAGACAACGAGCGCAAGTATAGTAGTGAGCAGATTGCCTTCCACAGAATCACCCCTCATGTTTACATAAATTCACTGCTTATTTAAGTTCGACACCCTGCCGGTGAACCCTTTATGTATTTATCACCAGTAATATAAAGAACCTACCAATTAAGGCAAAATAAAAACAGGATTTTAATCTTATCTACCGAATTAATATTAGTTCTGGAAAAGATAAAAAATGGACGTCTCTACCTCCGGTCGCACCGGAGAGAGACAACTCAACACTCAGAATAGTATTTCAGCAAACATGAGGTGTTAACAGATAATGTATCATCGTGATTTATTACCCAACGGCCTGCCGGTCGTTTGTGAGACCATTCCCTATGTACGTTCGGTTTCCATCGGGTTTTGGGTGGCATGTGGGTCTCGCAACGAAAGTCAGAGTGAAGAAGGGATTTCCCACCTGATTGAACATATGGTTTTTAAGGGGACAAAGAATCGCACTGCCCGCCAGATTGCTGAGACCATTGATTCAGTCGGCGGACACCTGAATGCCTTTACCACCAAGGAGTATACCTGTTACTACATAAAGATTCTGGATCGCCACTTTCGTTTGGGTTTGGAATTACTGGCGGATTTGGTTACCAATCCCCTCTTTACTGTAGAAGAGTTAGAAAAAGAGAAGAATGTGGTCTTGGAAGAAATCAAGTCCTATGAGGATTCACCTGATGAATTAGTCTTCGACCTTTTTACACAGACCATTTTAGAGGGACATCCTTTAGGTCATTCCATCTTAGGCACACCCGAGACCATCGAGGCGATTAAGCGGGATACTCTAATCTCCTTTAAAGAAAGGTTCTATACACCCGGCAATTCTTGTCTGGCGGTGGCCGGGAATATTGACCTTTCGGAGTTGCTGGAAGCAGCCGAATGCTTTTGGGGCGCCTTCTCCGGGGTAACCCAGGAGGTGGAAGACGAATTTCCGGTGAAGCGGGGACGAACGAGTTTTAAGAGAAAAGATACGGAACAAGTCCACCTTTGTCTAGGCGTTCCCGGTTTTCACCGCCGTCATCAGGAAAGATATGTATTGATGGTGCTTGACAGTATTTTAGGGGGGAGTTCATCGTCACGCCTCTTTCAGGAATTGCGGGAGGAAAGAGGGATGGTTTACACTACCGGCTCACAATACTCTTCGTTTAAAGACACTGGTCTCTTCAGTGTATATGCGGGTACCAGTCCCAAGCACTTCCCGGACGTGGTTACTGTGATTCGTCAGCAACTGAAAAACATCAAAGAGGAGCCAATTTCCGCAGAGGAGATCAGACGGGCAAAAGAGCAGATTAAAGGGACGTTATGGTTGAGTTTGGAGAATACCACCAACCGGATGAGTAGATTGGCCAAGTCGGAACTGTTTTATCAGGAGTTGATCACCCCGGAGGAGGTAATTCGGAGAATTGACCAGGTGACTGCGGAAGATATTCGCCGGGTCGCCAATATCCTTTTTCAGGAGGATCTGCTCTCTCTCACCGCTGTCGGACCTTTCCCCAAAAATTATTGCTTAAAAGGATGGAAATAATATGGAAAGAATAAAAGTACCTGTGAAAAAGCTTCCTCATGGCCTGGATTTGCCGTTACCTCAATATATGACAGCCGGCGCCTCCGGTCTGGACCTGCTAGCCGCCATCGAAGAGGATCTAACCTTACCTACCGGGGCGTTTTTACCGGTTCCCACCGGAATTGCCATTGCCTTGCCTGAAGGATATGAAGGACAGGTCAGGCCCCGCAGCGGGCTGGCGGCCCGCTACGGTATTACGACCTTAAATACCCCCGGTACCATAGACAGTGATTACCGGGGAGAGATCAAAGTGATCTTGATCAACCACGGTCCGCAAGATTTTATTTTGAAGAGAGGGGAACGCCTCGCTCAGTTGGTGATCGCCCGGGTGACTCATGTGGAGTGGGATGAGGTCGAAGAGTTAAGTGAGACCGGTAGGGGCGCCGGCGGCCTGGGACATACAGGCCGTTAGCCATAGAACGCGCGGTTTGGGTTTTGTTTTGGACTGCGCCGGCGGCCCAGAGAAGATGTCATGCACGGGAGGAACACAGTTGACTGAGGTATACGAATCCGGAAGCAGACCCACCCCGGCCTTGATCACACAGGTCAGTCCGGACGGTTTAGGCCGGGAAGTAGGGTTGGAACCGGGCGATCAAATACTACGGATTAATGGAAAACGACTTACGGATCTGATCCAGTATTATCTGGAGGAATGCTCCGCCCGGCTCTGCCTGGAAGTGGAGAAGAGCAGCGGGGAGATCCGCCGAATCCAGGTGGAAAAAGATGAAGAAGAGGGATTGGGGGTTACCTTCTCCTCAGCGGTATTTGACTCTATTAAGCGTTGCCGGAATCGTTGCATTTTTTGTTTTGTCGACCAAATGCCGCCGGATCTAAGACCCACCTTATACATTAAGGACGATGATTACCGTCTTTCATTTTTACAGGGAAGCTACATCACTTTAAGTAACATGACGGCTGAAGATTGGCGCCGGATCAAAAAAGAGCGCTTAAGCCCCTTGTATATCTCGGTTCACTCTACTGAACCAGCAGTCCGGGAAGAACTCTTCGGAAATGCGAAAATCCGGGATATTCTGACTCCTCTGCAGAAGCTGGCGGCCTGGGGAATTCAAATGCACACTCAAGCCGTGATCGTTCCCGGGGTGAATGATGGTGATTCTTTAAGAAAAACCATCATGGATCTGAGCCGGTTGTGGCCGGCCGTACGGAGCCTGGCCGTTGTACCGGTGGGTCTCACCAAATACCGCCGGAATTTACCGGAATTAAGAAAGTTCGCCACAGAGGAAGCCCGGTCGGTTTTGGACTTGGTTTACCAAGCCCAGCAGAGGTTCTTATCAGACTTCGGTTCCAGGTTGGTTTTTGCCGCGGACGAATTTTATCTGCAAGCCCAAGAGAGCTTTCCCCCACTCGCCGAGTATGAGGACCTGTGGCAACTGGAGAACGGCGTGGGGTTATGGGCACTATTCAAGGAAGAGTTTCTATCGGCGCTGGCGGCTGCTCCAGCCAGGCGGCGGCCACCAAAAGCCGGAAATTTCCTGCTCCTGACCGGAACGGGCATGGCCGTACTCTGGCCCGAGTTAATCAGAGCCTTTGCCGCTAGATACCCGGAAGTTAACATAGAAATTAGACCGGTTCCCAATCATTTTTTTGGGGAAATGGTCACTGTCACCGGTTTAGTTACTGGGGAAGATATAATTAAAGAATTAAAGAGCAAGGGAGTAGAAGAAGGACAAACCATCTTAATCCCCCAAGTCATGTTACGCCAGGGGGAAACGGTCTTCCTGGACGGTACTACTCTACAGGAGATTAGGGAGGCGCTGAGTGCAGTACGGAACCTTACCATAAAAACGGTGCCCGTGAACGGAGCAGCGCTGTTCAGAACTTTTTTAGGTTTGGAGGGATAGGGAGATGACAGCTTCTGCCACAGCAATACCAATTGTCGCTATTGTCGGGCGCCCGAATGTGGGAAAGTCAACTCTATTCAATAGAATTGTCGGTGAGAGATTGGCCATTGTCGAAGATGTGGCCGGTGTGACCCGGGATCGGTTGTACCGTGAAGGGCAATGGCTGGATCGCCGTTTTTTAGCGGTGGATACCGGTGGGATTACCTTAGAGGATGATCCCATCAAAAAACAAGTGGGAGACCAAGCCCGTTTGGCTATTGACGAGGCTGACGTCATCATCTTTGTGGTGGACGGCAAGGAGGGGCTCCATCCCCTGGATCAAGACGTCGCCAATATACTTAGGAGAACGAGTAAACCGGTGATCTTAGCCATCAATAAAGTGGACCAGCATGATCCGCTGTCCACCGCGGAGTTTTACGCCCTGGGTTTTGGGGAAGGCTTCCCCATCTCGGCGGAACATGCTTTGGGTATAGGAGACTTACTGGACGGCGTGTTGAAGAATTTCCCACCGGAACTGGAGGAAGAAGAGACTGAAGCGATTAAGGTGGCTTTGATTGGCCGGCCTAATGCGGGAAAATCCTCCATTTTAAATGCGATCCTGGGAGAAGAAAGGGTGATTGTCAGTCCGATCCCAGGTACCACCAGAGACGCTATTGACACTGCTTTTCGCTGTGAAGGTCAAGATTATATCTTGGTGGACACCGCTGGGATTAGGCGAAAAGCCCGGGTGGAGGAGGCTGTGGAATACTACAGTGTATTACGGGCGCTCCGGGCGGTGGAAAGAACTGATGTAACCCTGATGGTGTTAGACGCCACCGACTTCTCTACTGAACAGGATAAAAGAGTGGCCGGTATTGCCCAGAAGGCCGGAAAAGCCGTGATTATAGTCGTTAATAAATGGGATTTAATTGAGAAAAGCGGGGAGACGGTGAAAAATTTCACTGCGGAATTGCGTCATCAGTTTGCCTTCCTAAACTATGCCCCGGTTCTCTTCGTCTCGGCCAAGACTGGAAAAGGAATCAACCGGATCTTACCGGAAGTATATAAAGTGGCCAATGAATATACCAAACGGATACCCACCAATGTTCTCAATAATTTAGTGCGGGATGTCATCGCTCTTCATCATCCACCCTCCCGGAAGGGAAAGCAACTAAAGATTTACTATACCGCGCAGATTAAAGTTAAACCCCCAACTTTCCAGTTGTGGGTGAATGATCCGGAATTGATGCATTTTTCTTATGAGCGTTTTTTAGAGAATAGACTACGGGATGAATTCGGGTTCACCGGTTCTCCCCTAAGGTTCATTTTAAAGAAACGAGCAGGTAAAGACGGAAAATAAAGCCGGCTTCCTGATAGATGGAGGATGAGGTTGATGTTTAAGGTTTTATCGATCTTAATCAGCTATTTTCTAGGAAATATCTTATTCGCGAAGGTGTTCGCCTCCTTGAAAAAGGTTGACTTTAAAGGAAAAGGGAGCGGTAATCCTGGGGCGACCAACACTTTTCGGGTGATGGGCCCGGCCTTTGGCAGCTTGACGCTGTTGGGTGATACTTTAAAAGGAGTGCTCAGCGTCTACTTGGGGTCGGTGGCAGGGGGAACGGAGCTTGCCGCCCTCTGCGGAGTAGCTGTGGTGATGGGGCATAACTGGCCCGTATTATTCCGTTTCCAAGGGGGAAAGGGAATCGCTACTTCTTTTGGGGTGATTATCATGCTCATCCCAAAAGTATTATGGGTGCTTTTTCCCCTATGGGTGCTGGTCTTTTTGATATGGGGCTATGTCTCATTGGCTTCCTTGGCGGCCGCGGTGGCGCTGACCTTCGTTTATCTCTGCTTATATCCGCTGAACGGTTTCTTGCTTTTTTTTGCGATTACAGCTTCGCTATTGGCCATTTACCGTCATAAAGCGAATATCCAGAGACTACGTTCAGGAGTGGAACACCGTATTAACTTGTGGTCACGTAAACATGGTTCACGTTAAGGCAGCCCGTGTTAACGTGAACTGTATCAGTTATCAGCAAGATCAGGAGGAAAAGAAATGAAGATAGGTGTTGTAGGAGCCGGAGGCTGGGGAACGGCGCTGGCCAAGTTGTTAACAGAAAACGGGCATGAAGTTTCTTTATGGGCGTATGAAAAGGATACAGCGGATGAGGTTAATCAGGCTCATTGCAATCATCGTTTCTTACCTGGAATCACTCTCCCGGAGAAACTGACGGCCAGTTCCGACCCGGAGCAAGTGGCTAAGGAAAGTGAGGTTTTAGTCTTTGTTACTCCGTCGCAATGGGTCAGATCCACGGTAAAATTATTTAAAGACTTCATCAAGCCAGATATCATGATTATAAATGCGGCAAAAGGCATAGAGACCAGTACATTACAGTGTCTGTCCACAGTGATCCGGGAGGAGTTGGAGTGGGACGACGGAAAGATTATTACCCTGTCCGGTCCTTCACACGCGGAGGAAGTGGGAAGGAGAGTACCCACCGCCGCCGTGGTTGCTTCCCCCGCTCTGCAATATGCCAAAATCGCGCAGGATATTTTTATCACCCCTTATTTCCGAGTTTATACTAACTCTGACCGGATCGGGGTGGAGATTGGAGGGGCGCTTAAAAATATCTTTGCCCTGGCGGCAGGGATCTGTGAGGGACTGGGGTTCGGAGATAACACCAAAGCCGCCTTGGTGACCAGGGCTCTTTCTGAGATGCGGCGGTTAGGGGAGAAGATGGGAGCCCAGCCTCTGACTTTTTCCGGACTTTCCGGCCTCGGTGACCTTTATGTCACCTCCGCCAGTCGCCATAGTCGGAACGCCTGGGCCGGCCGGGAAATCGGCAAAGGCAGAAAGGTTGAGGAGGTTCTGCAGTCCACTCCGATGGTGGTTGAGGGTGTTCCCACGACTAAGGCTGCATATCTACTAGGTAAAAAGTATCAGGTGGAACTGCCGATTACCAACATAGTGTATAAAATTTTATATGAAGGGTATCCCCCGGTCCAAGCGCTGCAGGAATTGATGTCCAGAGAAAGAAGACATGAGATTGAAACCATCTTCTAGCGGAGTGGAACCACTCCGGGTTTAAGAAATAACTGTCAGAGAGTGTGAGCAGGATTAGGCCGGAAAGTGCAGAAGTATAGAAGTATGCTATAGATAATCAAAGCACCGCTGAAGCATAGAATTTTAAGTTGAAAATTAACGATGCATAAAAAAAGAAGCGGTTCAGCAAGAAAGTAAGTCATTGTAAGGTTATGGGGAAGGGAGGGCAGAGACATGCGCAGTCCCCTGGTTATTGCTGGGAATGTTCTGCTCTTATTGTTACTTCTTTTCCTCGCCGGTTCCGTAATGGGCCATAATGAAGTCGGAGTTCCGCGGGTTCGGAATATCTCCCTTCTAGAGTTGGGCGCTGATGACTGGCGGAACAAATTGGGCCAAACGCAGATCAGCACTACTCAGCAAGGCGTCGGTCTACAGGTTTATACCGCTTATGATGAAAAAAATCTCTATTTAGGATTTTACGTTATCGATCCGTTTTTAACCTTTAAAGACGATTATTCCGAGAATTTCAGCGGCAGCGACCATCTGCGCGTATACTTGAAAGTCGATAAGTGGCTTGAAAAAGCTCCATTGATTCTGGATCTCTTACCAACCAGTAAAATCAAGGAACCGCTCTTAAAGGTCTCCGGGTTGTCCTGGCGGAGCAGCTCCTTTCAGTTGAAGTCGGTCCTTCAGAAAGAGGGGTACTTTCTGAAATTAGCCGTCCCCCTTCAGGAGCTAAAATTGTTACCGCTTCCCGGAGAAAGAATTAGATTAAATTGTCGCGTAAACAATGTCACCAAAAATGGCGCATCACCGATTTGGCTGTTGGACGAGGAGACCAACGGGTTGGAATTGATCTTGGAATAAAAAAGGATGATATAAAACAGATAGATATATTGTTCTCTATCCCGTGGTCTTTCACCACGGAAATATGCCTAAGTCAAATCGGATTTTTTCAGACCCTGAGGGGTTGTTTTTTTTGTCCTATTTTCAGCATGGGGTTCATATAATTGGTTTTAGGAATCTACTCTTCTTACGGGAGACTGAGGTTTTTTCTAAAACAGGTTATAGAAAACGGTTCGTTATTATATAAATGATTATGACTTGCTTGCGATCCTACGATCAACGTTCTCTCACGGACTGGGAAACAGAATATCGGCTCAATGTACAGGTGGCGGAGTGGCGTCACGGGCTGAAAGTATGAGAGAAGGCGGCTTTTCCGGGGGGGTGTGTTTCTCGTAAAATCCATATCTTACCGCGATGGCACGCGGCGCGACATTCGTGACCAGGTCACATCTGAAGTTAGGATAAGAAGTGGCCTTGTTAATAGAATTTTCAAAAGGGGGGAAACGGATGGAACGTTTCGATATCTTTAAAGATATCTCCGAACGTACAGGCGGTGATATATATATCGGCGTAGTTGGTCCGGTGCGGACAGGTAAGTCCACTTTTATCAAGAGATTTATGGAAAATATGGTTTTGCCGAATATTGACGATACATATGACCAAAAGCGGGCTTTGGATGAGCTGCCACAGAGTGGCGCGGGAAAAACCATTATGACTACAGAACCGAAGTTTGTTCCGGACGAAGCCATTCCGCTCAAATTTGACCAAGTTGAACTGAGGGTAAGATTGGTGGATTGTGTTGGTTATACAGTGGAGGGCGCTTTAGGGTATCTGGATGAGGATGGACCCCGGATGGTGATCACTCCTTGGAGTCAGGAGCCGGTGACCTTTCAGGTTGCTGCGGAAATGGGTACCAGGAAAGTGATTCAGGATCATTCCACTATCGGGCTGGTCATTACCTCTGACGGAAGTATTACGGAGATTCCGCGGGCTAATTATGTGCCTGCTGAGGAACGGGTCATTACGGAACTGACGTCTTTAGGCAAACCCTTTATTGTCCTGTTGAATTCTATTCATCCGCAAGATGAACAAACACAGTTGTTAGCGACTGATTTGGCCATCAAGTATAATGTTCCCGTGCTTCCCGTGGACTGCCTGCACCTGGCGGAGGGTGAAATCACCCAAATCATGCACGAAGTTCTCCGGATGTTTCCTGTACAAGAAGTGCAGGTTAACTTTCCGTCATGGGTGGAAGAACTTCCAAGTGAACATTGGTTGCGCAGCGGGTATGAGGAGGCGGTCTTTACTGCAGTAGAAAGAATCGAAAAAGTAAAAGACATAGATGAGGCCCTGGTTCTGCTGGGTGATTCGGAACATATGGCCAAAGTTGAATTAACCAAGGTGGATTTGGGGGGAGGAACAGTAACTATCTCTGTGACCGCGCCGGATCATCTATTCTATGAAATCCTGCAGGAATACACCGGGCTACCCCTGGCTAATGAAGGGGACCTCTTACGCAGCATTCGAGAACTGTCTTTGGCCAAAAAAGAATATGATAAATACGCCAGCGGATTTAAGCAAGCCTGTGAAATCGGTTATGGGCTGGTACACCCTCGTTTGGAAGAGATTGAATTCGCCGAACCGGAACTGGTGCGGCAGGGGAGTAGATGCGGGGTGAGGATTAGAGCATCAGCCCCCTCTTACCATATAATAAAGGCCAACATCAATACGGAAGTCGTTCCATTGGTGGGCACGGAGAAACAAGGAGAGGAGTTTGTCCGCTTTTTATCTGAGGAATTTGAAAAAAATCCGGAGGGCATTTGGAAGACGGAATTTTTTGGGAAAACCCTCAATGATCTGGTCAGAGAAGGTATCCAATCCAAACTAGGTCGGATGCCTGTAAATGCCCAAGAAAAACTGCAGGAAACATTAAGCAAGATTATTAATGAAGGAAGCGGCGGTTTAATCTGTATAATAATCTAGAGCGTTTAAGTACATATTTACGTGCACGTGCCTTTACACATATATATGTATGTTTCGTAGACGGTGTGAAAACACAGACGTGCGCGTAAAATATAAACGTGTGTGAAAACACAGACGTACGCGTTGAACGCGCACGAATGAACCCGTATTCTGCGGGTTTTATTTTTTCCGGATTGTGGCTGGGATAATGCTCCAAAGTATGATGAACGCAAGGAAAAAACATAAAATTATTGGATAAGGCAGAAGGATAATAGGGAATTATCTAGAATAGGTTAAAAGCAATTTACTTGGTACAAATTGCTACTAGTTTACATTTGCCGGAAGGAGGTGACGCTGATGACAAAGACTGAACTAATTGATCAGGTCGCAGAAAAAAGTGGCTTAACCAAAAAGGAATCGGGTAAAGCCGTAGATGCCATGATGGCGGCGATGACCGAGGCTTTAGCCGGTGGTGAAAAAGTTCAACTGGTTGGATTCGGCAGCTTTGAGGTTAGAGAGAGAGGAGCCCGCACTGGGCGTAATCCTCAAACCGGAGAAGCAATCACTATTGAAGCCAGAAAAGTACCGGTCTTCAAACCGGGTAAGGCTTTAAAGGATGCAGTAGCAAAATAATTATCACTCCTTTCGGTAAATCCGGTATTACATATCTGGTCCGACCGGATAATAACCAAAAATCAGAAAGCCCTCTGCTCATAGAGGGTTTTCTTTATAATCTTATCTATGCTGCGCCTATAGAAACGGTATACGGATTTAGCTTCCAACGCGCCGGGTGTGACTCGTCCATAGAAAAAATGGAAAGAATATGATCCAACCGGTAGATAATATGATATAATTTGTTAATTATGAAATTCATTTATTAATTGTACTTGTGTCCAGTACCGGTTTCTTCAGCGCCATGCTGTACAAATGACGGAGGTGACTTTTGATGGATCTAAAGAAGACCATGCGCGATGTATTGGAAGTAATAATCCCCGCTCTACTCCTGTTTTTAGTGATCCGTACATTTTTTGTTGATTCCAGATATGTGCCGTCCGGATCGATGCGTCCGACGATTATGGAGTGGGATCGCTTTCTGATTGAAAAGGTCTCCTACCGGTTTAATCCGCCCAAACGCGGGGATATTGTAGTATTTCACACACCGGAGACCGCCGTGAAAATGCATCAAGCAGAGAGCATCCGTCAGGGCGGTAAATCAGCGCCTTTATATCCGTTTGTCAAAAGAATCATCGGTCTACCCGGAGAGGTGGTCATGGTCAGAGAGGGAGCAGTATATATCAACGGGGAAAAACTGGAGGAGCCTTATATCTCTCCGGAACGCAGACCCGTATATCAATTCGGACCGGTCAAAATTCCGGAGGGAGAATACTTCATGTTGGGTGATAACCGTAATCAGAGTTGGGATAGTCATGTTTGGGGTTTTGTGCCGCGAAAAAACTTTATTGGCCGGGCTTTTTGGCGATTTTGGCCCTTAAATCGCATTGGGACACTAAAATGATCTCTCTTTTTTCTTTTGGGAACATCCATCCTGTTTCGTTCGTTACTTGAAGAGTAAGGCTATTCCATTCCTGATCGAAATCAGGCCTGATCGAAATCAGGATCCTCCCGGTTTCAATAATAAGGTGGTAAATACGGGCTAAAAAAGGGAGAACAAAGATTTGAGGGAGCGCATTGATGAGATTACAACGTTTTATCCTTGGAGAACTTCAGGTTAATACCTATCTCTTCTGGGAAGAGAACACGAAAGAAGCAATGGTCATTGATCCTGGAAAACCTGTCGATCAAGTGTATTCCGCTGTTTTTGAAAACAACTTAAAACTGGTGGGAATTGTTCTCACGCACGGACACTATGACCACATCTCAGGAGTATCCGAACTGAAATCGAAGATTGACGCCCCGGTTTATGTGCATTCCGGTGACGCGGCCATGTTGGCCAACCCTATGTTGAACCTGTCGCAACTTTTTGCCGGAGAAATCATTCTAAAGCCCGACCGTTTACTGAGCGAAGGAGATGCGCTCTGTATTGGCAATTTTATCTTGACCGTCAGGCATACTCCGGGCCATACTCCGGGCGGGATCTGTTTACTAGGAGATGACTTGCTTTTTTCGGGAGATACTCTATTTGCCGGGAGTATTGGCCGCGCTGATTTACCGGGCGGGGATGAAAAAGTACTCTTGCATTCCGTTAGAAGTCTGCTATCTGTCTCCGATCAGACCCGGATCTTGCCCGGACACGGTCCGGAGACCAGGATGGGGATTGAACGTGCGGTCAATCCTTTTCTCCAAGATATGCTGAAGGAGGAATAAATGGCTTTATATAGACTCTGGTGCAGTCTGCCGGGGAACCAAAAAAACATGGAGAATATGATTTTAGCCTTGGATCCGGAGGCTCGATTCGTTCCTGAGGATCATTCGCTTGCGGTTAATTCCGGGACCGACGCGCCTGTAGAGATTGAGGTCAACCTGGAGGAGCAGGACGCAGGGCTTCGCATTGAAGGGGTGTGGCGGCAAGCGGGAATCGGAACCGTCAGTGTGCAATTTCCGGACCATGAGATCGCACAGGAATCGTACGGACCTGTTGAGCGTCGGTTACGAAAGAAAGAGCTGATCCGGCGGGCCATTTTACAGCTTTTTACGAAGCAAACAGGGCAGACGGCGCCATGGGGAATCTTGACCGGAGTGCGGCCGGTCAAAGTCTATCATTATCTGCGGGACGCCGGTTTTTCACCGGAGGAAGCCACAGCACGCCTACAGTCCCATTACTGCCTGGCCTCTGATAAAGCCGGTATTCTGGCGGAAATCGGTGAACTACAAAGGCCTTACTTCTCTGCGCCACCGGGGAAGATCGGATTATATATCGGTATTCCCTTCTGTCCGACCAGGTGTCACTATTGTTCTTTTGCCGCTTACCCTTTGGGGAGTCATGGACATCTCTTGCCGGGTTTCCTGGAAGCGCTCCAATATGAAGTTCATGAGCTGGGCAAGGCGTGCCGGAGCCTGGGTCTGGAAGCGGACTTTATTTATATCGGCGGGGGAACTCCGACCGTCCTTGATCAGGAAGAACTGCGAGTTTTATTGAGTTCAATCAATAATAATTTTCCGACCTCAGGAGAACGGGAGTTCACCGTTGAGGCCGGCCGGCCGGAAACCTTGGACCGAAAAAAAATCAGACTTTTAAAAGAGATGCAGGTCAACAGGGTCAGTGTCAACCCGCAAAGTATGAAGGAGCAGACCCTGAAATTGATTGGCCGTAAACACACCATCGCCCAGGTCTTAGAGACTGTTGCTTTAGTGCGCGAAGCGGGGATCCCCTGCCTCAATATGGACTTAATCATGGGGCTGCCTGGAGAAGATGTTCAGGATTGGGATTATACCTTGGCCGGAATCAAAGAGTTGGCCCCGGAGAACCTCACCCTGCATACATTGGCCCCTAAGCGGGCGGCGGCCTGGAACTTTCAGGAGGTCAGGGTCAAGACCAGTGAGCACCATTTAGCGGAATGGCTGCGCCGGAGCATCCAGGAGCTCAAAACCTCCGGCTATCGTCCTTATTACCTTTACAGACAGCGCCGTATCCTGGCCAATCAGGAAAATATCGGATACTGTAAACCAGGAACGGAAAATATTTATAATATTCTAATGATGGAAGAGCGCCGTACCATTCTTGGCTTGGGAGGCGGCGCGATCACGAAATGGGTTGACCCGCAGACTCTGCAAGTGGAGAGAATACCGAATCCCAAATGCCCTGCTACCTATAGGGAACGAATTAAGGAATTGGTGGAGGAAAAAGTCAGCCGGCTCCGGATATATGTCAATTGACAACTTGTCTGCCATTGGGTACAATAGGTCATGTGCATATTACGCATATAGTTATTTTCTTATGTTAGCTATAGTTTAGATGGGGAATTGTTATTTTTAAAAGGGGGAATTTTTTTTGGCTGGAATGTTGCATATTCGCCGGTTATCACAGTATTTGTTAACTCCGGTTGTGATCATTCTGATCCTGGCTATGGTTATCGGCTTATTTTTTATTGGGATTCCCGGTTTACAAGCAAAATCAGCTTCCAATCAGTATCTATATAAAGGGACTGCCGCATCGGTGAACGGAGAGAAGATCAATGCCGACGATTTTAACAAGTTTTATCTTCAACTTTTACAGAATTATGGGGCATATTTTCCTGAAGATCAGATTAAAGACAGCGCCTTAAAAACCGCCATTGATGAAAAATTAATTTTACAAGCCATCAAAGAGCGGAAAATAAAAGTTTCCCGTTCGGAGCTGGAGACAGCCATGAAGGAACTGAAAAAGGCTTATCCCACAGAAGAACAGATGGAGTCCTTGTTTGCCCAGGTGGGAGTCGCCAATATGAAAGGCCTCGAGAAAGTCATGGAAAAACAGTTGCAGTGGAAGGCTCTCTATGCGCAACTGGCGGAAGAAGATAAGATCGAGGTGACTGAGGAAGAGATCAGAGAGAAGTATGAACAGATTGATGCTGCGCATATCATGATTGCCACCAATGAACAACTGGTGGAAAATCCGCCTTCCGACAGTGAGGCCTTGAAAGAAGCACAGTTGGTTTATGAGAAACTACAGAATGGCGCGGACTTTGCGGAACTTGCCAAAGAGTACTCGGATGACAGAAGCAATAAGGATAATGGGGGACAAATCGGTCTCAACTTAGTCGCCAGTTATCGAAAAGGATTGGGAGATAGTTTTACCGACGCCGCTCTGGCGTTGCAGGTGGGAGAGGTCAGTAATCCCGTGAAAACCAGCGCAGGTTATCATATTATTAAAGTGCTTGACAAAAAAATGGCGACCGGTGAAGAATGGGAGAAACAAAAGCCGGCTTTGAGAAAGGAAATTCTAGCCGAGAAATTTGTAACCAGCGATAAGATAAACACCTGGTTGCAGAAGCAAGCGGACGAGGCTGAAGTGGTAATCTTGGATCCGGCTTTACGCGCCTTTCGTCTTCGTACGGAGAATAAGTTTACCGAAGCAGCCCAGGCTTACGAGAAGGCCTTAACCGATAAGCGATATAAAAATAACTTGGATATCTATATCGCTACCGCTCAAACTTATAGAGAGGCGGAAAAGTACGATGAAGCACTGGAGGTTTTGGCCAGAATTCCGAAGAAGATTACTGACGAATTATCCGTTCTCTTCACCAAAGCCCAGATCTATCAGAGTAAAGGTGATGAAGAAACCACCAAGCAGACTTTATCCACTTTGGTGGAGAAGTGCGGGGAGAATGTCAATAATCTTAAACAAGTCCTTTATTTAATGAATCAATTTGAATATAAGGAAGAGGCCGAGGCTTTAGAGGCAAAGATTAAGCAGATCGAGACGGAAAGAGCGGAAGAACAAAAAGCTTTTCAAGAGTTATTGCGGCAAGAGCAGGAAAAGATCGAGGCGGAGAATAAATCTGCTGAAACGGAATAAAGCGGGTTATCACGCGGAGGCGCGCGGGCGTCGCACTTGCCCGCGACATACGCGTACGCGGGTGGGAAGGTGAAGGGTTTAACCCTTCACCTTCGTTATACTTAGAACTTTGCCTTTGAAAAACAGCAACTGATGGGAGGTAAACGCATGAAGACTACAGTGCCCCGGGGCACTTTCGATCTCTTACCTGACGATGCCCTGCTTTGGGTCTGGGTTGAAGAGAAGATCAGGCGTGTTTTCCGGGCCTATGGTTATGGGGAGATTCGAACGCCCATTTTCGAACATACTGAACTGTTTCAAAGAGGGATAGGGGAAACCACGGATATTGTGGAGAAAGAGATGTACACCATGACTGATAAGGGCGGACGCAGTATTACTCTGCGCCCGGAAGGAACCGCTCCGGTAGTACGGGCCTTTATTGAACATAAATTATATGCCAAAAGCGGAACGGGCGCTTGTAAATTGTTCTATTTAGGACCCATGTTTCGGCAAGAACGTCCACAAGCCGGGCGTTTTCGTCAATTCCACCAGTTCGGTGTAGAGATTCTGGGGGAAGAAGGGCCCATGGCGGACGCGGAGGTAATCACTTTAGCCGTAGATTTATACAAAGAATTAGGCTTGTGCGACTTGGAGGTCCACTTGAATTCTTTGGGATGCCCGGAGTGTCGGGGCAAATACCGCCAAGCGCTGCTGGAATATTTATCAGCCGACAATAGCGGTTTATGCGAAAGTTGCCAACGACGGCTGGAGAGGAATCCATTACGCTTACTGGATTGTAAAAACCCGAAATGTAAGGAGTTGACCAGGGAGATCCCTTCCATTCAGGATTATATCTGTCCGGAGTGCCGCGCACATTTCAGTAAAGTCTGCCACTACCTTGATGAAGTGGGTGTGGAATACCAGATTGACCCCAGATTGGTCAGGGGCTTCGACTACTATACAAAGACCGTTTTTGAGATCATCAATCAGGACCTGGGAGCACAGAGCGCGATTTGCGGCGGAGGACGTTATGACGGTTTGGTGGAGGAGTGCGGAGGGCCCCCCACTTCCGGAGTTGGCTTTGCCTCAGGTCTTGAACGCCTGTTGACCACCTTGGAACAGAAGGGGAGCCTTCCTGCGCTCTCCATGGCGCCTCAGGTTTACCTAATAATGTTGAATGAAGAATACTCCACCGCCGGATATGGCTTAGCCGCCGCTTTACGCCGTCAAGGGATTCAGACCATCGTCAGTTTCAAAGTGAAGAGCTTGAAATCTCAGATGAAAACAGCTGATAAAATAGGCGCCGCCTATACCCTGATCATTGGGGAAGAGGAATGGCAGAATAAAAAAGTCACTATTCGAAAGATGTTTGACAGCACGCAATATCAGGTCGAATGGGACCAAGTCCCACAAGTTTTGAGTCAGGAATTGGCTGAAGAGCGAAGACGCTTTTAAATATATGGGCTATCAGAAGGAGGTCGTGTCCTTTGTCGTCCTGGATTAGAACAGAGTACTGCGGTGAGTTGCGTTCCACTGATCTCGGAAAGAAAGTTTGCCTGAACGGATGGGTGCATCGCCAGCGAAACCTTGGCGGGGTGATCTTCCTAGATCTGAGGGACCGTTCAGGTTTGGTACAAGTGGTAGTAAACCCGGAGCAGAAAGAGGCATATGCCATCGCCGAAACCCTGCGCAGTGAATTTGTGATTATGGTCAAGGGGATGGTGAGCAGACGGCCCGAGGGTTCACTCAATAAGGACTTACTCACCGGAGAGGTTGAAGTCTTAGCTGAGGAATTGGTCATCTTGAATTCGGCGAAAACACCCCCAATCTATGTTGATGATTCCCACGAACGTACCGCCAATGTTGATGAAACCGTTCGTCTTAAATACAGGTATCTGGATCTACGCCGGCCGGCTATGCAAAAAAACCTGATTCTACGTCACCGGGTTACAAAAACGGTGCGAGACTTTCTTGACGAAAAAGGTTTTATCGAGGTTGAAACTCCGATCCTAATGAAGAGCACGCCAGAAGGGGCCAGGGATTATCTGGTGCCGAGCAGAGTTAATCCAGGCAAATTTTACGCCCTACCCCAATCACCGCAATTGTTTAAGCAGCTCTTAATGGTAGGCGGTTTGGAGAAGTATTTCCAAATTGCCAAGTGTTTTCGGGATGAGGATCTCCGGGCGGATCGGCAACCGGAGTTCACCCAGATCGATTTAGAGATGTCTTTTATTGATCAAGAAGTCATCTTTAACTTACTGGAGGAGATGATGGTTCGACTCTTCCGGGAAATTCTCGGTGTTGAGCTTGAACGTCCTTTCCCCCGCCTGGAGTACAGCGCGGCTATGGAGAGGTACGGAAGTGATAAACCGGATCTGCGTTACGGCATGGAATTGATCGACATCTCCAGCATAGTGGAGGATAGTGATTTCAGCGTCTTCCGGAATGTTATAGCCAATCAAGGTATTGTGGTGGCGATTACCGCTCCCGGGTGCAGCGCTTATTCGCGGAAAGAGTTGGATGGCCTCTCTCAACTGGCTATGAAGTATGGCGCCAAAGGCTTGGCTCATCTGGCCTTAAAGGACGGCCAGGTAAAGTCGCCCATCGCCAAATTCTTTACACCGCAACAATTAACGGCCATCACCAAAAAGGTTCAGGCCCAAGAAGGGGATTTGGTTTTAATCGTCGCCGGCGAACCTACGGTTGCCCGAACCGCCCTGGGCGCTCTCCGGCAGGAGATGGCCGCTAGATTGGGATTGATTCCGGAGGGAGAATACAAATTTCTTTGGGTGGTTAACTTCCCCCTTTTTGAATTCGATCAGGAAGCCGGGCGCTATGTTGCTGTCCACCATGCCTTTACTTCGCCCTTAGCGGAGGATATCCCGCTGCTGAAGGAAGAACCTGGTAAAGTGCGGGCTAACGCCTACGATCTGGTCTTGAACGGGATGGAATTAGGGAGTGGAAGTATCCGTATTCACCTGCGCGCTGTCCAAGAAGAGATCTTTCGGATTATGGGTCTTTCGGAAGCAGAGGCCAAAGAGAAGTTCGGCTTCCTTTTGGAGGCCTTCGAATACGGCACTCCCCCTCATGGTGGAATTGCCTTGGGCTTGGATCGGTTGGTCATGATCTTAACCGGCGCCGCCAATATGCGGGAAGTAATCGCTTTTCCGAAGACTACCAGTGCAACCTGTTTAATGACTGGCACTCCCTCGGAGGTTGATCCCGAACAGTTACAGGAGGTTCATATCAAATCCGTTGTCAACAGGAAAACATTGCTAGAATAGCAGACTTGCGCAGATAAGCTTGATTATGGTATCATGATTTTGAAAATGAAAATGAGTTTTTTCTTGAAGGAGATTATTTGCTTTACCGGTTTTTATAGAAGCTAAATTTTTGAGGATACCCTGCTGTAAGCGTGATGAAGCTGAAGTTATGAACCAACACCATTACCTAGGGAGTATGACTCTGATTGTGGCTTGTAGGCCTTCGTGGAAAGGACACATAAAGCAATTGGGCATACACCCACCTGCGAGAGCGGGTTCAGGTAACATTCAGCTATAGCGGTACGGCGGGGTTCCTTCTTATATTTTTACGAATTGGATACATATGGGAGGAACAGATGGAGCAATACCCGGAGATGTTTGAACGCACCGCTTTACTGATCGGAAAAGCCGGTTTGGACAAGTTACAAAACGCCCGGGTGGCAGTAATCGGACTGGGCGGGGTGGGCTCTTATACAGTTGAAGCTCTGGCCAGGGCGGGTGTAGGATACTTACGGGTGGTAGATAACGATCAATATGTCCCCAGTAACCTAAACCGCCAATTACATGCTTTGGCTGATACCATCGGGATGTTAAAGACGGAAGCAGTCCGGGAACGTGTACAACGGATCAATCCCGCGATCAAGATCGACCCCAGAGCGGAATTTGTCACCGCAACCAATTTATCTTCCATCATCACCAGGGATCTAGATTATGTAGTGGACGCCATTGATACGGTCTCCTCAAAAATTTGGTTAATCCGGTATTGTCTGGAGCAAAAAATCAGGATCGTCTCGTGTATGGGTACGGGCAATCGCTTGGATCCCTCAGGTTTTTGCTTCTCCGACATCAGCAGGACCCATACCTGTCCGCTGGCCAGAGCAGTACGCGGTGGGCTTCGGAAGATTGGAATTGATCATGGTGTGGAGGTGCTTTTTTCCACGGTTCCTCCTCTACCACCCCGGGGCGGCCAAGAACAACGGGCAGGTACAGAAAATCCCGGTAAAAGTAGGCAAGCGCCGGGCAGTATCAGTTTTGTCCCGTCGATCGCCGGTTTACTGTTGGCCGGATTGGTGGTGAACCGGCTTTTGGCCACCACCGGTCCGGAAAGCGGCATGCTCAGGCCGGACCCCTGGAGTTGAGGCCTGTCAGTTGCCGGCAGCCAAGGAGGAATATGCTTTGGAAATTATTGACCAGAAAAAGCGATTGCGGGCGGAGTGTCAGCAAAAAATCCAGCGCCTATCCTTGGCAGAGGTGAACAGGAAGAGCGCACGGATTACCACAGCGGTCTGGGCATTATTGGAGACTAGCCCGTGCAGGATGATTGGCGCCTATTTTTCTTTTGGTAAAGAGGTAGGTACCGAGGCTCTGATCAGAAGGCTGTTGGCCGCTGGTTATCAGGTGGCCCTCCCGGTTGTCTCTCGTCAGCAGTCTCGAAAAGAGATGGATTTTCGTCTGGTGGAGCAGGTGGAAGCCTTGGTTCCCGGGGTGTTTGGAATTTTGGAGCCACAGCAAGGAAAGGTGGTTTTTCCGGAGGAATTGGAGATCATGCTCCTTCCGGGACTGGCTTTTTCGCGGACCGGAGAAAGATTGGGGAGAGGCGGCGGGTATTATGATCGCTATCTGGCCAAACTGCCGCCGGAGGTGTTAAAGATCGGGTTGGCCTTTTCCGAACAGATCGTGCAGACCATCCCCACAGCAGAACACGATTTAAAGGTGGATATGGTCATCACGGAAGAAGAAGTTATTCCTTGCCGGGCAGGGTAAATTCAGCCCATGGGATTGGCGCCTCCAAGACCAGTTTGTCTCGGGTCCGTGGGTGAACAAGCTCCAAGATCCAGGCGTGGAGAGCAAGTCTGCCTACGGTAATTTTGGAAGATGGATGATAGAGCCTGTCTCCCAGCACAGGATGGCCGATGAGTTTTAGGTGTTTTCTGATTTGGTGAGTTCGCCCAGTCCGGATCTCCACACTCAACTCGGTGTAACCGTTATGGGTCTTCAAAGGTGAAAAGGCCGTATACGCTTCTTTACCATCCAGAGGAATGCTAATTACTTCCCCTTTTCTTACTTCCCCTTCCACCAGTGCCCAGTATTTCTTCTTCACCTTTTCTGTTCCCCACTGCTGCGAAAGTTCTTTTTGAATCTCGGCTGATTTGGCAAAAAGCACCACCCCAGAAGTATCGCGGTCAAGGCGATGCACCGGGCGGGGTGCGATCATCTTTTTTTGCTCTAGAAAATAGTAAGCGACGCCATTGACTAAAGCCGGCGGTTCTTCGGGCCTGGTGTTATGAACGTTCAAGCCGGTTCGCTTATTTACTGCCAAAAGCCAGTCGTCTTCATAGAGGATGGTCAGATCCATGGAAACGGGCTCGACCTTTACCTCTTCATTTACCGGCAATTTGACAATCAACCGGTCTCCTGCTTTCACTTTGGACTCCGAATGAATGGGACGACCATTCAGAAACAGGCCTTTTGTTGAAATAACCTTTCTGATCTGCCGGTTTGATATTTTAAGCTCTTCTTGCAAGAGGGCAATTACTTTTTTTCCGGCTAACCCAGGGTGGACAATCAGCGCGGCGATTTGTTTCTTCTTTCCCATGGTCGAAGACACCTCACACTTACTGGCCATCTGTATAATAGTTTGGGAATCAGATAAAACCTATTATATCCAATTAGGCAGTTTGCGGCCAGAGTGTTTTTTGAATGGAGGATAACCTCAACATCCAATCTACAAAATAAACCACCCAAAACTCTCAACACGAGCAACGAGAGGTTGTCTCCAAGATTTCCAAATGGTATAATAACAAGGATGATCTGCTATGTGTAATGTGCAGACCAGGCTGATCCTGTATTCTTTTCTCGTCTGTGTACAGAGGTTTTTTATTTTGAGGGGGAGAGTTTAAATGTGGGGATTTCTCCGGAATCTGTGGGATACCAATCAACGCGAGCTGAAAAGGATCGCTCCGCTGGTGGCCCGGATTAACGAATTAGAGCCGGACTTAGCCAAACTGTCGGATCAGGAGTTAAAGGCGAAAACTCCAGAGTTTAAAAGGAGATTGCATAATGGAGAAACTTTGGAAGCGCTACTCCCGGAGGCTTTTGCTACCGTACGTGAGGCGGCGAAGAGAACCCTTAACCAACGGCATTATGATGTACAGCTCATGGGTGGAATCATCCTACATGAAGGAAAGATCGCCGAGATGAAAACCGGAGAAGGAAAGACCCTGGTCTCCACCCTCCCTGCCTATCTCAATGCTTTAACCGGTAAAGGGGTGCATGTGGTAACCGTCAATGACTACTTGGCAAAGCGGGACAGTGAGTGGATGGGACAGATCTTTCGCTTCCTCGGTTTGTCGGTCGGGGTTATTCTGCATCATTTAAACGCAGCCGAACGCCGTCAAGCCTATCAGGCTGACATCACCTACGGAACCAACAATGAATTCGGTTTTGATTATCTCCGGGATAACATGGCTATAGAACCTGATGAAATGGTGCAAAGGGCATTGAACTATGCCATCGTCGACGAAGTGGACAGCATCTTGATTGATGAAGCCCGTACTCCGTTGATCATTTCCGGGCAGGCCGGCGAATCCACTAATCTTTATGCCCAATTTACGAGGATAGCGGCGCGTTTAAAAAGGGATCTCGATTATACAGTGGACGAAAAAGCCCGTTCTGTGTCGATCTCCGAAGAAGGAACCGCTCATGCGGAAGAAATGTTGAAGGTGGAGAATCTCTTCGCTCCGGAGAACACAGAATTGGTTCATTACTTAATCCAGGCTTTAAAAGCAAAAGAACTTATGAAGAGGGACCGGGACTATGTGGTCAAAGACGGCCAGGTAATTATCGTTGACGAGTTTACCGGACGTCTGATGTTCGGCAGACGCTACAGTGAAGGGTTGCATCAGGCCATTGAGGCGAAAGAAGGTGTGAAGGTAGAGAGAGAGAGCCAGACTTTGGCGACGATCACCTTCCAAAATTACTTCCGGATGTATGAAAAACTCTCCGGAATGACAGGAACAGCAGAGACAGAGGAGACGGAGTTCAGGAAGATCTACGGTCTCGAAGTGGTAGTCATCCCTACCAACTTACCGATGATTCGTCAAGACTACCCGGATGTAGTCTATAAAACAGCAACCGCCAAATTCCAGGCTGTAGCCGATGAGATTGCTGAGATACACCGGACCGGTCGGCCGGTCTTGGTCGGGACCATCTCTATTGAAAAATCGGAATACCTTTCCAACCTCCTCAAGAAACGTGGTATCCGTCATCAAGTGCTCAACGCCAAATATCACGAGAAAGAGGCGGAAATTGTGGCGCAAGCGGGCCGGTTAGGAGCGGTGACCATCGCCACCAACATGGCCGGTCGCGGCACGGATATTATCTTAGGGGGTAACCCGGACTTTTTGGCCAAATCCATCTTGGAAGAGAAGGGCTTAACCCCGGAGACCGCCACCGCGGAAGAATGGGAAGCAGCAAAGAAAGAGGCGAAGGCCATTACCGATCAGGAACACGATCAGGTCGTGGCTTTGGGTGGCTTGCATATCATCGGTACCGAACGACACGAGAGCCGAAGAATTGATAATCAGCTTCGGGGACGCTCCGGTCGGCAGGGAGATCCCGGTTCTTCCCGCTTCTATGTGGCCATGGATGATGACTTGATGCGGCTTTTTGGCGGGGGAATGATTGTGCAATGGATGGAGAAGTTAGGATGGGAAGATGACATGCCCATTGAGCACCCAAGGATCGCCAAAGCCATCGAAAACGCCCAAAGGAAGGTGGAAGCCAGGAACTTCGAGATTCGGAAGAGTGTCTTAGAATATGATGACGTCTTAAACAGGCAAAGAGAGACTATCTATGGTTTGAGACACCAGTTGTTGCTGGGCGAGAATGTATACAACCAGGTCTTGGAGATGTTGGAGTCCGTTATTGAGCGTCTGGTTTTAGCTCATACGGACGCCAGAACGCCTGAGGAATGGGACTTCCAAGGCATTCTGGACCAAGCTGAACAGATCATTCTTCCTCCACAGACCTTTACCCGTGAGGAACTTGAAGAGAAAGCCGCCGGTGATCTCGATACCC
>DATCJV010000161.1:0-15036 GCA_036562625.1 Bacillota bacterium | reverse complement strand
TCCTAATACCGCGCTCATCCCCCAGATGCTTAAGATCGCCCTTCCGGAATTGCTCTTGGTCGTTATCTTATTACTGATCTTGTCGGCTTCCATGTCTACTTTATCCTCATTGGTTCTGGTTTCCAGTTCCTGTATTGTGATTGATCTAATTCAAGGCCATTTCAGCCCTAAGTTATCCAAGGGTAAGGCTGTATTCTTAATGCGCTTCTTTTGCTTGCTCTTTGTAGTGGTCTCCCTCTTGGTGGCTGTATACGGGGAAAAGTGGCCGTATTTGGTAGCCTTGATGAGTTTTTCCTGGGGAACGATCTCCGGTGCTTTTCTCGCCCCTTATCTTTACGGCCTTTTTTGGAAGGGGGTCACCAAGGCCGGGGCTTGGGCCGGTTTCCTTACCGGGTTGGGGTATTCCGTCGGGAATTTCCTTTACTACTGTGCCCGTCCGGAGTTAAGGCCCTTAATTAAGGACGTCGCCCCGCGAGTAGGATCAATTTCCATGCTGCTTCCCCTAGTGGTGGTGCCGGTAGTCAGTTGGTTGACTCCGAAGTTTAGTCAAGCGCACCTCGACAAAGTATTTCCGGAGGAAGGGGAGTTTGCTACCGACTGCCAGGAGCGTGTTTCGGAGGAGAGAGAACGCGCAGTGGTGTAGTGGAGAAGTTCGTCTGTTTTATAAATTAGCTTATGGAGTCTTTCCGGAGAGGCTGTCCCCAGGGACGGCCTTTTCTGTAGCAGACCAAAAGGTCAGGTTTGACCCGAGGCGTCCTGCTTCGTTTACACGTGTGTGAGAACGAGTGGAAATATAAGGTCCGGATCAGGCAATGAAGAAGGAAAATTAGGGATTAGGCAGAAATAAATTAATATCTGATATTTCAGACAGCATTTATGCTCCTTTTCTAGTGGGCGGGGGTGATTAGATGGAAAGCAAAGTTTTGAGAATCCGGATGGAAGAAGTTAAGTCCCTCTGTGAAATGGCTTATGACCGAATCAAAGAGGCCATCATCAACGGTTCCTTAGCCCCTGGAGAGCGAATTAGCGAAAGAAGACTGGCGGAAGAGATGGGGATCAGCACCAGCCCGATTAAGCAGGCCCTCAACCGCCTGAGCTTTGAAGGTTTGATTGAGATTAAACCTAGAAAGGGCACGTATGTTTCTGCTTGTCCACAGCCGGATCATGAGGAAATAATCAGGATCAAGGCAAATCTGGAGGGAATGGCGGCCCGTTTTTGCGCTCTCCGCATCACGGAAGAAGAAATTCGTACGCTAAGAAGAATTCTTTTACAGATGAATAAGTTCATCATGCAAGGAGATCTACAGGGGCTGGCTGTGTTGAATCAGGATTTTCACCAGAAGATTCATACCTTTGGCCGGAGCCGGTATCTTTGCCAGTTACTCGGGATCATACAGCCTTTTTGGGAGAGAATAAAGGCTCCCTTGTCCAATGGAGAAGAAGTAAAGACTTATAGCGCAGAACATCAGGGGATCTTTGAAGCTTTGGCCGATCATGAGGAGGAAGTTGCAGAAGAAAGAATGAAGGCGCACTTTCTAAGGTATTGTGGGAAAGTAGAGTAAATTCCGAGAAAAGATTCCAGACCAATGTGGTGCGTGCAGAGGAGAAAACAGCAAATGATACATCAGGTTTCATAACTTTGCAGGTTGCTGTCAATAGCCTGCTGGAGGCATAATTCAGGGGACTCATTCTGATGCTATAGGCTAATTTGCTGAAGTCAAACGCAAATTGGTCTTTCAATTACCAGTGGGCGGAGTACGCTCAAACAGAGCGCCGGCCCAGGGTTGTTACCCAGTATTTGGCGGAGAGGGATTGGTTATGAATAAACCAGGCGTAGTTCGGTTTTTTATTATTCTTATTATAGTAGCGCTCTTCTCCGGATGCCGCTCCTCCCGGCGCGGGGGGAATGGAGGAGGAGTGACGCTCACTAATTCATGGAACAGGGGTATTCCAGTGGATTCCGGAGGCTTACCCGGAAAGATTTTTACTGATCCTCCCCAAGAGAGGGAAAAGACCTGGAATTTTCTTGTGTATATGAACGGTGACAATAACCTAGAGGAGTTTGCTCTGGACGATCTGGAAGAGCTGGAAAGGGTGGGGTCTTCGGACAATGTAAATGTGCTGGTTTTATGTGACAGGCATCCCGGGTATGATACTTCCAATGGGAACTGGACCGGGGCAAAACTCTTTTATATTGAGCGCGACAACGATATATCCCGCATTACTTCAAAGTGCTTGCATGATTTGGGAGAAGTGAATATGGCTCATCCGGCCACTTTACGTGATTTTATCGTTTATTGCCAGGAAAAGTATCCGGCTACGTATACAGTGTTGATCTTGTGGGACCACGGAGACGGGGTAACTCCACGGGCGATTCGGGGAACGGGTGAGGCGGGAGTTGTGTTCCGGGGGATCAGCACCGACTGGACGTCCGGGTTCAATGAATGGGCTTGTTTGACAACAGATGAAGTAGCTTCTGCGCTGCGGGAGGCGTATAACAGAACAGGGCAAAAAATAGAGATTATTAATATGGATGCGTGCTTAATGCAGACCATTGAAGTGGCTTATGAATGGCGCGACGAAGTTGATTACTTAGTGGGCTCCCCAGGAGAGGTGCCGGCGGCGGGAAATGATTATCAAGCGCTACTGGAAAAGTTGAATGATGATGTAAGCGTCAGTCCGCGCGAGTTTGCCTGCGAAATAGTAAATATTTATCATAATACATACAAGAACGGGACATATTCCGCCTTAAGTCTTGGCGGGGAGTTTATCGAGTTAATCAAAAAGGTGCAGAACTTTAGCAGCCAGTTGCGGAAGGCTTCCGCTTTCCATGCTCAGATCCGGGAGGCGCGGAAAAAAACAATCAGTTTTGGGAATTATGGCGAATATGCGGATCTGTACAGTTTTGCCCATGAAGTAGCAGACATTCCCGTTTTGCAGGGAGCTACCTCAGAACTTCAGGAGGCGTTGGAAAGAGCAGTAATTAATAATCAAGCCGCTAAAGGTTATGGGTTAAATATCTTCTTTCCAACGCCGGAGCACTGGGCTAAGAGCAGCAGTGTGGATCGGTACAGATATCTGGAGTTTTGCGCCGACACAGATTGGGACGAGTTTTTAAGCGTGCTCAACCGGCTCTCCCCGGAGCTCTACGCGGTTCGGTTACGGTGGCCATCCTACGACTGCGATCTCGGCATCATCGAACCGGACGGTTCTTACTATACTTCTTACAACAGTTATTCTCCGAACGGGATCTTCTCACCCGACCTGAAAGATGGAGGGGAAGAAGCTTGGGTACTTAAGGAGAGTCATGCCTATGGAACCTATACTCCGTTCATGGAGAGTCATAATTACACGGGGACGGCCACGATTATAGTAGAGATCGGCTCTGGGGGATCCGCCTTTGAGCTACCAGTGGAAGCCGGTTATCGGTATATCTTCCACAATTTGCAGGTAAACTTGACCAGAGGGACAAGGACGGGCATTGCGTATGATTTAAGAGTCGAGCCGCTGCAGTCCGGAAAAGATTAACCTGCTTTATGCTTGACCGCCTTCCCCGCAGCGGTGAAGCTTAACCCAGAAGAGTTATACTCAGAGAAAAGGGGTGCAACATGGAAATTATTAAGTTTATCCAATCTTTCTCTTCTCCGTTTTTGGACGGCCTGTTTCAATTAATCACCATGCTGGGAGAGGCGCCTTTTTTTCTTCTCTCCTTTGCGGTCCTCCTGTGGTGCGTGGATCAGGAGTTCGGGTATAAATTAGGATTGGCTTTTCTGACCAGTACCGTGCTGAACGCCGGAATTAAAGAAGTGTTCCGGGTTCCACGGCCCATCGGGTTGCCCGGGATTCGGTCCCTCCGGTTGGAGACCGCTGGTGGCTACTCATTCCCCAGCGGGCATACGCAGGGCGCCACCACCTTTTGGCTGTCGGTTATGATAAAGTCGGGCAAAAAATGGGTGTGGGTTTTGGGAAGTGTGTTGATTCTGTCGGTGGCAGTCTCCCGTCTCTACCTTGGCGTACATTTCCCCGCCGATGTTATCGGAGGGATAGCATTCGGAGCCGTTTGGGTATTGATTTCCAACGGGATCTTCGATTATACGGTGCGTACCGGGAAAAAACGGGCCTTCCTCTTCATCATTATTCTCATGTATGTAGGAGTTTATTTTGCAGCGGATGTCTTTTATTATAAAATAACCGGAGCGGCCACAGGTTTAATTATAGGGTATTTCATCGAAAGAAGGTATATCCAGTATCAAGTGCGGGCCGGATTTGGTCGGCAGGTTTGTAAAGTAGTATTGGGACTGACCGGTCTGGTTTTAGTAACCGTCCTTCTGAAGCAAGCTTTACCTGAAACCGCCTTCTGTGATTTGTTGCGTTATTGTCTGATGGGGTTCTGGATGACCGTCTTGGCGCCTTTTTTGTTTAAGACCCTCTTTAAGCCAGGGAAAGCAGAGGATGATCTGCCGGATAAGCGATAATTACTTTGCTTACCATGGGAAAAAGGAGGTGAAGGAGATGAAGAAGAACGAAGTCTCCGTCTTAGGCTGGATCCTGGTGATCTTGGGTGGGCTCTTTATCATTGGCAATTTGGGTTTGAGCCGGATTGACCCGGGCCATTTGTGGCCGTTGTTTCCCTTGGGTCTCGGCTTACTCTTCGAGCTACGGTTTTTTGCCGGTGGACGAAAAGATCCCAGCCTGTTAGTGCCGGGTGGGATTTTGCTCACGATCAGTATCACTTTTTTACTCTTTGTTACCCTGGGTTGGCACTTAATAGGGAAGCTTTGGCCGCTGTTTATTTTGGCCCCAGCCGTTGGCCTGGCGCAGAAGTATTTTTTTGGTGAGCGGGAAAGAGGTTTGTTGATTCCAGTAGGAATCCTCTCGATAGTAGGATTGACCTTTTTAGCGAATAACCTGGGAGATCACGGGGTCTGGAGAAATCTTATTCCTTTGCTTATGATCCTGATCGGCGCTTCCTTATTATTTGGGCGGCGAGAATGAGTTGGCGTTTGAGCGCACGTAGATGTTCCACGCTAAAATATAATCAACTGCTTCTTGTAGATTACGGCAATGAAAATCCGCGTTTACATAATCTAGTATATTACTGTCCGGCCTCTCGATTTTGATTGTATGGCAACCTGCAGCACGGCCTGCTAGAATATCTGCGCGGCGGTCACCAATCATCCAGGAAGCGGCCGGATTCACCCCGTACTTGGCGGTCAGGTAGAGAAGCATGCCCGGTTTTGGTTTACGGCAAGAACACGCCGTTCGGTAATGGGGACAGTATACGATCTCATCTATATGAGCGTCTTCTGCCTGCAGTAAGTATTGTAACCGGTTATGGACCGCTTCAAGTTGTTCAACTGTAAAGTAGCCTGATTCCAGGCCACCCTGATTCGTAACGATGAAGACCAGAAAACCTGCTTGGTTCAGCCGCCGAATCGCCGCCGGGGTCCAGGGAAACAGGAGCAAATCTTCCGGCTGATTGACGGGTTTGGCATATTCATTGAGGACCCCGTCCCGATCCAAGAATACCGCAGCTTTCATTGGTTTTCCTCTCCGGTTTAGTGTTGGGAATATTATTTCCCATCAAACGCTAAGCCTATTAATGTACTCATTAATTTAAAGTATGAGCCTTTGATTGCTGTTTAACCTCTTTGGTCATGATCAGAGTCTATTAAAAAGGTATTCTCCATGCTTTGTGCGGAAGAAGGCCTCCCCTCAGGGGGAAGGCCACAGCCTGGTTCAGTAATACAGGATCTTTGGGCTTTTTGCGGCCTCATAGCCTCTTTTCATATTTTCCCGGATGGAACTGGGATTAAAATCCAAGGCGCTGTCCCCAGGAAGCTGTTCTAGGGGAGAGATTAGTCGAATGGGAACTCTCCTCCGCCCAGGAAAGTGCAGGTGGCGTTTGTTTATAGCATCCGCCAATTGGAGGTCGTTGGCAGCAATTTCACTGGTCAGGATAGATAAAGAGCGAAGGAGAGCGCTAATAGCTCCACGCGGTTTGGCTTCGGGTAAAACCGGTTCCAGTCTGGAATTGATTGGGAAAGTAACGATGACCACAATTTCATCTGGATCTTCGTCAAAAACTGCACCTAATGGAGTTATGTCGCGTAAGCCTCCATCATACCAATGTTTTCCCGCAATGGGAACTGCCGGAAAAAACAGGGGGATACTGGCGCTGGCCAGAATATACTGGCGAAAATCAGCGCGTAAGTGCGGTTGCCGACTGTCGGCGTAGAATAATTCTCCTGTTTCCAAGGCTACGGTCCCCACTTTTACGACGGAGGCAGGATCACATAGGCGGTCAAGGTCAACGTGTTTTTCGATCAGACGTTTCAAGCCGTTCGGATGGAAGAGAGCTCCGTCACAGAGCAACCGCAGCGCAGTCAAGATCCTGCCGTCATATATGCAATAATTACCGGTTATCTCCAGCCAGATTTTTTTAAGCTTCTCGGTTTGAGCCAGCAGTTCGTCTCTGTTCCGGGCTTGCCCCAACAGGGCAGCATTCAGTGCGCCAACACTGGTACCCAGGAAAACCTGGAAGTCCATCCTGCGCTGGTGTACAAGATAGTCAACAGCTCCTACTTCAAAAGCACCTTTGCTGCCGCCGCCCGATAAAACCAAGGCCCGCTTCATGATCGCACCTCCAAACGGGAAGCAAAGACTATGCATTAGTAGGTGAGAGGATGCCTCCCTTAGTTAATATATTGTGATCATGCTTAGTTAGTGAACAGAGTAGATTCTCAGGTTGAACTCACAGGTTGTTGAAGGGGAAAGCAGGTAGAGAGAGGAAGAGATTTCGTTATTTGCCGTATTTCTTTGTTTGTTAGGCTGATCCAGGCCGAATCAAAGGGAATTCAAGCTACGGGGGCATTCCAGGAACGATGCTGTAGGGTGGCTGGTTTTAGGACCCTTTTCCATGGGGTCTGTGGGAAGACTGTCAAGGCTTTGATTTCTGGCAGGAACTAGGCGGGGAGGAAGAGGTCCGTCCGCAAGAGGGGGAAGAATAATCCCAATTCAGTAGGGATGAAGTAGATTGCCCCATCGTATGTATATCATGCGATCAGGGAAGCGCTTGAGTCTGCTCGGTCAGATTTGGTTTTTATTTCAATTTTTAAACAATCCAAAAGACGCAGGACAATTCGGTCCGATGTCTAATACTAAAAAAGCGGAAGATTCTAGGAAAATAGACTTTGCAGCAAAGCAGTTTCCTGTGGGGAAGAGGGCAGGATGGGCAAAATAAGCACGAATGGTAAGAAAAAGATCCTATTATATGCTACCCTAATCGTGATATTTCAGGTTTTTCTTATGTTATGCGTCTTCTTGATCACTGTGAATTTTCTGTCGGAGAGAAGGCATACTTGTGGCACGGTGATTCTCCTTTGCAATATTTATGTAACATCTTCCATCCTTATTCTTTTGGGGATTGGCGCTGTTATTTGTTTAAAGAAATTCCTGGCAGAAGAGGAGATGAAGATTAAAAACAGTCAAATGCAGTTGGAACAGAGCCGGGATTTGATCCAGAGTCTACGGATCCAGCATCATGATTTCAAGAATCACTTGAATGTAATTAAGGTGTGGGCCGAACTGAACGACACCAAAAGTATCCTGAGGTATCTGCAGGAAGAGCAGATTACCATTATTGATCCACTGGCCTTTGACGGAATTCGTTGCCCGGTTTTACAGGGAATTTTCCTGGTGACTCAGGCTAAAGCAGCTGCGGAAAATATTAAGTTCACAGTGGAGTCAGTCCTTAGTTTGGAGGACTTTAACTTTTCTTGGGACAAAATTAATCAGATTTTCAGTAATATTTTGAATAATGCCTTGGAAGCAGTAAAGGCCCAAGGACGAAAGAGCGGAATTGATCCTGAGATTGTCCTGTATATTATGGATACGGATGATAGATTCATCTTTCAAATCTGGACTCCCACCGTTTTGCCGGAGCGGACTAACCCCAACAGTCTCTTTGAATGCGGTTTCTCCTCAAAAGAAGAAGTAGGTCACGGATTCGGTTTGTATATAGCAAAGAAACTCATTTCCGAACTGAAGGGGACGATTGAAGTACATTCGCATCCGGAAAAAGGTACTGAATTCCAGATTGAACTACCAAAAAGTGAAAAGGGTTTTAGCCCTCCAATCCAGACTTAGCCTGTGCTCCCGAGCTTACTCTTGTTTTTCTACAACAATGGTTAACTTGGCGACCAAGGCGGCGATCGCGCCAATGGCCGCCCAGACCGGAGCAATCATCGCCCCTACTACTCCCACGGTGAGTGGAATTTCAATTATGGATCTCCCTTCTTCATTTTTGATGATGATCCGGCGAATATTGCCCTCATGCAATAATTCTTTGATTTTTGCCACCACATCCTCGCCCTTCACTTTGAATTCCTCTTGGCGAATCTTATCTGCACTCATCTTTCCTGAACCTCCTGTCTAAAATTGGGATACTCCGGTTTGGCCACAGGCTTCTGATTATATTCTTCCCGTAGCAAGTTTGGCTAGTCAAGATGTTCGACGCAGATTTGCCTGATCCTTTCCGGTATGGCTGCTGATTTTGCCGCAGGGTATAACATGATCGGGCTGGGCTGGCAAGAGGCGGTTAGTGCTTTGCTCACGCCGACCTTCCAGCCTCCAGTTTAATGGTGCTGAATGAAGGAAGCGCCGATGGCAAAGAGAATTAAGTCTAAGCGGAGCTTTTGTCAAGATGACAGTATTGGAGGTATATCATGATTGGCATAGGAACCATCGTTAACGCGTTGGCTATTATAGCCGGAGCAGTTGTAGGAATGCTCATCAAAAGTGGACTGCCAAAACGTTTTAAAGACCTGATCATGCAGGCCATTGGGTTGGCAGTAATTATTATTGGCCTTTCCGGAACTCTACAAGGAATCTTCTTCCTTGATGATCAGGGCCGGCTGGGAAGTAGCCATATTATGTTGATGATCTTTAGTCTGGTCATCGGCGGTCTTCTGGGAGAACTCCTTGAAATTGAGAAAAATTTGGAGCAGGCGGGTAATTGGCTTCAGCAGAAGTTAGCCGCGAAAGAGGGGAACTTTGCGCAAGGGTTTATTACCGCCAGTTTAATATATTGCGTCGGAGCGATGGCAATTGTAGGGGCGTTGCAGGATGGACTCTCCGCCAACCCCACCATCCTTTTCTCCAAGTCCATTCTGGACGGGGTAACCGCAGTGATCTTCGCCACCAGTATGGGTTTGGGCGTAGCCTTTTCTGCAGTACCGGTCGTCCTTTATCAAGGCGGGATTACCTTGCTGGCCGGGGTACTCAGGCCTTACTTGACTGAGGCTGTGATCAGCCAGATGTCACTGGTAGGCAGCGTCTTGATTATGGCGATTGGACTCAACATCTTGGAGATAAAAAAGGTGCGCGTAGGCAACCTGCTGCCGGCGGTATTTATTCCCCTGCTTTACTACGTAATCACACTTCTTATTCAGACCTTTGCTCCATAGCAAATCATAGCGAAAGTATGGTTTCTTCTATAGGGATACGGACAGGCATGGTTGGGCGGAGCAGGAAAATGGGCGAAGGCGCCCCCATACGCCTACGCTTAGTGGGCGTCTTTTTGTTTTTAACTTTCCAAGTATGAAAAAGTACAACCGGAGAGAGCCTAAATAAGCAGGAATGATCTCCCAAGGAGGAACAACCTTGCAGTTCATTGATGAGCTTCTGGCTATTCTATTTAACCTTCTCTGCCTCGGTCTTCTTTTTCTGCTCCTCAAGAAGCCGTTGCTTAATGGCTTAACGGATAAGATCATCAAAAGAATAATGGTAGATCCTTATCCGGAAAACCTCATTGAAATGTATAATGTCTTTTCCAAAGTTGGCCTGCAGAATATCCTGGAGACCGATCTCAGAGGAACCAGTGGCGAACCGTTGAAAAGACCGTTCGGTTCCCCGCGACAGTTGTCGCCCTGGGATAAATTGCTCTTTAATCCGGTCTACTTAACAAGAAGGCCCCTTACTCCTGAAGAGATTGAGACAAAAGTAACCATCGGCAGGCAAGCCCAAAAACCGCTGGTGATAGATTTACCGATTGTGCTCGGAGGGATGGCCTATGGGGTTGGACTCTCGAAAAAAACCCGGTTAGCCCTGGCGGAGGCTACTGCCAAGCTGAATACGGCAACCAATACCGGAGTAGGTCCTCTCTTGCCTGAAGAACGAAGGCTGGCCAAGAAGGTGATCATCCAATATCATCGGGGAACTTGGGGTAATGAGGAAGAGACTCTAAAAAACGGTGACATGATCGAGATCCAGCTCGGTTATGGGGCCTTGGGTTCGGCCCAGGTTAAACTGCTCCCCAAGGAGATTAGTCCTGAATTCCGGCGAGAGTTGGGGTTGGGAGAGGATGAAGGGCTGTGTTTTGGCGCGCAAATGCCGGGAGTGCGTAACGGGACCGATCTGGCGGCTTTAGTGCGTAGATTGAGGCAAATAACTGGAGGTGTGCCCATTGGGATTAAGATCGGGGCCACCCATTGGCTGGAAAAGGAATTGGCGGTGCTGATCAGGGCAGACCCTGATTTTATCTCCATAGATGGTATGGAGGGCGGAATTAATTACGGCCCAGGTATCCTCGCCGATGACCTTGGTTTACCGAGTCTTCCGGCCCTCTGCCGAACGGTGGAATTTTTAAAAAGAAAGGGAGTAAAGGACAGAATTTCCGTGATCATCTCCGGAGGTCTGTATACACCCGGACATTTCTTAAAGGCCCTGGCTCTGGGAGCGGATGCGGTCGCCATCGGGACTGTTGCCCTATTGGCTCTAGCTCATACTCAGTTGACAAAGGTCGTGCCATGGGAACCACCGACGAATCTGATCTACGAGATTGGTCCGGACAAGGATAAGCTCGCCCCGGAGGTGGGGGCAAAAAGTGTGATGAATTATTTGCTCAGTTGTCAGCAGGAGATAAGGTTGGCCATGGGCAGTTTAGGCCGGAAGTCCCTCAGGGAGCTCTCCCCTGCTGATTTGTGCGCCTTAACTCCTGAGGTGGCAAAGATGACCGGAGTAGAGATTGGAATGTATGCACCGGCCGGAACTCTATGCTAAAGGCACTTAGTACCCGGCCTCGGCTGTTCATGGCCGGTGTGGCGATGAGGTTTTGAAGTTCAAATCACTGTTTTAGAAGTTCCGTCTGTAGACGGAATTTTTTCATTGTTTGTACAGTTTGTATATGCAGATGAATATAGGTTTTTTTGGGCATCTGAGGAAAAAGGGGTTTTTTACACTGGGGTAGAATCTTTCTGAACGGATGGCATATGGTGACGATCAAGTTTACGTCGAAAGTATTCGAGTAAAACCCCATTTCTTACCGGGCAGGTTGAGGTAGAGCACAAGATGGCCCTGTCTTCTGTACGCGAGCGGGAGACAGCCGGGTAACTGTGAAAGAGAACGGAGGTAATTCAGGTGGCTACGGAACAGGTACGAAAGCGCGTGGAATGGCTGCGGGCCGAGTTGAACAAGCATAACTACTTATATTATGTGCAGGATGCTCCGGAGATCAGTGATGCGGAGTATGATGAACTGATGCGGGAACTTCAAAGTCTGGAAGAGGCTTATCCCGAGCTGAGGTCGGCAGACTCCCCTACTCAACGGGTAGGGGGTAAACCGGCTGCCGAGTTTGCTACGGTCACCCATGCTCGACCACTGCTTTCCTTGAGCAATGGATATGACGAGAAAGACTTGAGGGAATTTGACCGGAGGATCAAAAGGCTAGCCGGGATGGAGCACATGGAATATGTGGCGGAATTAAAGATAGACGGATTAACGGTTGCCCTGACTTACGAAGACGGCGTTTTTGTCCAGGGAGCGACCAGAGGAGACGGTTTTCAAGGAGAGGAGATTACCGCCAACATCAAGACGATCCGCTCCATTCCTTTGCGGCTACAGCAGATGGTTCCCGGGCGGCTTTTGGTACGGGGCGAGGTTTATATGAAAAAAGAGGACTTTGAAGATTTGAATCGTCTGCGGGAGACAGCCGGAGAACCCTTATTTGCCAATCCTCGGAATGCGGCTGCCGGATCATTGCGCCAACTGGATGCGAAGATTACTGCTTCCCGGCGGTTGGATGCCTTCTTCTATGATTTGGTCCTGTGGGAAGGTACGGAGGCTATACCCCCGGCCAGCCAATGGCAGGTTTTGGAGACCTTGCGGCACTGGGGATTTAAGGTTAATCCCCATAGCCGGGTGTGCAAAAATATCGAGGAAGTCATTGAATTTTGTCACCAGTGGACGGAAACCCGGGATGAGCTTCCTTATGAAATTGACGGGATCGTTATTAAAGCGAACTCCCTTCGCCTGCAAGAGGAATTAGGCGCCACGGCCAAGGCTCCGCGGGCGAAGATTGCTTATAAGTTTCCCGCCCAGGAGGTTACTACTACTGTGCGGGCGATTGAGGTGAGTGTGGGTAGAACAGGAGCGTTGACACCCCTGGCTATTCTGGATCCGGTGAGGGTGGCTGGTTCTACGGTGAGCAGAGCAACTCTCCATAATGAAGATTACATAAGGGAAAAAGAGATCATGATCGGGGACACGGTAGTGATTCGAAAAGCCGGGGACGTCATCCCTGAAGTGGTGCGTGTGATCAAAGAAAGACGAACCGGTCAGGAACAGCCCTTCACCATGCCGGTGCAGTGCCCGGTCTGCCAAGCCTCGGTTTACCGGGAACCAGGTGAAGCAGTGGCCAGATGTCAGGGCTCGGCTTGTCCGGCCCAGCTAAAAGAGAGGATTATCCATTTCGCTTCACGGGACGCTATGAATATCGAGGGATTGGGTCCGGCCATTGTCAACCTGTTGGTGGAGGAAGGAATCATTAAAGATCAGGCTGATTTGTACAGTTTACAGTATGAAGACTTGATTAGGTTGAAACGCTTTGGCGACAAATCCGCAAAAAAGCTGTTACAGGCCATTGCGGCCAGTAAAGAGAATCCCTTGCCCCGTCTGATCTTCGCTTTAGGGATTAGACACGTCGGAGCGGAGGTCGCCCGAAAATTGGCTCTGCATTTTCGTAGCCTTGATGCGCTTTTTCACGCCAGCCGGGAAGAACTGGTCTCCCTTCCCGAAGTGGGCGAGGTGATTGCTGAAAGTATTATCTATTATGCCCGGGAGGAACAGAATAGGGAGTTAATTGAGAAACTACGCCAAGCCGGGCTTAATTTTACCATGGCGCAGCAAGATACGGAGGAAGGAACCAGACCATTAACGGGGATGACTTTTGTCTTGACCGGGTCGTTAAAATCCTTGACCAGAAGTGAGGCAGAGGAACTCCTACGGGAACTGGGGGCCAGGCCGGCCTCGTCGGTGAGTAAAAACACAAATTATCTTGTGGTTGGCGCAGATCCTGGTTCAAAATATGAAAAAGCCCTCAAACTTGGAGTACAGGTGTTAACGGAGGATCAATTTCAAGCTTTGATCAAGAAAGCCCGGGAAGAAAACTGAAACCGGGGAGTGATTGGTGTTCAGAGTGTGCAGGGCGTTCCATACTTAAGGGAGAGCTTTTTTACCTGATGATCACATACATACTTCTCTTACTTCTTGGCAAGTATAAAAAAAGTAAATGTATGGGAGGGACTTGCCAATGAAGAAAAAACTGTTCATGAAGGAGAGGAGTCTCCTTGTCACACTGTTTTTTTCGGTAGTGCTCACCTTCTTACTGGGGATGCCTGCTTCAGCCGATTGGATCTATACGGTGAGGAGGGGGGACACTCTCTATAAGATTTCGAGGCGGGTCGGAGTGTCTGTAGCCCGCTTGCGACAAGCAAACGGCATCGGGACTTATCTGCGGATTGGCCAACGTCTGACCATCCCTACGGGGTCCACAGGGCGCGCCGCCGGCAGAGCCGGGGGCTCCAGGGTTGGAGTCAATTCATACTTATTAGCCAGGTTGATCCATGCGGAAGCCGAGGCTGAACCGTATGTCGGTAAAGTGGCTGTCGGAGCGGTTGTTTTGAATAGAATAGAGAGTCCCAAATTCCCCAATACACTGGCGGGAGTCCTGTACCAACCTAATGCCTTTGAGTCTGTCTCCAACGGCCGGGTGTACACCAATCCAAACGCGGATTCGATTAAGGCTGCGCGAGACGCGATTAATGGGTGGGATCCTTCCGGAGGGGCATTATTCTTCTTCAACCCGGCGAAGCCGGTTAGCAGATGGATCTGGTCCCGGAAGATTATTGCCCGCATCGGCAAGCATGTTTTTGGCTTATAAACAAGCAAGAGCCTTCTGGCGGTTGAGATTCTAGAAAGCTTCCAGGGGAAGGAGGAACAAACAGTCATGAACTGGACGAGGCTTATAATTCGCTTTGTCTCAGCATTTCTGGTCCTTTTCTTGTTGGGATATCTGATTGGGGGTTTTTCCGGTTTTACTTACCTTCATTTGACGGTAACGGCGTTCCTGACTGCGCTAATCTCAGCTTTGGCGGATTTAGCGCTCAAACCCCATACTGCTTGGGAACGTAGCTTGATTCTCTTCCTAACCTCTGCAGTAGCAGTGTACTTTTATGCCATGTTGGTGGGAAAGATGCGAACGCCCCTCTCCGGAACGGCACTGGCCGCGGCTTTAATTGGGTTGGTGGATTTGGTCTTTCCGGAACGGTTGTCAACCCAGGCGGAGAAGGAAGAACGCCCACCAGAGAATTGATCGGCAAGAGAATTAAACTTTAAGAAAATTAAGCAGTCGTTCCCAAGAAGACGGAGCATATACATAATAGAGGTAGAGTAAAGACAGTCCCGGCCAAAGGAAACCTGGGGTTAACAAGTGGTCGCACACACCATCCAATATTTTAGTAGGAGGGTGTGTTTTTTTAATCTCCCGGGTTAGTGTAAAATTATTGTAGATTTGACGGAGGAGAGATCTATAGAAAAGAGAAGAGGAACCTCACATTCGCCTAAGAATGAAAACCCCCAGAAGGAGGCCGAGGTTCCTCATGGATTTAGTTCGTCTAGTAGAAGAAAAAGTCCTTTCGGTTGTAGAAAAAATTTTTACTGTTTTGGATGGTAAAAGCGACTACCATAGTTTTGAACATG
>DATCJV010000144.1:0-1714 GCA_036562625.1 Bacillota bacterium | reverse complement strand
ACCTTACACCGGCTGACTAGGTTCCGGATTACAGCGATCACTTTAACCATCTTGGCGCTGGCCGGAACAGCCCTTCCTTTACCGACCACCCGTCGCCATCTGGCTGTGTTAATCGATGTCTCCGACAGTATTACCTCAGCGGAAAGAGAAAAGTCCCGCGCTGCGGTGTTAAAGGTTTTAGAAAAGATGAAACCAGCGGACCGGGTTGATTTAGTCATCTTCTCCACCTTTCCTCAGGTTTTGGCGCGCGGTCTGGCTCCTCAGGAAGCAAGCGCTGTCATGACTACAACCGGGCTGCATGCAGAGAACTCGCAGCATACGAACTTAGAAGCTGCGCTCCTCACCACTGATCAACTGTTCAAGGATGTCCGGGGCAACAAAGGGATCCTGCTCCTTTCCGACGGCCGTCCAAACGCCGGTGAAACTTCTATTGAAGCCTGGATGAAGTCCTCCTCCATGAGAACGTGCAGGAAAATACCGATTTATGCTTTTCCCGTCGGAAAGACGGGCAACAGTTTAGTTTCTTTAGGTTTGGATCTGCCTGATCTGGCGCGTCCGGGAGAGAATACCCTCCTCGGCTGGGAGGTTTTCTCCGCATACAAGCAAAAGCTGCTAGTCACTGTACGCTTGAACGGAAAAGAATTGAGCAGTCAAGAGTTTACTCTCTTACCAGGCAGAAGAAGAATCCCGTTGACGGTGCAAGCTCCGGACTTTGGAGCGCATGTGGTGGAGCTGGCCATCAGTGATGAGCGGGGCGTGCCGGTTCCCCATGCTACTTGTGGCGGAGTATTACGTGTCGGTGGCCGGGCCAGAGTTCTAGTAGTAAGTGAAGAAAGAGATGCTTCTCCATTAGTCCGGGCTTTAACTGTGCAGGGTATGGAAGTGCAGGAAATTGGGGTAGCAGGGCTTCCGGAGAGTTTAAGTGGGTTTGCCTCCTACTCCGCGGTAATCTTGGATAATGTGCCTGCCTTATACCTGACTGAGCGGCAAGAAGATGCTTTGCAAAGCTTTGTTAGCGGCGGCGGTGGTTTGCTGGTGGTTGGCGGAGATTCTTCATTAGGCCGGGGGGAATATTATGCTTCCGGTCTGGAAGAACTCCTCCCCGTACAGACTGATACCAGGCAACGCTTGTTATTTACCAGAGCAAAAATCCTTTATCTCATTGACCAGTCCGGCTCCATGGCGGAGCTGGTCGGTCCGATCTCAAAGGAAAAAGCGGCTTTGCAAGGAATAGCGGAATCGCTCAAAGAACTTAATCCCATAGATGAGGTGGGGATTCTTTCCTTCTCGGATCGCGCTGAATGGGTCCTCCCCTTTACTTCTGCTTCCAATCTGGATCAGATTAGACGAGCTCTTTCCCATACCGGACAAGGAGGGGGAACCGATCTAGCTTCGGGCCTGGCAGAAGCAGTGCAAGGCTTGAGCGGAAGCGGACCCCTCCGGCGCCATGTGGTGATCCTGACGGATGGTTTTACCAGTGAAGAAAGACTGGAAAGTCTCTGCCGGAGGCTACACGGGATGGGCGCCACGATCACCACGATCGGTGTGGGCAGGGAGGTCAATGAAAAAATTCTGCGTTCTGTCGCTCAGTGGGGAGAGGGACAGTTTTACCGGGCGGAGGATGAGCGGATTCCACAGATAATTATTAAAGAGACGATCAGGGTCACCAGGGATTTGATTCAAGAAGGCTATTTCCAACCGGAAGTACGGACAG
>DATCJV010000128.1:0-12038 GCA_036562625.1 Bacillota bacterium | reverse complement strand
CCGGATTATGCGCTTCTCAGGCCGTCGGCCGAAACCGCTGGACATCTCTCCACAGCTTCTTGGTTATCCGGATCCGGTTTTCCGGAGATAAAGGCGTCTATAAAGCGGCACAAGAAGAGATTGACACGCCGGCTTGCATGGCCGCAAACAACCGGCACTCTACTTCTTCCCAGTTGACCAGGGACCACCAAGCCCTGACAAAATCCGCCCGCCGGTTTTGGTAATCCAAATAATAGGCGTGTTCCCACACGTCCACCACCAGGATGGGAATGCTGCCCCACGCCGTCAGGTTCTGGTGCTTCTCGGCGGTAAGCGTCTCCAGCCTGCCCCAGGCCGGATTCCAGGCTAAGATCGCCCAACCGGAGGCTTCCACCTGAATGGCGGCTTCCGTAAATTGCTCCTGAAAGGGTATAAAACCGCCAAAAGCCTGATCGAGCTGCCTCCTGGTCTCCGTTCCGGGCCGTCCGGTGCTGATTGGCGTCATGATTGTCCAGAAGATGCTATGTAGGATGTGTCCGGAGCCATGAAAAGCCAACTCTCTTTGCCAGTGTTTAATCTCGGCATAATTCCCTGACTCCCTGGCTTCAAGTAATTTAAGTTCGGCTTTGTTCAATCCTTCCACATAGGAAAGGTGATGGCGATCATGATGAATACGTAACGTCCTTTCACTGATTAACGGTTCCAAAGCGTGATAGGCATAGGGGAGCGGCGGCAAGTGGTGTTCTCCCAAGGGAACCGGAGACCTGTACATACCGGTAGCGCCTAGATTATTATCCGTCATTTTCTAACCTCCAGAAAGAACTCATTTGCCCAAACGAAAGCATGGTGAATACCCTATATCCGCCGGACTTTTCACTGTGGGCAGAGTTTACCCAGGCAAAGCCCTGAAATAATATATGTGCAAATCAGGAGTCTTGTGCCGATCGCCCGATAAAAAAACCCCTCACCGAGGGGTTCGAACTGTCTTGAAAATGCTGCGTATAGGCGAAGAGCGTATGCTTTTACCTACGACTCGAAATCATTATCCTTCTTGAGGATTACATCATGGGCGCCGCCTTCCCGGATACTGACCGAGGAGACCAGGGTCAATCTGGCGGTCTTTTGAAGCTCGGGGATGGACAAAGCCCCACAATTACACATGGTGGACTTAATCTTGCTGACCGTTAAGTCCAGGTTATCCTTTAGTTTCCCCGCATAAGGCACATAACTGTCCACGCCTTCCTCAAAGGAAAGTTTATCGGAACTCCCCAGGTCGTATCGTTGCCAGTTACGGGCGCGGTTTGACCCTTCTCCCCAGTATTCCTTGACATAATTCATGCCTCCCAGGCGCACCTTCCGGCCGGGACTCTCGTCAAAGCGGGCAAAATATCGTCCGAGCATGACAAACTCCGCACCCATGGCTAAAGCTAAGACTATATGATAATCATGGACGATTCCCCCGTCCGAACAGAGGGGGATATAAGTCCCGGTTTTTTCAAAATACTCATCCCTGGCTTTGGCCACCTCAATCACTGCGGTGGCTTGTCCGCGGCCGATCCCCTTCTGTTCCCTGGTAATACAGATCGACCCGCCGCCGATGCCGACCTTGATAAAGTCTGCGCCGGCCTCGGCTAGATAGAAAAAGCCGTCCCGGTCAACAACATTACCGGCGCCCACCTTCACTTCGGGACCGTACTTTTCTTTAATAAACTTAATGGTATCACTCTGCCACTCAGTAAAACCGTCCGAGGAGTCAATACACAAAACATCAACCCCGGCGTCGAGTAAGGCCGGGACCCTCTCCGCATAGTCGCGGGTATTAATCCCCGCGCCGGTCATCAGCCTTTTATGCGCATCCAATAATTCCAGAGGATTTTCTTTATGATCCGTGTAGTCTTTACGAAACACCAAATACCGCAGGTTTTGCTCTTTATCGATCACCGGTAGGCAGTTTAATTTGTGCTCCCAGATTAGATCATTAGCTTCTGAGAGGGTAATGCCTTCCTGGCCATAAACTAAAGAAGCAAAAGGAGTCATAAAGTCCTTAATCTTCTTATCCAACGGGTCCTTACTCAAGCGATAATCGCGGCTGGTTACAATCCCCACCAACCGGCCTGTGGGAGAACCATCCTCCGTAATGGCAATGGTGGAATGCCCGGTTTCTTTAGTAAGCGCCACCACATCCGCCAGGGTTTGATCGGGTTTCAGGTTGGAGTCGCTGACCACAAAACCGGCTTTGTAGTTTTTTACTTTACGCACCATCTCCGCTTGGCTTTCAATCGGTTGTGAGCCGTAAATAAAAGAAATACCACCGCAACGAGCCAGGGCTATGGCCATCTTGTGGTCGGAAACCGCCTGCATAATCGCGGAAGCGAAAGGAAGATTCAGCTTTAAGGAGGATTCTTCCCCTTTTTTGAACTTCACCAAAGGAGTCTTCAAGGAAACATTCTCCGGAATGCAGTCTTTCCGGGTCAGGTTGGGAAGCAAAAGATACTCACTGAATGTGCGGCTGGGCTCATTATAATAATAGGCCATACAGTCAACCTCCTAAAAGTGATTTAAGATCAAAAATTTATGCTATGCAACTAATCTATTCGCCCACTCTGTTATATAATTAATATAAAATAAAAACAAGAAATTAACTAGGCAAAAGAAAAAACGCCGGTGGTTGTATTCCTCAATATACAGCGGCGGAAAGAGAGGCGCCACCCTTGTTCCAGAAAAAGTCGGAATAAATTTTATTTAGTATAGATCCAAAACTAAATTAAGTCAATAGCCACCAGCTTTCAGTAATCATTATTTCCCGATCGCGTAATCTATTATTAACCGGATATCGAATTCAGGGCGTGTCCGGAGCGGAAGAACGGAGGTTAAAAGATGCAGGCTTTTAAAGATTACATATATAAAAGGCCGCAGATGAAAGAGGTGGAAGCGAACTTCAACCAATTACTCACCGAGTTTGAGCTTGCTCCATCCGTAACAGTCCAAGGTGATTTGATAAAAAAGATCAATGCCTTGCGTAATGACTTTGAAACCATGGTAACACTGGTTCAGATCAGGCATTCCATTGACACCACTGATGAATTTTATGAACAAGAAAACGATTATCTGGATGAAGTAATGCCTCTTTATGAAGGGCTGGTCAACAAGTATTATCAGTCCTTGGTGACCTCAAAATTCCGTCCGGAATTGGAAAAAAGATGGGGCGCACAGCTCTTCCGTATCGCCGATCTGAAGCTGAAAACCTTTTCTCCGGCAATCATCCCCGCTCTACAAAGCGAGAACAAACTAGTGAGTAAATATAGAAAGCTGCGGGCATCCGCCAAGATCATGTTTGAAGGAGAAGAACGCAACCTCTCTCAGCTGGAGCCCTTTATGGAATCTACAGACCGTCTCCTGCGGCAAAGAGCCCACCAAGCCTTTAGCGACTTCTTTGCCGCTCATGAAGAGGAGTTTGACGGGATCTACGACCAATTGGTGAAAATGCGAGATGCAATCGCCAGACAACTTGGGTTTACGAACTTTATAGACCTTGGTTATGCCCGCTTGTCCAGATCCGATTATAACCAGGAGATGGTCGCCGGTTACCGGGAACAGATCCTGAAAGTCGTCGTACCGGCGGCGACCAGGCTACGGCAGAGGCAGGCAAAGAGGTTGAATGTAAAGTCCCTAAAATACTATGATGAGTCCTTGACCTTTGCCTCGGGCAATCCTGTTCCCAAGGGAGGCCCGGGCCAAATTCTGCAAAACGCCGCGCGAATGTATGAAGAACTTTCCCCGGAGACCGGTGAATTCTTCCGGTACATGGTGGAAAGGGAATTGATGGATCTGGTAACCAAACAAGGTAAGGCCGGCGGTGGTTTTTGTGCCTATATCAATAATTATCAAGCCCCGTTCATCTTCGCCAATTTCAACGGTTCCGCAGGCGATGTGGATGTGCTCACCCATGAGGCGGGCCACGCCTTTCAGGTCTATTCCAGCAGAGGCTATGAAGTGCCCGAATATATCTGGCCTACTCTGGAAGCCTGTGAGATCCACTCCATGAGCATGGAGTTCTTTGCCTGGCCTTGGATGCACCTCTTCTTCGCCGCAGAAGAGAAGTATAAATTTGCTCACTTAAGCAACGCCTTGCTCTTTCTGGCTTATGGGGCGACCGTGGACGAGTTCCAGCATTGGGTTTATGCTAACCCGCAAGCCTCTCCTCTGGAGAGAAAGAGAAAATGGCGGGAGATTGAAATGAAATATCTTCCCCACCGGGATTACGGAGATAACGCTTTTCTCCAGGCCGGCGGCTACTGGTTTCGACAAGGGCATATCTTTAGCGATCCCTTCTACTATATCGACTATACCCTGGCTCAAATCTGCGCCTTTCAATTCTGGGCCAAATACCGTAATTCCCCCAGACAGGCCTGGCAGGATTACCTGCGGCTCTGTACAGCCGGGGGCAGTAAATCCTTCTTGGAATTGGTGGAGATCGCCGGCTTAGCCAACCCGTTCAAGGACGGGACTATTCAAACCACCCTGCAGCCGGTTCTGGAATGGCTCGACCAGGTGGACCAGGAGGATTTCTCCTGAATATTCGATCGCTACCACAATCATTACTGGTTCAGCGGCAGCGCCTGTTCAAAAGGTATGCTGCTTTTTTTCTTGGCCAAACCCTCTTCTAATTATGGTCTTGGAAATTAGTCATTATCAACTTTAATATGTATAATAGAGTATTATTACTGAAAGGGACACGGCTCCATGATGAAAGAAGCTCTATTCCTTCAGCATCTGAAGAGAAGAGATGGAATCACTGATCTCCAAGCCTATCTGCCCGCTAATTATTTAGGGTTTCATTACTATATTGGTAATATGCGGAAAAATAAAAAAATATTTATTAAGATGGAAGGATACGTCAAGCAAGCACCCGCCCGGGAAGCCTGTATGCTCAAGATCCTTAATCAGCTACCAAAAGCAGGTTTTTTCCCAAATTATTAGTTGTCGTGAAAAGTTCCCCTGGATCTGAGCTGCCCTCTCTTCTTCCGTCAGCCAAGTGGTTTTTAGGTAAGGCGAGCACGCATCCCCCGGGATGCCACCGCTTTTTTTGTGTGAAAAAAACCATTGGCATAGGCGATCAAAACCTGGCATATATTATACCCACAACTTATAAATATTCTCCCCTTTTGGTTAATTAATAGCAGGATATTCCGGCTTTTAACTGGAATTATATTAAAATTGCTTTGCGCGCGCATTAATTACTAGGGGGTAAAGATATGAGGAAGAACAAATCGGTATTATGGGGTATCATCGCCATTCTTCTATGTGTGGCTGTGATCTTGCTAAACAATAACCAAACGAAAGAGGCTGGCTCCGGATCTTACAAAATCGGGATCGCCACCAGCACTGTTTCACAGAATGAAGATGAGTACAGAGGAGCGGAAGCGGCTATCGCCAAATACGGCGATCTGATTAAGCACGTCACTTATCCGGACAATTTTATGCAGGAGCAGGAGACCTTCATTGCCCAAATCACCGGTTTAGCCGCTGATCCAGCCGTGAAAGCCATTGTCATCAATCAAGGAGTGCCCGGCACGGTCGCGGCCATTCGGAAGGTCAAAGAAACCCGCCCGGATATGCTCTTCCTCGTGGGCGAACCGCACGAAGACCCGGCGATGGTGGAAAAATACGCCGACCTGGCTTTGATCCCTGACAACCCGGCTCGGGGCAAATCCATTCCCCAATTGGCCAAAGAGATGGGCGCCACCAAGCTTCTACATTATTCATTTCCGCGACATATGTCTCTTGTCCAATTGGCAGAAAGACGTGACATTATGGAGGAAGAGTGCAAGAGGTTAGGCTTGGAATTTATCTTCGTCAACGCTCCTGATCCAATGGGTGAAGGAGGCGTGCCCGCTTCCCAGCAATTTATCTTGGAGGACGTGCCACGGCAGGTTGCGAAGTATGGGAAAGACATCGCCGTTTTTTCCACTAACTGCGCTATGCAGGAACCCTTGATCGTCGCTTCTTTACAGACCGGCGCCATCTTCCCCGAGCAATGCTGTCCCAGCCCGACTCATGGTTATCCCGGCGCTCTCGGTCTGGAGATTACCGAAGAAATGAAAGGCAACTTCCCAGCTATTGTAGAAGCCATCAATAAAGAAATCAGCAGGAGGGGAGGAGACGGCCGCTTCGCCACCTGGCCGGTAGCCACCGGTTACCTGCAAAGCACAGCCTGTGTTGAACTGGCCAAACTGGCCATTGAAAAGAAGATTGATCTTAAAGATATGGAAGCAGTCGCTCGGGTCGTGGAAGAAGTCACCGGCGCTTCTATGCGCTTTAACCGCTTGAGTGATAATGGCTGTTTCTATATGTTCCTCTCTGATTCCGTAATCTTTGGCGAATAAGTCGGTGGGCCGAAGATCCGGTATTGTACTTGCATCCTTAGTACGGAAGCCGGTTTGACCGGCTTCTGTGCTAATTTCCGGACATTCCAAACCTGTCCGGGGTTTTTCAATTTTGTGAACTTTCGAGAGGGGTTGACAAATGTCTGCTTCAACCTTTTTAACACTGAAGAATATCAGTAAAAGCTATTCCGGCGCCCATGTATTAAAGAATGTCAATCTATCGGTTAAAGCCGGAGAAATTCATTCACTGCTCGGAGAGAACGGCGCGGGAAAATCTACTTTAATGAATATCCTCTTCGGTATGCCGGTTATCCATGAAACCGGCGGGTTTGAAGGTGAGATTATACTGGATGGGGAAACAGTCGCCATTACCTCTCCACGGGAGGCTATGGACTTGGGCATCGGCATGGTGCACCAGGAATTTATGCTCTTGCCGGGTTTTACTATTACAGAGAATATCAAATTAAACCGAGAAATCACCACCGAGAATCCGATCAGTAAAATACTAGGCAGGAGTCTGGAGACCCTTGATGAAGAAGCCATGGCTACTGATGCCAGGGCGGCGCTGCAAAAGCTCAGCCTGACCGTGGACGAGTCCCTGCCTGTAGCGGGTCTGCCAGTTGGTTATATGCAGTTTGTCGAGATCGCCCGGGAGATTGATAAAAAGAACGTCCGCTTCCTAGTCTTTGATGAGCCGACCGCCGTTTTAACCGAGGGAGAAGCAAAACGCCTGCTCGATGTGATGAAACGCCTGTCCGCGGAGGGGATCGGTATTCTCTTTATTACACACCGGCTCGATGAAGTACTGGAGGTCAGTGATACAATCACCATTTTACGCGATGGGGAGGTTGTTCACCAGCTGACGCGGAAGGAAGCAAACGTAGAACTCCTGGCCGAACTGATGGTTGGCAGAAAAATAGAGCGTCCTGCCCTTCCCCGCCGAAAAACGGAACCCACTGACGAAGACCCCATTTTAACCATAAGGGATCTACAAGTAAAAATGCCCGGGGAGTTGGTGAAAGGGATCAGCCTGCAGGTCAGAAGGGGCGAGATCTTAGGCATCGGCGGACTGGCCGGCCACGGCAAACTGGGAATCGCCAATGGCGTGATGGGCCTGTATCCGGCCACCGGCGAGGTGCGCAAAGACGATAAACCGGTAAGTTTAGGCAGTTCCAAATCGGCTTTGGAGAGGGGTATGGCTTTTGTCTCTGAGGACCGGAGGGGCGTTGGTTTATTATTGACTGAATCGATCGAAATGAATATTGTCCTTACTGCCATGCAGATCCAGAATAAATTCCTCAGACCCGGCTTCCTTCCGGCTCTCCGATTGGAGGACCGAAAGGCCATCCGGAGACAAGCCCTTAAATTCATTGAAGAGCTCGATATCAGATGCGCCGGCCCGGCCCAGCCGGTACAGAGACTCTCCGGAGGCAACCAGCAAAAAGTCTGTCTGGCCCGGGCTTTTGCTCTGGAACCGGATCTGCTTTGGGTCTCCGAGCCGACCCGTGGTATTGACATCGGCGCCAAACAACTGGTCCTGGATTTATTGGTTAAATTCAACCGTGAACGCGGTGTCACTGTGATTATGACCTCGAGTGAACTGGCTGAATTACGAAAAATCTGCGATCGGATCGCCATTGTTTATGAAGGAAAAATTATCGGCATTCTCCCATCAGACGCCTCCGATTTGGAATTCGGGCTACTGATGGCGGGTAAGAACACCCGAAAGGAGGTCGGTTGATTATGCCTAGTCCGCACAGGGGATTGGGAGTTCCTGCAGGATGGACGGACCGGATAAAAAAGTCTCTTTCCGGGTTCGGTCTTCCCCGTTTGATCATCTCCGGTTTTCTTTTATTACTTTTTATTTTAGCCTTGATGATGAAGATGGATTTAAAGATCCTAATCAGTGATTCCTTGGTGCGCATCGGGATGAACGGTATCTTAGTCCTGGCCATGCTGCCCTCTTTACGGTGCGGCGCCGGACTCAACTTCGGCTTACCGGTGGGTGTGATCTGTGGTTTATTGGGCGGGGTAATCAGTTTGAATTGGAATATAACCGGCTTTGCCGGATTCTTTACAGCCATCGCTTTCTCCATTCCACCGGCCATCATCGCCGGGTACCTTTATGCCTTATTATTGGAACGGGTGAAAGGCCAGGAAATGATGGTCGGCACGTATGTAGGATTTTCAGTCGTGGCCGGGATGTGTATCTTTTGGTTGATGGCGCCCATTAATAACCCGGCGCTCATCTTTGCCATCGGTGGAAAGGGACTACGCTATACGCTTACCTTAAGCGACACTTACGCGAAGATTCTAAATAACTTCTTAGCCTTTTCACTTTTGGGAGTCACCATTCCTACGGGTTTGCTCCTTTTCTTCCTCCTCTTCTGTTTCCTGATGTATCTATTCTTTCGCTCCAAGATCGGTCTGGCAATGACCGTAACTGGCGCCAACCAGATGTATGCGGTCTCTTCCGGGATCAATGTGCGGAACATGCGGATTAGTGGCGTCATCCTTTCTACCATCTTAGCGGCCATCGGTATTATCGTCTATTCCCAGAGTTATGGGTTCCTGCAACTGTATACCGCTCCCTTGTATGCCGCGTTTCCGGCCATGGCGGCGATCTTGATCGGCGGGGCCTCACTGGCGCGCGCCTCCATTAGTCATGTGCTCATCGGCACCATTCTCTTTCAGACCTTGCTGACCATCGCCCTGCCGGTTACCCAAACCATCCTGCAAGGTTCGGATATTAGTGAGATCGCCCGGATCATTATTAGTAACGGTATGATCATCTACGCCCTGACCCGGGCGGAAAGGAGGTAACTGAAGATGCAAGAGAAAACGTCGCCACCTGCTCCCCGCCTGGAAGATCAGATCTTGGCTGTATTAAGCAGAAATGCTGTGCCCTTGTTCTTTACCGCCCTTTGCCTGGGGGGAATTATCGCCGCCAGACTTGATATCAACTTCTTGATCAATGAGGTCCTGACCAGGTTGGGCAGGAATTCCCTGCTTGTCCTCTCCTTGCTGATCCCGGTCATGGCCGGGCTGGGATTGAACTTCGGCATTGTCATCGGCGCGATGGCCGGACAGATCGCCCTAATCATCATCACCCATTACCGCCTGACCGGTCTGGCCGGAATCTGTACCGCCGCTCTGCTCGCCATCCCGTTTGCTCTCCTCTTCGGCTGGCTGACCGCTTGGGTCTTGAATAAGGCAAGAGGCCGGGAGATGGTAACCGGGATGATTCTTGGTTTCTTTGCCAACGGCCTATATCAGTTGGTCTTCCTGGTTCTGGTCGGTACTGTGATTCCCATCAAAGACGAGCTGCTTCTCCTCTCCTCGGGAATCGGGGTACGCAACACAGTGGATTTAATTAATGTCGCCGGCTCCCTCGATCGGGCCCTTGACCCGCTCTGGAACGGATTAATCCTGGTCAATTTGGGTCCTCTCCGTCTCGGCCCTTGGCGCGTGCCTGTCTTTACCCTGGTGCTGACCGGTCTGGTCTGTGCGGCCACTTCTTTTCTCATCCGGACCAGATTGGGCCAGCAGATGAGGGCGGTCGGGCAAGATATCCGCATTGCGGAAGTGGCGGGTTTTAATGTCAACCGGATCCGGAGAACCGCCATCATCATCTCCACTGTTCTGGCTTCCTGGGGCCAGTTGGTTTTCTTACAGAATATGGGTACCATGAACACGTATAACAGTCATGAACAAGTGGGGATGTTCGCTATTGCCGCCCTGTTGGTCGGGGGCGCCACCACCCGCCGGGCTACCATTTGGAATGCCCTGATCGGCGTATTGCTATTTCACACCCTCTTTGTAGTCTCTCCTTTAGCCGGGCAAAAGATCTTCGGTATTCCACAAATAGGTGAATACTTCCGAGTTTTCTTAGCCTACGGAGTCATCGCTGTGGCCTTGGCCCTACACGCCTGGCAGAGCAGTCTACGTAGAAAAACCGCCCATTAACACCGGAGGAAGGAGAAGACCAACGGGTCAGACTCCTTCCTCCGCCTTTTTCAGCCTAGTGATAGCTTCCCATAACCCGTAGAGATAGGTGGCGCCCAATGCCCGGTCATAAAGGCCATAACCGGGCCGGGCCTTTTCACCCCAGATCATTCTGCCGTGATCGGGACGGATATATCCGTTGAACCCGCTATCGTACAAGACTTCCATGATCGCGAAGAGATCCAGATCACCGTACATGGTGGGATGGGCGGTTTCATCAAAATCCTGTGGGCCCAGGTGTTTAATATTTCTGAGATGAACAAAGGGCACCCTGCCCTGTGCGACAAACTCTCTCGCCATGGCCGGGAGATCATTCTCCAGATTAGCGCCGAGCGAACCTGTACAAAAAGTAAGGCCATTGCATGAATTTTTGTTCAAAGAGAAGAAAGTTCGGATATTCTGCGCATCGGTGATCACCTTGGGCAGGCCAAAGAGTGGCCAGGGCGGATCATCCGGATGGATGGCCATTTTTATCTGATATTTCTCCGCGTAGGGAAGCACTGCATCGAGGAAGTACTTCATATTAGCCCAATATTGATCAATAGTTATGGACTGGTAATATTCAACATCAGCCGCCATGGCGGCCAAGCGTTCTTCTTCCCAACCTGGAAGGGAGTATCCCCCGGACTTACTGAGCATCACCGTGGCCATCTTCAAGGGATTCATCTGCAATACTTCTTCATGCCGGTACGACATGACAAAGCTGCTGTCGGACAATTGCCGAGCCAGCTCACTTCTAAACCAGTCAAAAACCGGCATGAAATTGTAGCACAAGCACTTGATCCCAATCCTCGATAGATGGGCTATGGTTTTTATATAGTTTTCGATATATTGGTCCCGGGTGGGTAATCCTTTCTTGATGTCCTCGTGAATATTGACACTCTCGATCACTTCTACTTCCAGACCGGCGGCGGTGATCTCCTCCTTGAGCGCAATTAACTTTTCCAAGGGCCACACTTCACCTACGGGGACTTTCTGTAGGCAAGTAGCCACTCCGCTGATCCCGGGGATCTGCTTGATCTGCTGCAAGGTGACACTATCATCGCCGCCCGGGAACCAACGCAGGATCAGTTTCATATCTTACCCCCTCACTATGGACTTTAGATTTATACCGATATTACTGTATCCCTAAACATCTACGGGATAACTATAACCCGCCGCCCAAGTGACGCCCATCTCAAGGCTCCAAGATCAGAGTCTCTCCAGACAGAATCAGGCCCGTCTCCAAAACCTCCGTTCCGGCCAGAGCATAACTTCTGGTGTCCGGTTGCCGGCCGCCCACGTACAATCGGATCTCACCCGGCTCTAACCGGAAGGCGCCTGTTTCATCCACTACCGCCATTTGCCTCGGCCGCAGAGTAAATTCGACTTCTTGTTTCTCCCCAGGAGCCAAAGTCAGGCGTTTGAAGGCTTGCAACTCCCATCTGGGTGTGACGACACTCGCCTGCATATGCCTGAGGTACAGTTGGATCACTTCGTCCCCGGCTACCGACCCTTCATTTTCAACCTGAACCGAGACTTTTACTTCTTGATCTTCTCCGATGATAAACTGGGATTTGCTAAGGGTTAAACCGGTATAAGTAAAAGTAGTGTAACTCAGCCCATAACCAAACGGGTACAAAGGTTCTTCCTGCATATACCTGTAGGTGCGGCCTTTCATACTATAAT
>DATCJV010000091.1:0-6052 GCA_036562625.1 Bacillota bacterium | reverse complement strand
GGCTAAGACACCGTAACAAACCATGGGCACGCTAGGAGGAATAATCGGTCCGATCATAGAAGACGTTCCGGTAATTGCAGCCGAAAAATCAGCCGGATAACCCTCTTCTGTCATTGCCTCAATCTCTATTTTCCCAAGCCCGGCGGCATCACCAACAGCGGAACCGGACATCCCCGCAAAAATCATACTTGCCAAAACATTAGCGTGACCCAAACCTCCATGTAAGTGGCCTACTATTTTATTGGCGAACCTGAAGATCTTTTGTGAGATCCCGACATGGTTCATTAAGTTACCTACCAGTAAAAAACAGGGTATGGCCAAGGTAGTGAATTTATTTATCCCATAGACCATCCTTTGGGACAAAACCAGATGTGGAATAGCGTCTATTCCTCTTTCAAAGACCATCGCCAATATGCTTGTGATCCCAAGGCCATAGGCTACCGGTACTCCGATCATGAGCAGAACCAATAATCCAATGATAAAAACCGCGATCATTTATATCACCCTTTACTTCATTTATTTTCAATCCGGGGTTCAAATAGTTTGAGGATTTTTAGTACCACCATCATAACCGCGCCGAGGGGTAAAGAAATATAAATCCACCCCATCTGAACCGGCATAGTGGTCGCCCAGTCTCTCATCCCCAGATTATACAGTTTGAAGCCACCGTAGATGCAACTGGCGATAAATATAAAGGTCACACTGGTCGCCAAATAATAAATGACTTTTCTTACCTTTTCATTGGAGATTTTGGAGACCAAGATATCAACCTTGATATGATCGTCTTCATCAAAGTTTAGAGCAGCCCCGATAAACACCGACCACAGCATCAAAAATCTGGCTAATTCTTCGGTCCACGGAACACTGATTCTCAAAACAAACCTGAATATAACCTGTAAGATCAAGCACAGAACCATTGCGGCAAAACTAACGCAGACAATTGTATCCAGGACTCTGATTAGAAATTTCCGAATACCACTTATTAGGTTCATTTTTCTTCCCTTCTTTATCTACTAAAATAAATGTCTTTTTGAAGCCTTTCATGGTGAACGGATATGGTAAATCCGCTCAGGCATGATAACTTCCATATCGTTTCAAATTCTAAAAGGGGGGTTGTCAATGATTTAATAAAAGACTATAAATAAGTTCATTCATTTAATAAAAAAACTGACCTCATCCTTTTCTACGCACATTCCTTACCGTCTTATTCTCAAAATTAATCAGTTGTAACTATATGGATTCCATTTGCTATGTGGGGCTAGTGGTGATTATAGAATCACCACTAGCCTTTGAGAATTTTTTAGTATAATTCCCGTCCTTCAATCTTGACTATCTCTTCATATACACCAGGCGCCCAATTCTTGGCCAGTTCTTTGATGGCCGGGGCAACCGCCTTTTGGTAAAGGGCTTTATCAGGAACAACTATGGTCATACCCTTCTGCTCCATTGCTTTCAACAACTTCTTTTCATTTTCCCTACTCCACTCGTTGGCATAAGCAACGGCTTCCTCCATCGCATCCAAGATTATCTTCTGATCGTTTTTCGAGAGGCTCTTCAGCCAATCCGTGCTGGCCACATATAACATATAATTGGCCAGATGTTCGGTTAAGACTAAGTAGTCACATACTTCCCAAATACCCTTGGCATAGCAGGAAGAAATCGGGTTTTCCTGAGCGGAAACCGTACCCAACTGCAAAGCAGTGAAGACTTCAGTGGGGTCAATGGGAACCGGCAGAGTGCCCAGGGCTTTCCAGGCGGTTACCCATTCCGCGATCTCCGGCAGACGAATTTTCATCCCGGCCAGACTGGCAGGAGTATCACCTTTATAGCCTTTGGTGGTCAGATTTCTGAAGCCTCTTCTCTGCACGCCAAGGATGGTTATGCGTTTCTTATCTTCAATCGTCTTCTTAATTCGGTCGCCGATCTTGCCGTTCCAGACTTTGAAGAGATTTTCCTCACTGGAAATAACGTAAGGAACATCCATGGCCATCAATTCCGGACAAACGCTGCTGCCTAACCGGTTACCGGTGACGCCCAACTGGATTTCGCCGACACTAACCAGGTCGTTTTGGTCCCTTTCTCCGCCGAGCACGCCACCGTAAAATGTATCAACAACCATCCGGCCGTTACTTCTCTCTTCAACCAACTTTTTGAAGAGTTCCATTCCTTGCTCTTCTTCCTGACCGGCCGGGTTATAAGCGGCAAACGTAATACGAATCTTTTTTGCGCCGAAAGTAACAGAAGACATTACCATGGCGATACATAGTACAAACAACAATCCAACTGCTATTTTTCCTCTTTTCATTCTTCCATCTCCTTTAATTTTTCTACGCTGCGAACTACCAAAGGTCAGGCTTTTTCAAGACACCTCCTTTCAAATGGACAAGATATTTTTAAAAGTATGATATATAATTACTACTCGTATTACACAAGGCAATTTATTTCGGATAATTCGATAGATACATAATGTATAAAGTTTGATGCATGGTATAAATTATAAATTATAAATTATAAATTAAGTGATGATTTTCCACTCTTTACTTTATTCTGAATTTGCTTCTTGCTGAATACATTTTTCGGATATCTTCTGCGTTATGAATGCTCTCCGTAATTTAACCGTAAACCCAATTTGTAGGTTAAACCCTATATCCATTAGGCTGTCATGTTGCATTCCCTTACTCACTAAGATTTTTCAGGCTTAAGATCTCTTCCTTCGCCTTTCTAATGTGTTCTCTGATTAAGTTCTCCGCTTTTTCCGCCTCACCGCTGAGCATTTTTTCGATAATTTCTATGTGTTCCTGTGTCTCCTGTAATAATCTGTTCTGTCTTTTGTTCTTCAAGTACTCACTGTATTTATTTTTATATTGGACTTTTCTGACTCGGTAGGTTTGATTCATAATCAACTCAATCTGCTTTTTTAATCTTTTGTTCGGGCATAGTTTATGCACCAGATCATGAAATTGCAAACCGAATTCATGGGGAGTTTCATTGTGCCCAACCAAAAACTCCCTTTCTTTTTCTTTGAATTCCTGCAGTAGGTTCCGGAATACGGAAGCATCGATTTGCTGATGATGGATTTTCTGAGTTAATAGGCGTACAGACAGTCCTTCCAAAACCTCTCTCATATCAAACAACTCTACTATATCGGCTCTGGAAAGCTTAATCACAAAAATGCTGTCATTGGATTTTTTTTCGGCAAAACCGGCGGAAATCAATAGCCTGAGAGCATCCCGGACCGGGGTGGAACTGACTCCCAATTGCCGGGCGAACCTATCGATGACTAATCTTTCTCCGGGACTTAGTTCTCCGTTAACGATTTGTTCTTTAAAAATTTTGAAAATCTGTTCACTCAAGGACATATATGTCACATTATAATCTGATAAAGGCATGCTCATTTCCCTTAGCTATGTATCATCATATTTCATGTCTCATATCTAGTGTATTATGCATGGTGTTTAAAACTAAGTTAAATTATAATGGATAAGTTATTCCGTGTCAACCATTATTTTAGATGCCATTACTTTTTCTACCAAACAGTCAAAAATCACCAATCCATCACGTCTTCCCGCAAGGCATTCCAAATTTTTGCGTCTCCACCCGGACCCGGGCTTAAGCGGATCTCTTTTTCCCTCTTCCTTCGCTTCTCCAAATGGCTGGAGTGGCATACGAGGCGATCACTCCGGCGCTCAGTATTTTGTTTTTCCTTGACAATACTTTGCTGAAGTGCTATTTTTTATCTAAACGTTCAGATATGCCGAAATTGGATATCTTAACGAAGATAAAAGTAAATAATATTTTCTGGAGGGACAACATGATTAAACAGCTTGGTATAAGCTCCTGGTCTTATCACTGGGCCGTGGGTATTTCAGGTTACCCGGCGCCCCAGAAACCACTAACCCCCATCGATCTGGTAGAAAAAGCCCACGAATTGGGAGTTGGTGTGGTGCAGATCGCCAATAACCTACCCCTGCATAAGCTGGATACTATTCAACTGGATCATCTGCGGGCAGCCGCCCAACACTACGGGATCGAAATAGAAGTAGGAACCAGCGGTGTAGAACCAGCTCATCTACGGAAGTATCTGGAGATCGCTAAATTTCTCAACTCCAAACTTCTCCGCACGCTGACGCATTCTGCGGAATCCCGGCCTGATCTGCCGCAAATTGAAGAATGGCTCCGGGAGGTGCTGCCTGATTTTGCCGAGGCTGATGTAGTAATTGCCGTAGAGAATTATGAGCGGCATTCGGCAAAGGAATTGGCGGAATTAATCCGCAGAATCAACCACCCTTACCTCGGAGTCTGTTTGGATACGGTTAACAACTTCGGCGCCCTGGAAGGACCGGACATCGTCTTAGCGGAGCTGGCGCCGTATGTTCTTAACCTCCATATTAAGGACTTTGGAACTGAGCGGCTCGATACCGGCATGGGCTTTATCATCACCGGGAGACCGGCCGGTGAAGGTAGGCTTAATGTCCCCAAAATCCTGGAAGTATTGAATAAAAACAAACGTCCTTTCAATATGATTCTGGAACTTTGGCCTCCCTACCAAGGGGATATTGAGGCCAGCATCGCAAATGAAGCGGAATGGGTGAAGCGAAGTATCACCTACTTAAAGTCTCTGTTGGAACCGGAACAGAATTAATAACCATGTTTTACATTTACCTAAAAAACCCGAATCCCGGAGCGACGCTTTGCCGGGTCTCCTTTCCCGGGTTTTGGATACCGTGCCTGCCGCAGCTGTAGAAGTTGGTTTCCAGTGTAATTCAGAGGGCTAGTCCGGAACCAACAGCAGAGGCGGGTTCTTCTCTGGGTCAAATTTGCATAATCCGGAATTGACGTTCTTCGCCGCATCCTATCATCTTGTCTGTCGCTCGTAAAAAGCAACCAAACTCTCTATGGCTTTCCCCGGGTCCGCCCAGAGCGCATCCGGGGATTGGTCTGCGGATGCTTTGGCCAGGAGCGAGCGGAGAACCTGTTCCGCCAGGGCTCCGTAGTTGGACAGCTTCTCTCTTCTGGAGATTAGGTCTTTGAGGAGATAATAGTCTTCCCGGGTGATATATGGTAAAATTATACTGCATCCGGTATCCGCGAAGACCGTATCTCCGGACGGCTGAACCGGGGAGGAGTCTACCGGGGATAGTTCCTCCTTTAAAAACCGGCGGAGTCTCCTCCGGGAGACTTCCTTCACCACAATGGTGCCAGCGGCATAGTCCCCTAAGCGTTTTGCTTTTTTATTAAAAAACATGGTAATAAAACCTATGCCATAAAAGATGGGTAGCAGATCAACTGCACGGATCAGGTTACGCAGGAAAATATCCCAGAAGCCCGGTGGATACCCGCCTTCCTTACGCACCCGGATATTAAGCACTCTCTTTCCGATGGTCTGGCCGCTCCAGGCCGTCTCCAAAATAACGAAGTACAGGAATTGAAAGACAAAAGGAAGCGCGATTACGATTCCGATGACCACCGACTCGGAAAATCCTGCCATCCTGGTGTCCAGATTGAGCTCTTTCACATTCAGCAGGGTAAGGAGGAAGATGACGCCGAGCATAGTTAACCATTGGATCAAGGTATCAATGCATAAAGCCAAAAAGCGACTACCCACATCGGCGATTTTGTAATCCAGTTCTACGTTTTCCGGTGTGATTATTTTGTAGTCTTCCATCACGGATCCCTCCCTAAAAAACGATGGAGTGTTGCCTTATGGAAATCCCTTTTGTGCAGAAGAGAAAGGAAAGCTGGCAAAGGCTGAACCTGCTTCTCTCCAAAGCCGGCGGGCACCGAATCCGGCAATTGAGTAAAGAAGAACTGCTTGAACTGAGCGTCCTGTATCGGAAGTCCGCTGCGGACCTGGCCCGGGCGCGAGCAGAGCGAATGTCTCCGGAGATCATCACTCTCCTCAACGACCTGGTCGGACGGGCTTACAACCTAATCTACCGGGCGGAAAAGAGCAGGTGGCGAAGGGTAGCTGCTTTTCTCCTGCGGGAAACTCCGGCGCTGGTCCGGCAGAACAAAATGGCCTTCTTCTTCTCCTGCCTGCTTCTGCTGGCCG
>DATCJV010000087.1:0-2247 GCA_036562625.1 Bacillota bacterium | reverse complement strand
GGTGCTTTGGTAGATCGCCTAACCCATCATGGTCATATCTTAAACATGAACGGTGATTCGTACCGTTTAACCTCCCGTTTGCAAGAAGAGCAAGATAAAACCTGTAACCAAGTTTCCGGAGAGGAGTGAGACCTTAAATTTTATCTTAAGCGGATCACTTTCAAGCGATCAAAAGGTGGATCACTTTCTGTCGATCATGTGGCTCAATTCCTGGTTGACGTTTGCAACGGGGCTGGGCCCAGGGGCGCTCAAGCTTTAATCTTGGGTGGAAAAGCCCGGGCTTTGTCCCAAGGCCGGTTTAATGTGAGTTTGGAGGATATTAAGGAATTAGCCGTTCCTGCGCTCCGTCATCGGGTGGCCTTAAATTTTGACGGGTTAAGTGAGGGAATTCAGGTGGATGCCTTGATTAAAGACCTTTGTGAACAGATTCCGGTTGATCAAGAACAACCGGCGGCCATAAGGAGTTGAGCCGATGATGGAAAGGCTATTGGAACCGGAAGATTTCCAATTAATGAAAGCCCTGAGTCTGCTTACGAAGAAACGGGTGACCGGTTTATTAATAGGGGAGCAACGGAGTCCGGCACAAAGCGGAGGAATTGAATTTGCCGATTACCGGGATTATCAACTCGGGGATGACGTACGCCGGATTGATTGGACGGTCTTTTTAAGACTGCACCGTTTATTGGTGAAATTATGCGCGGAGGAAAAAGAGTTTACCCTGATTATACTGATGGATCTCAGTAGATCTATGCAATTCGGCGCTGTGGAAAAATTGTGGTTCGCCAAGAAAATTGCAGCCGTATTAGCCGGGATCGCCTTGAATGACGGAAACAGAGCAGGCGTTTTGGGGATGGGTCGGGATTTACAGGAGTTGGTGTCGCCGGCGCGGGGCCGCGCTTCTTTAACAGATGTGATCAATAAAATCGCTCAAGCCGAGCCGGTAGAGGAGTTTGATTCCGTGACCACTGTCCGCCATTTTGCTGCGCGCTACGGGCGAAAGTGTATGTTCGTTCTCCTCTCCGATCTACTTTTTCCTGGGTGGGAAAAAGTGATTAGGGAGTTAGGGGCCAGTGGCTCCGAGGGCTTTGTTCTTCAGATTCTGGCCAGGGAGGAGTTGGAACCTCCATATCTGGGTGAGGTGACCTTGGCTGATTTGGAAGGCGCCGGAGATCTTCCTCTGCACGTCAGTAAGGAAATAGCCGGTTGGTATCTGGGAGAGTTAAATACCTTCCTCAATGAAACACGGGCCGCGTGTCATCGGCGCGGTTTGGGTCATGTGTTACTCTCCTCAGATTTGTCCTTGGCCCGCTCCTTCCATACTTACCTGAAGCGGGAGGGGTTGTTATGTTGAGTTGGGGTGAACCATGGGCTTTTTGGTTTGGTTTAGTGATCATCCCTATCATATTTTTTTATTTTTTACGGATGCGTTTTCGCCGTCAACCAGTCTCCTCCATTTATATTTGGTCTCGCTTACAGATGAGTAACAGGGGAGCGAAGAAATTACGCTACTGGTCTGTTTTTCTCTTGCTGATTCAGGTGTTGGCTGCTACTGCTGCTGTTGTAACCTTAGCCCGTCCGGCGTGGGTCGCTCAGCGGCTGGAGCGACCGGGTGTGGTATATATTTTGGATGTGTCAGCCAGTATGAACGCACAAGATGTGGAGGGAGGACGTTTGGCGCAGGCCAAGTCAATTCTGGCGGAGAGGATGAAGGAGCTTTCCGCCGATACTCCGGTCGCTATCTATCTGGCCGGGGCTGAGACAACACAATTATGTCCCCCCTCAACTGCTCACCGGGAGTTGCTCTCCGTATTGAAGACGGTTGAATGCACATATGGCAGTTTTGATGAAGAAGAAGCGGCTCAAGTCTTACAGGCCTGGCTAGCAACGGAGCATCGTCCCTGGCAAGGGTGCCTGCTGACTGACGGTGGTCTGGATTTACAAGGTAAGAAACTCTCCGCTGTTTTCAACGGCCTGCTCGAAGTGGTCACAGTCGGTGCGCATGGTGAAAACTTAGGTCTCACCGGTCTGCGGGTCTTACCTCATAACCAGTACCGTTTCTCTGTGGAGAACGGGTATCCGGCTGAACAAGAGATTAAACTCTGCTTAAGTTGGGAGGGTGAGCCCCTTTCCAGACAGGTTTTGAAAGTTCCGCCCGGTCTGAGTCTGCATACGCTGAGTATAATCGGTGCGGATGCTTCCGGACCGGCGGGTCCGGACGACAGCGGGATAAAACCCGGCGCTTACTCC
>DATCJV010000074.1:0-7863 GCA_036562625.1 Bacillota bacterium | reverse complement strand
GGTGGAGACCTTTAAAGCCGTAACCTCTTTCTCTTGGGCCTTTGGCCTGCTTTATCTGTTATTTGTAATTGCCGCTGTTATTTTCCCCTTCAACAACCAGGTTGCTTTAGGGATTGCCCTGTTTGCCCTGAACGCCTTTTACCTGGAATCTAATACTTTTCCCTTCATCACAAAGATACTGCCTAAACGGGAATCCCGGAACATTATCGCCGATGTGCCGGCCAGAAGCAAGGCGATTCGGCAGGTGGTAATCATGGCGCATTATGATTCATCCCGTTCGGCCTTGAGCTTTTCTCCGCAGATGGTGAAGGGCTTCCGCCGCTCTTACCTGCTGATGGTTGGTTCGATGGTCCTCATCACCTTGGCTTATGCGGCGGGAGTCTGGTCCGGTCTAAGTCCAGATCTCTTTTGGTATATTTCCTTGCCTCCCGCCCTCTACCTATTCTTCGCTGTTCTTTTGTTGGTACATAGGGAGGTAAAAGGCGTTTATACGCCCGGTGGCAACGATAACGCTTCCGGCCTGAGTGTGCTCTTGGAAGTAGGTAATGTCCTGACTCATCTCCCGCTCTTGACCACAAGTGTGACCCTGCTGGCCACCGGAGCTGAAGAATCCGGGACCAACGGCGCTTTGGACTTCATAAAAAAGCATCGGCCACCGCAGAATACCTACTTTATTAACTTGGATAATTTAGGAATCGGTAAGGTCTCGGTAATTACGAAAGAAGGGATCTTGGGGATGAAACCCTCTGCGCCGGAGCTGATTTCAGCCGCGAAAGCGGTCGCGCAGGAAAAAGGATTGGACGTGGATTTTCGGCCTTACAATCTATTAACGACTGATGCAACCGTAACCTTGATGCGGAAATACCCAACTATGGGGATCATGGCCTTTGACGAGGACGGCCTGCTTCCCAACTGGCATTGGCCCACTGATCGAGCAGAATTTGTCCAACCGGAGAATTTGGAGACCGCTAAAGAATTAGTATTGGGAGTCTTGAGAAAGCTGGAAAGCTGAATGATGGCCCAGGCATGAACGCAAGACGCTACCGACCGAGATAATGAAAACCGTTCCCAATTTCCTGATGGGTGACGGTTTTCATGTTCTCATCCTGATCACTCTGTGGTGAACTCGGCGATGACCTGTTCGTCCAGGCCCTCGTCTGTTACTTGCTCGTTTTCCACCGGGGCCACTCTTCCCCTGGGCTCAGCGGAGTACATCTCTTCATAGGTCACATTCCCCCCTAAATCTTGCGGGCTTTCCGAAGTACCGTAGCTGGCTACTGCTTGCCAGGTATCCTCTCCGTCAAAAGCCACTTCTGTGGTATCCCGCAGAAACGTGCGGCCGAAAGGATAGGCCAGGATAATCTCTTCAATCGGCCTGTCACCATCGGCCACCTGCCCCTCCGCCTCCATCCTCTTTTGGCAATCAAGGCAGTTAATGGCCTGGGGAAGGACTTCCAACCTCTCCACCTCGATCGGTCGTCCGCAGATGGCGCAGATTCCGTATTTACCCGCCTTGATCCGTGCGAGGGCATCTTGTATATTATTATACCTTTGTCGCTTACTGTCCAGATAGATACCTAAATCCTTCTCTCTTTCAAAAGTTTCGGAGCCCAAATCCGCAGGATGATTGTCATAGGTGGAGAGTTCTTGTACGGATTCTTTGAGGCTTTCTCCAAAGCCTAAACTTTCCGGAAAGCGGTCTTCCAATTCCTTCTTTTCTTGAAGCAAACGCTTTTCCAACCGGCGCAGGGTTTTCTTGTCCAACACCTGAATCAAACCTTTCCTTTAAATAAATTATTTGGGCAACGCCCGTAATTGGTCTTCCACCAAATGGACGATTTCAGCGATGAATTTGCTGATAATAGGCAGGTTCAAACTGGCGATCTTTGCTAAAATAGTAAGAAACACCCCGGCGATCAAGGTCAGGCCGATGGCGATGCCAAAACCTCTGGAGAGACCGGCCAGGAAATTAAGGTACATTAGCCGGAGGGGATTGGATAGAATCTCTACTAAATCATGGATGTTGTATTTAATCATCAGTCTGCTCAGGTTAGTTATTTGACGGCTTAAAGTGGCAGTATTCTTGCTCCTCAGTCGGCGGCGGTCCATTACATAGCTCTCCCTCGCTTATAATTTACCCAGGGATTCCGGGAAGAGGAGCGGGAAAGAATGGGAACAAGCCCAAGCTGGCATTGGCAGTTAATTCAGTATTTCCTGATAAGCCCGGTAAGTAAGGGCGGCAACTTTATCCCAGGTAAAATTGGAGAAAACGTGTTCTTTAAGGTAAGGATTGGCCGGATTGTACAAGGCCTTTTGTACAGCCAGCCGGATAGAATCAGAGTTTGGTGAAGAATACCAGGCCATGTCTTCCAAGTATTCGTAGGCTGTTCCCCGGTTGGTGGTGACGATCTTACACCCGGCCAAAGCCGCCTCCAGGTTCACCAGACCGGGTGTATCATACCAACTGATTAAGGCATGAAGATCACAGGCCGCATAAGCCGAAGCGATCCAGTTTTGGGTTAAAGGACCGATAAATTTGACTCTTCCCTCCCCTGCCCGGCGACACTCCTGGTAGTACTGATAATCATTGATCGGCCCGATGATTACCAACATTTTGTCCAATCCTTTGAGAGCATTGATTAAAGCCTTTTGGTTTTTCCTTCGGCATACCCTACCCACACAGAGAATGAAATCCTTCAAGGCATAACGGTTGATGAATTTGTCCGGCCGGGCATAATAGAAGATGGGATCAACTCCGTTGGGGATAATCCGGTACGGGGTGATAATATGATACTTATCCACCAGCAATTGATATTCCCGCACACCGTTCGGAAGCAGGAGATCCACTCCATCCAGAATCTCCTGGCGAAGATCGTTGGTTTTTTTCCACCAGATTTGAAAGGACTCTTTCTTTCTGGAGTCGGTATTAGCCAGGAATTCCGTGGGATCCCAATAAATTGGGGATAGAACGATGGGAATGCCTTTCTTTTTGGCCTGGATGTAGAATCTATACGTCTCCTCAATCGGAATGATATTAAAGAGATGAACCAGGTCATAACGGGAAAAGTCAGTCACCTCCTCAGTGAATAAATCAACCTCTACCCCCAGGGAAAGCAGGTATTCACGGGTTTTTGTCATTTGAATGGTATCGCCAGCTATCACTCTGTGTACATTGGAACGGTTCTGCATCAATACTCGCATTCCGAACATCCCCCCTTCCTACATGTATATGCGCTGATTATTTTCTTTTTCCCAATTATGCACGGGCGTGTTATTTAAGACAGATATAATCTTTATCAGGGTAAAGACTACCACCCAGATCTGCTCATGCCATGGCGAAGAGTATATCTGCCATGAGCATAACTTTGCCCTCTGGTACCAATCAATAGAAGGTTATAGTGAAACAGGATCTGAAAACGAAAGCAATCACCCAGTGGATGATTGCTTTCGTTTTGAAGCAGGCCGGCCTTTGGCATGCGCTTCTTAAAAGTAGTAAGGTCCGTACGGAGCAGCGATTTGTACTTCCAACTGCTGAGATTCGGTAACCTTCACGAAGAGTTCGACAATGACTTTCTGCCGCAAGGTCGTGGAATCCATCAGTTCAAAGAGGATGGTCTCGATCACCGGTTTGATCCTGATGTCCATGCCCTGCACAGCTCCAGGAATATCTACGAAGGTACTGAACGGCACGTTCTCGCTCTGATGGATCTCCAGGTTATTTTCGTTAATAAAGAAGATTTGTTTATGGATAATTCCTTGGATAATCACTTTGTCTTCTATAACTTCCGCCATTAAATTCTCCACCCTGGCCACGATCTCCCGAACCTTAATCGCCGGTTGGCTTAGGGTGACGGTATTCTCCACCAAGATCTGTTTGGTCTGTTCACCCACGACGGTATCAAGTTTAAGTAATGCGCCGGGGCCTAAAGCCACATTCAGCTGTACGCTTTCCGTCACTTTCACAAAGAACTCAATTACCACCTTTTCAATTTCCGTTACCGCATCCAAGAGCTCAAAGTGGATAAACTCAATTGTCGGTTCTACCACTACATCCATGCCCGGCTCCGCGCCGACAATATCAATGAAGGTACTAAACTCCATATCAACCGCTTGATGGTATTCTATGTTATCCTCGCCAATGAAGAAGATTTGTTTATGCAAAATACCTTGAATGATTACTTTGTCTTCAATGACTTCAATGGTCAGGTCACGAATCTCCGCTGTGATATCATCAATCTTTACAGCCGGCACATTCAGGGTTACCGTATTCTCTAAGAGTTCCTGTTTTGTTCCCTCACCGATCACTTGATCAATGCGGACCAGAGGACCGGCGCCTTCCAAGATATTCAGTTGAGTGGATTCGGTTACTTTGACAAAGAACTCAATGACTACTTTCTGATGGAGCAAGGTCGGAGTGAGCAAGTTAAAAAGCACCGTTTCGATGGTTGGATGCACTTGCACGTTCATCCCCGGCTCGGCGCCGAAGATATCCAGAAATGTGCTGAAGGGCACATCTTCCGATTGATGATGGACTATATTGTCCTCCCCCACAAAAAAGATTTGTTTATGGAGGATGCCTTGGATAATTACTTTGTCGATGATCAGCTCGGTTGTTAAATTACGTAGCTCTGCCGTAATATTCCTGATCTTAATGGCCGGCTGTGAAAGGGTAAAATTATTCTCCACTAAAAGCTGTTTTGTCGCTTCCCCGATAACCACCTCAGCCCGTACCAAAGGGTCCATCAAAATTATTCCTCCTTTCGACTCAGTTGGATCATAATCCTTTGAAGTCAAACCCGGTAAACAGTCCGAGCGCGCGTATTCTGCGGAATCATAATCCATGGAATTGCTCATATTCTCCATACTGACTCTGCTGGTTTCAGTTCCCTCCCCCACACCGGAAGACCGCTTCTCGGAAAGAATTGCCAGAGAGTCATCTTCCGCTTCTATTAAATCATCCGGAGTGATCACCACCTCACTTTGCTCTTGAATTGCCACTTTATTCTGGGAAATCAGTTTATATGCCGGTCCGGCCATCTGGGTTAAACCGTCATGTTCATGAGTGGAAAGCATCTCTGCTAATGCCGGAATCTGTTTTACTTCTATACCCTCTTCCGGAGAGAAAAACAGGTCTTCTCCGGAGAAAGCCGGGTTTTGGGTATCCCCGGTTGACCCCGATTTATGCTTGGCCCAATTCCAATTGACTCTGCAGGTTACGGGCTGGAAGTCGATTTTACGGACGATTAAAGGACTTTCGCTCAAATTATAATAAGTCTTGTGTAGACGAAATAACCATAAAGTACAGACGGCAATGAGGGCGATGGCCATCATAAAGGCTAGCAAACCCACCAGCCACATAAGAGCGCCTCCTTTATTCCGAAATTGCCTACCGCCTACTTTGTTGATAATATAATATAGGTTTACGTCCGCAAGTGTGCCTATAATATAGAGAAGAATCAGCACCTGCCTATAAAAAAAGGGCCCGCTGCCGAGCGGATACCCCTGATACATCGATAAGCACAGCATTCAACCACAGAGCGTGACCTAGGAGAAGACTACGGGCTCGAATTCAACGTCTGTCACCACTTCAATCGGCACCGGGTTGGGATTGTCGTCATTCACTATATCCAATCTGACTACAGCCGTTTCCACCCTGCGGATTCCCGGTCCGGATACTGCAGTCACCACAAAGAACTCTTGAACTTCAACCCCGGTTTCCGTCAGAACCGGAGCTCTGACCAACACTCTCTCTGTGGTAATCCCCGGGCCTGTTACTTCACTGACTATTTGGAAAGGTTCTGGCACCGGTAATTCTGCGGTAACCTCAGCAACCAAGACTATTATCTGATGTAAGCAGTTACCATCCGGTGCCAAGGTAAAAGAGATCTTCTCAATCTGCACATTAACGGTAAATGGAGTTCCCGGCATGAGCCCGGGAAGATTAACCAAAATTGAGAAGGGAACGCGTTCATTCACATTCCGCACTACATTGTCTTCTCCCACAAAGAATACTTGCTTATGAACAAAACCGTCGATTAAGATTCCACTCTCCGTGATCGGTCTGGCCCGCAAGTCAGTGACTTCCCCTCTGACTTCCCGGATTTTAATAGCGGTCTCCGGTAATTTGACCACATTTTCCACGATGATCTGCTGCCGTTCTGTAATAACCTCCGCCGGAGGCACTACTTGAACAACCACCACGTTCCGGACGATCGGGGGGATCGGTGGCACTTCCTGCCTTCTCTCCACCAAAATTTGACGAATGCCTTCACCGATTACTTCCTCCAGTTTGAAGAGGCCGAACTCTCCGGTTTCTAAAGGAAGCTGCAGGGTTTCCGTGACAATGACTGTGGCTTTTAGGATCACTTTCTGCTGTAGCCTGGTCTCAGTTAACAAGTCAAAGAGAATTTTCTCAATAACCATCGTTACTCTGGCATTAAGACCGGGCGTCGCGCCGGGCAGATCAACAAAGAGGCTGAACGGAACATCTTCGGCTTGATGATATTCAATATTATCTGTGCCGATATAAAAGATTTGTTTGTGCAATAATCCCTGGACAACAACTTTGTCCGGGATGATTTGTGCGGTTACGTTCCGGATTTCGCCCACGATTTCTCTGATCTTAATGGTCGCCCGGTCCAGCTCGATTGTGGTTTCATTGAGTATCTGTTTATCTGCTTGGTTGATCACTTCTTCCACTTTGAAGAGGGGTCCCTGCCCAATCACTACTCTCTCCTGAACCGCCTCGGTGACTTTAACGAAGACCTCTACCACTACCTTCTGCCTTAATTCGGTCGGGGAGAGCAGTTCAAAAAAGATTCCCTCAATCACCGGATGTACCTGTATGTCCATACCGGGTTCAACACCGGGTAGATCAATAAAGAGACTGAACCCTACTTCCTCTGCTTGATGCCTGGCCAGATTATCCAGGTCAATGTAGAAGATTTGCTTGTGGATAATACCCTGAATGATTACTTTGTCCGGAATGATTTCTGTCTCTATATTGCGTAATTCACCTCTGATCTCATCTACCTTGAGCGCGGGCATCTCTAGGTCAACAATATTTTCCACCAGTTTTTGTTTGGTCCCCTCGCCCACCACCAAAGGCAAGAGGAGCAGCGGACCTTCGCCCAGGGTTAAACCGGTTTGGGTGAATTCCGTAACTTTAACAAAGATCTCCAGAATAATCTTTTGATTCACAAACAGCCCGTCCGGGGTCAGATGGAAAAGGATCTTCTCGATCACCGGATGTACTTGAACATTCATCCCGGGCTCGGCGCCGGGGAGATCAATGAATGTGCTGAAGGGAACATCTTCCGCAAAATGCCTGACTACCCCGTCCGCACTGACAAAGAAGACCTGCTTATGAATTATCCCTTGGATGACTACTTTGTCTTTGATCACTTCCGTAGAAAGGTTGACGATTTCTCCGGTAATGTTTCTGACCTTAATTGCCCGGGTGGGAAGTGGGGTAGGTTGCACCCTGGCGGCCACCCTCCTGCGCACTGGCGCTTCTCCTACTTTGACGCTTGCGCCTTGCAAGTTAGTGGCCACACCGGAATTGGCCGCTGTTTGCTCCTGATCTGCGCCCACTTCTTCCAGTGATTCATCCTTCCCTACCACCTTGATCCGGTAAAAACCGGGGTCAAATCCGCCTTGATTGTCCTCTCTTTCCGCCTCTTTCCCCGGATAGGTGGTTTTCTTCACTTTGACCTGTACCCGTTTTGGCAGAACTATACCTTTCTCTGCTGGATTAATCTCTTCTGTGCACACCTGCTGATCGTCAAGTGACGCAGAGAAGTCTTCATCATCATTTTTCTGTTGGAAAACGAATTCACTGGTGACTTCCATTATCTTCCTCTT
>DATCJV010000062.1:0-10330 GCA_036562625.1 Bacillota bacterium | reverse complement strand
AGCTACGCCTGACGCGGAACTTGGCGGTGAAAATGTGCGATGGGGGCCCTAGGGAACCCCTGCCCGTTTGCGCAGTATCAATCTGGCCGGCCTGGTGGATGTGGCTAAAGCGTGATGCATGTTTTTTTCAAACAGACGGATACTGAGAGTAACCTTTCATGTTGAAACAAGGAGTAAAGAGATGGCGGAATATTATTATTCTACGGAGCCCACTTCCCGGCATCGCCGGCATCAGTTTACCACTGTTTTACGGGGAAGAGAGTTTACTTTTCAGACTGATGCCGGAGTCTTTTCCAGAGCGCATCTTGATCCCGGTTCCAAGATCTTAATCAACCGTTTGGAGTTGGCCAGCTGTAAAGCCCCACTGGATTTGGGGTGCGGTTACGGCGCCATCGGCCTGGTGATCGCAGCGGAACTCCAGGAAACTATCGTGTATATGAATGATCCGAACCGGCGGGCGGTTGAACTTGCCAGGATAAACCGGGATCTCAATGGAATTAAGAACGTCAGGATTGAAGAAGGTGAAGATTTCACCCCCTGGCCACAGAAGAGTTTTGATCTGATTGTCACCAACCCACCCCTGCGGGCCGGGAAGGAAACAGTTTTACGCCTGTTTCACCAGGCGGCGGAGCGCCTCACACCTGGCGGAGCACTGTGGGTGGTAATTAGAACCAGCCAAGGGGCAAAATCGTATGCGCAAGCCTTGGCCCGGATCATCGGTTCAGTGGAGACTAAGGAGATCAAAAGCGGGTACCGGGTCTTTAAAGCTACCAAGATGTCCCCCGCTTCCACCGAGATTTGAGTCACCAAACCCCTGAGGTTGTAAATAAAATATTTATGGCCATACAGCTTTAGGGTGGGGGTGGAAATATTTGCGACCAATCATCGGGATTACTTGTTCCAGCAAGGCGCAGGGGGAAGATCAGCATGAGTATGTTCTGGCCAAACCATATATCTCCGCCATCGAGAGAAGCGGAGGGATTCCGATTATCCTTCCTCCGTTATTGGATCTGGTTGAGCAGGAAACGTGGTCGTTGAGAAGGCTTTGTCATGGTTTGCTCCTCAGCGGAGGAGGCGACGCGGATCCGGCGCTCTTCGATGAGCAACCTCATGAGAAATTAGGTCGGGTAGACCGGGAACGGGATGAATGGGAGATTTTTTTATGCAGAACGGCGTGGCTGGAGAGAATGCCTATTCTTGGGATTTGTCGGGGGATTCAGATCTTGAATATAGCTTTAGGTGGTAATCTGTATCAAGATATCTCTTCGGCTTTACCAAAGGCTTTCAATCATATGCAGGACACACCGGCTGAATGTCTCTCCCATCAAGTGTTAATTGAGAAGGGGAGCCGTCTCTTCTCCCTTTTAAGGAAAGATCGGGTTTGGTGTAACTCCCTTCATCACCAGGCGGTAAAGGAGGTTGCTCCCCAATTAACAGTAGCGGCCCGTTCTGAAGACGGTGTAATAGAAGCGGTGGAAGCGCGCGCCCGTGAAGCGGGAGCAGGGTTCATCCTTGGTGTGCAGTGGCATCCGGAACGACTCAAACAGTCGACTACAGATTTGATCTTTCGTGAATTCATCACCAGTAGTTCTTGGCTGATTGATAAAAGCCCACCTGCTCCAAAGATGGAACCGGGACGTCTGGGGATTGAAGCAATAAACGGCTAAGAAGCAAACCGAAGACTCGTACCTAGCAAGGAGAAGGGGCTTTCCGCTTCTCTTGACGCCTTGCCGGGGTTATGCTAATCTTGACTCAAAGTAAAAAGCGAGTTTATTGAAGCAGTCTTTATTTGAGGTGATATTGTGAAAGGGGAATTACTTCCGGACGGTTCAGGGGTTTTTGTCACAGAGCATCCAAAGGAGACTGAAGAGTTAGGGGCCAGACTGGGCAGGCGCCTACACTCCGGTGCGCTCCTTTTTTTATGGGGTGATCTGGGCAGCGGTAAGACTCTCTTTACCCAAGGGATAACCGCCGGTCTGCAAGCGGAGGATCAGGCCACCAGTCCGACTTTTGCCTTGGTACATAAATACGAAGGGCCGATCCCCATCTACCATCTTGATTTGTATAGACTAAACTCCCCTGCCGAAGTTCAGGCCTTGGCTTTGGAGGAGCTGGAGGCGGAAGCAGCTGTAATCATAGTGGAGTGGGGAGAGTATGCGCGGGATATACTTTCCCCGCAACGTTTGGAAGTGTTTTTTCAGCGCGGTGAAAGGGAATTGGAGCGGACGCTGATCTTAAAGCCGCAGGGCGAAGAGTATATCCACTTGATTAAGGAGTTGGTTAATGATGCGGGTTTTGGGGATTGACACCGCCACCGCTGTCGGCGCCTTGGGAATTATCGATGGCTCCCATACTGTGTATGAAAAAAGCATGCTAGTTCGCCCGGGTGGCGCCGAGAGGTTTCCCTCCCTGATTCAACAGGCTTTGCGCGAGATCGGCTGGGTTCCTAAGAATATTGACTTGATCGCGGTCGGACAAGGTCCCGGTTCCTATACGGGAGTACGGGTCGGGATGACCATTGCGAAGGGGATGGCTTATTCCCTGTCTGTGCCGTTGGTCAGTGTCAGCACTCTCTATGTGCTGGCGGCCAATGCCGCGACCCGGCCGGGGTTGATCTGTCCAATGTTGGAATCTCGCAGAGAGGAAGTATACGCTGCGCTTTATTTTCGGCAGGAGACGTCTGTCACAGAGGTGCTCCCGCCCGGGGCTTGGCTGGCCAAAGAATTCTGCGCCGATCTAAGAAAAAAGATGAAGGACACCCCAATTCTGTTCTTAGGCGAGGGAGCTGTGGCTTATCGAGAACTGATCTTGAACCTCTTGGGCGCGCAAGCGGTTTTCGGCGAAGACGAAGAGAACTTGATCAACGGCGCGACTCTGGCCCGTTTGGCCTTGGCTTACTGGGAAGAGACAGGAGAAGACGCCCTCTATTCCTGCCAGCCACTTTATTTAAAAAGAACAGAAGCTGAAGTGCGCTGGGCGGAGCAGGGGAGGGGCCTATAGCATGGTACGGATTGAACCGATGCGCTTGGAAGACCTGGAAGGAATCTTGGAAATCGAAGAGGCCTCCTTTCCTATCCCCTGGTCCAGGAAGTCTTTCTTGTATGAACTCTTGGAGAATGAGCGCGCATTTTATTTGGTGGCCCGGGAAGAAGACAGGGTGCAGGGTTATATTGGGATGTGGATGATCCTGGATGAAGGGCATATTACCAATTTGGCCGTGCATCCCAGGGCGCGCGGACGAGGAATCGGTGAATTATTGCTGAAAACTTTAATGGCGGAGAGCAGAAGTAGGGGGATTGACCGCCTGACTTTAGAGGTGCGCGTCTCAAATCTGGTCGCCCGGAGCCTTTATGCAAAATTAGGGTTTGTCAGTGCGGGGATCAGGCCAGGATACTATCTGGATAATAATGAGGACGCGCTGATCATGTGGAGAGGCTTGTGACGAGGAGGAAGTTAACATGCTGGTGCTGGGGATTGAGACATCCTGTGACGAGACATCCGTAGCCGTAGTTGAAGACGGGAGGAGGATTCTTAGTAACGTCATCCTCTCGCAAATCGACAAACATGCTGTTTTCGGAGGAGTAGTCCCCGAACTGGCCGCCCGTAGCCATCTGGAAGGGATCATTCAGGTGATTGATACCGCTCTGCGTCAGGCCGGAGTTGGACTGAAAGAAATTGGCTTGATCGCCAGCACCTATGGTCCCGGTTTAATCGGCGGACTCTTGGTGGGCTTGTCCGCGGCCAAAGCGATTGCCTTATCTACAGAACTGCCGTTTATCGGTGTTAACCATGTTGAGGGACACATCTATGCCAATTTCCTCGTCCACCAAGAACTGGCCCCGCCCCTGCTCTGCCTGACCGTATCCGGGGGGCATACCAATTTAATATACATGCCGGAGTTTGCCAAGTACCGGATTTTGGGGCAAACAAGAGATGACGCAGCCGGAGAAGCCTTTGACAAGGTGGCCAGGGTCTTAGGGTTAGGTTATCCCGGCGGGCCTTACATTGACCGGTTGGCCGCGGAAGGTCAGCCGGTAATACAGCTTACGCAAACTGACGCTCTGGCCAATACCTATGACTTTAGTTTTAGCGGGGTCAAGACGGCCGTAGTGAACTTGGTCAACTCCTATAAGCAAAAAGGGCAGGCTATTCCCCAGGCCGACCTGGCCGCCAGCTTCCAAGAGTATGTAGTCTCCACTCTGGCGGACCGGACTTTTAGAGCCGTGGAGAGCTTGGGTGTGCACAAGGTGCTGCTCTCCGGGGGTGTGGCGGCCAATTCACAGTTACGGGCGAGATTTAAAGAACTGGGTGCGGAAAAGGGGGCGCGGATCTACTACCCTCCTCTGGAACTCTGTACAGACAATGCCGCTATGATTGCCGCCTGTGGTTATTACCGGTTTTGCCGGTGCGGACCTTCTGTTCTGGATTTACCTGCCGATCCCAGGTTAAAATTGATTTAAATTTTGTGTCAGAACATGGAATTAAGTTTACGAACGTAGGTTTGACTGTGAATTAACTTTTATTTGCCGACTTCAAAACGGTTTATTTATCGACAGGATTATCGTCTACTATCCTTGTGGATAATGTGGATTTTATTCGGAAAAACCTTTTTATCCCGGCTTTTTTTGTGGATAACTTTGTGGAAATTGTGGAGAAAACCCATGGAGGAAGATAATTATGCACAAGCTGAAAACTTTACATAATATTTTATACTCTGCGTTGGAGCGACGGACAGGGGTATAAGGCCGATAAAGATTGGTGGGGTACTTTACAAATACAGCTGTCAGGCAGGAGGTGAAGCGCGGAAGCGCTAAGGTGATGGGAGATTTTCCACAGGAGGGTTTGATCCGGTTGGCCGGTGTTGAAAGAGAAAGTGTAGTGGACGGTCCCGGTCTGCGCGGGGTGGTCTTCTTTCAAGGCTGTCCTCACCAGTGTCCGGGTTGTCATAACCCTGAAACTTGGGATCCGGGCGGAGGCGCCCTGCGAACCGTGGAGGAGATTTGGCGGATGTTGCGATATAACCCCTTACTCTCCGGTATTACCATCAGTGGGGGTGAGCCTTTATTGCAACCTGCCGGCGCCCTCGCTTTGGCCCAAAAGACCAGAGAAGCCGGGGGGAACGTCATGATTTACACCGGTTTTCTCTGGGAAGAGATAATTAAGTGGAATTCTCCGCTGATCAACGCCCTCCTGCAGGAGACCTTTCTCCTGGTGGATGGACCTTTCCTGGAAAAGGAGAAGGACCCTGCCTTATTGTTCAGAGGATCCCGCAATCAGCGGCTAATTGATGTGCAGGCTTCTTTAGCCGGGGGAGCGCCGGTGATCTGGAGAAAGTAAGAAGGAGGAATGGAGGATCGCTTGGACGAGACAAGAAGTTGGCGGCATTGTGATTTACCGTTCTACTTTATTGGATTTTCCCTGGATGGATCATGGCTTTTCCACCCGACATGCCGGTCTGAGCAGTGGTGCTTATTCCGGATTGAATTTGGGTTTTTTCTGCGGGGATGATCCAGGTAAAGTCTCCAGTAACCGTAGGCTATTTTTTGCCGGATTCGGGATCGAACCGGAACGGGTCTTTACTGTCCGGCAGGTACACGGAGACCAGGTTTTTCTCGTAGATCACCGGGTTTCTCCAGTTCCAGCCCACAAAGAGGCCGTACTGCCGGAGGCCGACGCTCTGGTGACCGCCTGTTCCGGAACAGCGGTTGCCACCACTCATGCCGATTGTGTACCCATTATCTTGGCAGATCCCATTCACCGGGTAGTGGCGGCAGCACATGCCGGTTGGCGGGGAACCCTCCACGGAATTGTCCGTAAAGTCCTGCTGGTCATGGCGGAGAAGTTTGATACAGAGCCAAACCAGTTGTTGGCGGCGATCGGACCGGCCATCGGCGGTTGTTGTTATACGGTATCCGCGGAATTATATGAAGAGTTTCAAACCAAGTATCATTGGTTGGATTTATCCTGCAAAAAACAAGACCTAGCGGGTTCTCCTACGTTGAACCTACCGGAATTGAACAAAGAACTCCTGATTCAACACGGGGTATTGCCTGAGCGGATTGATGTTTCCACTTTGTGTACCTTTTGTCATCCCCGGGACTTCTTTTCCTATCGTCGGGACCAAGGGCGCACCGGGCGCCATTTGTCGCTGGTGTTGTTAAAATAAGAAGTATCGCCCTACGGTAGAGTGTTTTGTGCCGGAAGGCCGTAATACCGGATAATTACGGTATTAAGCGATTTGTTCCTTTCTATTCTTGCCAGCGTCGGTGTTGCTTGTCTTCGGTTTGGGAGGTGAGCAGGCGCCCGGGCCGGGACCGGCTACTTTTACAAAGTATTAAGGCAGGAAATATCCGAGATCTAGCGAATTTATACAAGTATTAATGCTACTTTTCGCAGAGCATCCGATCCACATGCCTGATCAGAAAATTGGACGATAGAGAATTCAAATGATTATTTACCCAGCAAATATCTTGCAAGGTTTACTTTTATAGCGCTCTGATATGGAGGCCTCCCATGAAACGCTATGTGATCAGACCCAATTCCATCGCCGGCTATGTGGTAAGGTTGGGTCCCAGGTTGTGCCGGACTCTATTGTTGTTGTTCATCTTATTTCAAGCCCTCACTTTTGCCTTGGAGTGTATCTTTGCCCAGCCAGCGGTGGCGGAATGGGGTACGATTGAGCACGGACAATGGATGAATACATATGTCTTTCGGGAAGAAGAAGTGATCTATCCTCCGATCTCCGGCCATCTTCATTTACTGGTGGAGAACGGCGCCAGAATTCGACAGGGAGAACCGGTGGCGGAGATTATTAATCCCGCTTTCAACAGTCAATTGGATGCGGAAAGGCGTAAGATCTTACACGCTGTGGATCGCAGGTTATATACGATCCAGCAAGAAATCGCAGAATTGGATAAAGACATTGACTTTTACCACAGTTATCTGTCTAAATTAGGGCCCGGTCCGGCCAGAGATGCGATGAGGCTTACCCTGAATCAAGCCGAGACCAGAAGAAGAAGGTTAGTCTCCCTGAAAGAAGAGGTGTTACAAGAAGGCAGGACTAAGATTGCCCCGGATTGGCAGGACCAGTTCCGAGTGGTCAGGGCGAATGTTCCGGGAGTATTTCTCCTCGGATTGGATGGAGGAGAATCTATCGGCTTTGAGGCTTTACAGGAAGACGAGAAGCTATTCTCCGGCAGATTTAAGGATTTGGGCAAGGAATTTCTGCCGAAAGCCGAGGATCGGGCGAAAGAGGTGAAACCGGTCGGGAAGATTGTGACCGGGGCAAAGCTCAGGCTGGTCTTTCAAGTACCAAAAGAGCTCGAACCCTTGACCCCGGAAACAGGGGAGAGATCCCGGGTTTGCCTGGAAAACAAAGAGTTTATGCTGACCTTTATGGGAACTAGTTTCAATCAAACCTCGTTATTCTGGATTTATGAGGATGAGACCTTTAGTCCGGAGTTTTTGGAGAAAAGAGTCTTTAAATCATACCTCATCTATAAGACCACCTCCGGGATACGGGTGCCGTGTTCCGCTTTGGATTATCACAAAGAGGAAGGGTGGCGTCTCTTAACCGCTACGCTGCGAAAAAACAAGGGAATGACGCCTGTGACCTTGATTGACCAGAATGATGACTGGGCGATCATCCAGGGGGTGCCGGAAGGAACTCCTCTCGCAACCAAACGAGTGCGTTTTTAGGTGGATGAGCAAAGGGGAGATATTGAGATGGATTTGGCCAAGAACTTACAAGCAGTACAGGAGCGAATCAACCGGGCGGCCTCCAGAGCGGGCCGCGATCCGAAAGATATAAAGTTATTGGCGGTTACCAAGACTGTAGGAGTGGACCAGATTGAAGAACTCCTCAGGCTGGGGCAGATGGATTTGGCGGAGAACCGGGTGCAGGATGCCCTCAAAAAGCAAGAGGCTTTACGCGAAAAGCTTCCGCACCAAAGCTATCATATGCACCTGATCGGGAGTTTGCAAAGGAATAAAGTGCGTATGGTCGTGGGTAGGTTTGACCTTATTCATTCAGTAGATAGATGGAGCTTGGCGCAGGAGATTAATAAAAGAGGACAAGAACTTGGTTTGCAAGTGCCCGTCCTACTGCAGGTCAACGTCTCTGGTGAAGAGACGAAACATGGATTAGCCCCGGCTGAGCTCCGGTCTTTCTATGCTAAGGTTACTGAGTTAAGTAACCTTATAGTATGCGGTTTGATGACAATGGCCCCTTACGTTCCGGATCCGGAAGTAACGCGTCCAATCTTTCGCGGTTTGCGTGAGTTGTTTCATGAGATCAAAAGAGAGTATCAGCCGGGAGCGGAATGGCGTCACCTTTCCATGGGAATGAGTAATGATTATGAGGTGGCGGTGGAAGAAGGGGCTACTCTTGTCCGGATCGGCTCGGCAATTTTTCATACCCCAAAGGAGGGTTAACTTTGAAGAATTGGGAAAACAGTGAGAATTGGGAAACAACTGAAGGGAAGAAAGGAATTTTAGAGCGGATAATGCATCTTTTCGGCATTGAAACGGAAGAAGTCGTCGAAGAGGCTTATCCGGAGAACTATGGAACAGCGGCTAATAAAAAGAATCAGACCAGTGGAAAAGTGGTTAGCCTGCCCAACCCTTCCAAAGCCGTAAAGCTGGTAGTCTTTGAACCGCAAGGTTTTGATGATGTGCAACCCATTGTGGATCACCTAAAAAACAGACGACCGGTTATTTTGAATATGGAAGAGCTTGAGAAGAGCCTGGCCCGGAGAATAACTGATTTTGTCGGTGGGGCGGTCTATGCTTTGGATGGGGCGGTGCAGAAGGTCAGCACGTCCATTATTCTTTTTACTCCCGCCAATATAGAGGTCTCCATCCCGCCCCGCTCCGAACTGAATGAGGATTTTTTCAAGACGAAATAAGCAGACCGTAAGGTTCAGAAGATGGTAAGGAGGATGAAAAGTGGAACGTGAACTGGGGTTTATCGGCGGCGGGATGATGGCCGGCGCCATAATCAACTCTTTAATCAGCCAGGGCTATCCCAAGGGAAAAATTATGGTCTTTGACCCTGATCCCAAACGCCGGCAGGAACTGTCCGGCTTGGGCTTACAGGTTCTGGCCTCTAACGCGGAGGTGGTGCAGAAAGCCGCCGGGGTGATTTGCGCCGTTAAACCCCAGGTCTTACCGGAAGTTTTCCGGGATTTGCCATATCCCCCTCAAACCCCATTCTTATCGATTGTGGCCGGTTATACCATTGCCCGCTTGGCCGCCCTGCTTCCAGAGGGGACTAGAATCCTTAGGGCGATGCCGAACACCCCTGGGTTGATTCAGGCGGGAATTACCGCGCTTTCGCCAAGCGAATCCGCTTCGGAGGAGGATTTAGTCTGGGGACAGGAGATTCTGGGCGCCTTGGGAAAGGTTGTGATCGTTCCGGAGCGGTTGATGGATGCGGTCACCGCCCTCTCCGGCAGCGGACCGGGTTATGTATACAAATTTATCGAGGCTTTAATCGACGCCGGTGTGCTGTTGGGACTGCCCCGGGGACTGGCCAGGGAATTGACGCTGCAAACCGTCATTGGCAGCGCCCGGATGGTGGCGGAGAGCGGTGAACACCCGGGAGTCTTAAGGGACATGGTTACTTCTCCGGGGGGCACCACCATGACCGGCTTAGCGGAGATGGAGTATGGCGGGTTTACGGGTTTGATCTATAAAGCCCTGCTTGCGGCGGCGAAAAAAGCCGAAGAGATTGGGCAGAGTGGTTAACTATTAACCGAGCTGGTCAACTGGTTAACCAAGCTGGTTAACCTGTTAGTTGACCTGATACTTTGCGTATAAGGTGTACGCACACGGAAGGAGACAGCATGGAAAGAGAGAGGTTGCTTTCACATACCACCGGCGCAGACCGGATATTGGCCGCCCGTATTCTAGATCAAGCGGAGTTGAGCCTAAGACGGGCTGCTCCTGTAGGAACGGATTTTCTTGATCCTCATGAACAAAAGGTGGCCAAAGATATATTGCACTTTGTCCCTGAGGTAAAATTTCTGGCCTTTGGAGGTTATCGTAAGGCGGAACGTCAAAGGCTTGTCCTGGCGCCCTCCTATTATTTGACAGAATCCATCGAACCGCCACTGGCCTTCTTTTCCATTAAGGCCTTGGCGGGAAAACTGGAGGAAGCAGCCTTTGGTCACCGGGACGTGTTAGGCAGTCTCCTGGGGCTGGGGTTGAAAAGAGAAAAGATCGGGGACATCCTGATTACTGCCGATGAAGCGCAGATCATTGTCGCCGATGAGGTCGGAGAATTTGTCCTTACGCATCTGGAAAGGGTGGGCGCGGTCAGGGTGAAGGT
>DATCJV010000026.1:0-3739 GCA_036562625.1 Bacillota bacterium | reverse complement strand
GGAGTTAAAGAAGAGACAAAAAAGAAAGTGCTCAGGATCATGAAGCTACCGGCCCTTATGCCAGAAAATTTGTGGAGACCTTTTGGCGGACACCGCTACGTAAAGGGAAACGGCGTTATTATGATAATTGCTTATATTTCTTTAGTTTATTGGCGCTGAGCGGTAATTATCGAATATGGTGATTAGCCGGTATGAGCTGGTATTTTGTTTGACACATTACAATTTTTTAAAATAATTGTAAAATAAAAAAGGATCTGCCTTTGAAATGTTGTATATACTATACAGTATTTAGAAACCGGTTTCCATTATCCCTTTTAGTGATCGAGTGGAGGAAAGTTACATGGCCACGATTAACGATATCGCAAAGCTCGCCAAAGTATCAAAAGCTACGGTCTCAAAAGTAATTAACCAGCATCCCGGAGTTAAAGAAGAGACAAAAAAGAAAGTGCTCAGGATCATGAAGCAGAATAATTACTGGCCGAATTCAGTGGCCCGTAGTCTTTCGACACATAAGTCATATACCATTGGGATTTTTGATCCCGGACGCTTGAACAACTTTTTCTTCCGGGAAGTCTTTGAGGGAATCGAGAGAGTGTGCGGAGATAAAGGGTATGACATCTTATACTTCACCGACAAAAAGTGGGATGGGTCGTGGGTGAACTTCGGGTATACAGAAATCTCCAAAAATCGTAGTGTAGACGGGGTAATCATGATGGGCTTCGGTCGGGTGGAGATGTCAAAATTCGATGCGCTGCTCGCTTCCGATATGCCTACAGTCTTTATTGATCTGGATCTGGTGGGTAAAAACGCTTCCTATGTAACTTCGGATAATTTTAATGGGGCAAAGACCGCCGTCAGATACCTCTGCCAGCTTGGGCACAAAAAGATCGCCATGATTACCGGACCGAACGGATTTAAAGTGGCCACCGAGAGATTCTCCGGTTTTCAGAGTGCATTAGATGAATTTAATATCAGTTATAACCCGGATTGGGTTTTTTACGGCCAATATGAGTTGGAAACCGGCTATGAAGCAATGAAAAAGATCTTAAAGATGCGGGAAAAACCAACAGCCATTTTTGCCGAGGATATACTGGCGATTGGCGCGATTAGAGCCATTCGTGATCATGGCTTCAGCGTACCGGAGGACTTTTCCATTATCGGTTTCGATGATATCGAACTGAGCAAGCATTATGATTTGACCACCATTAGGCAGGACAAGTATATGTTGGGAGTCTCCGCCGCTGAATTGGTGTTGAAGATTATTAACAAAAAAAATTCCGCTCCGGTGATTCTCCAAACCGACTTAGTGAAACGGGGCACTTGCCGGAGAATAACCGGGTAACGAACTTTTTAAAAAATTTTTCCTGAAGATGAACCGGTTTCAAAGTAGCAGCGCATTGTGTAGTACTTTCAGATCAAAAAATTGAGAGGAAGGTATCAAACTATGCCAAAGGTCCTCTTCATCGATGATGAACCTTATGTGATCGAAGGCTTGCACACTATGGTCGATTGGGCGGCGTATGGTTTTGAGATTTGTGGTCATGCCACAAACGGCCAGGATGGGCTGGAGCTTTTGTTGACTCACCGACCTGAACTGGTGATTACCGATATCAGAATGCCGGGGATGAGCGGGCTGGAAGTACTGAAGCAGGCCAGAAGGGTTGGATGCGCCAGGATGAATTTTATCATTCTAAGCGGGTACGATGATTTTACTTATATCCAAGACGCGATGCGGTATGGGGTAAGCGCTTATCTGCTCAAGCCCTTGGATGAACAGGAAATACAGGAAGCTTTGACCAGTGTGAGCGCACGAATCAACCTACAAAACTGTGAGGCGGATCCGGGCAGTTTATGCTTTGAAGCCGGCCTTGAGCAGGAAGTCCGGTGTATTTTGTTGGAGATTGATCAAGAAATCCAGGGCAGATCGGAGTTAACCGTGGCAGAGGAAAAGGAAGAGATTAAGCTGGCGCTCATGGAGAGCCTGCCGCGAGATGCTTCATATCACTTTTTCCCGGTAAATCCTCGGCGGTATTGTTTGGTTCTGACAGAGAAGGCTGATCAGACCGAGCGGATCAAAGGCAGTATTCATGAGTATGTAGAAAGTTTACAAGCGCTTTTGAAGAAATACTGCCGCTCCAGTGTTTCTCTAGCCATCAGTGAGCAGCGGCAAGGGTATAAGTCCCTAGCGGACCTATATAAACAAGCCGCCATAGCCATGAATTATAAATATCTGATGGGGAATGGCGGTACAGTCTATTTTGCCGATATTAAGCATAACTTATTGGATTATGACTACTGCCAGGACTATATCGAGGGTTTGCTGGAGGAGATTAAGAAGAACCGGCCAGCCGGAATTGTGGAGAGAGTCAACAGTTTATTTCAGAGTTTTGCCAGGAATCACTATACCATCGAGGTGGCGCAGGCCTGTATTAAAAATTTGGAACTGGAAGTTTTAAAATTAATGCTAAAGCTTGATGTGGAAATCCAAGAAGTGTCACAACGGTTTACCGGCTTTCACCAAAAGATGGCTTCGATCACGGGTGAAAGATTAAAATCTGAGGTAACTGCGTTCTGCCTTGAGTTGGCGGAGTATATAGGTTCCAACGAGCAGAATAAGATGGACAGTATTATTGAAGAAATCACGGATTTTATCAAAGAAAATTACGACCAAGACTTAAACCTGCAGAAGCTGGCGGAACGATTTTATATTAACCCAGTGTATCTGGGACAATTGTTTAAGAAAAGTACAGGCGCACGGTTCTGTGATTATTTACACCGGATTAGAATCGATGAGGCCAAAAAGATGCTGAGAAGGACAGATATGAAAGTGGCGGAGATCGCCCGGCTCCTCGGTTACCGTGATCCGGATTATTTCGTACGGAAGTTTAAGGCTATTACCAGGGTTTCTCCATCGGCCTTTAAAAACTTGGGGAAATGAACCAAGGAGATGGGCGATTTGATGCACCGACCTTCTTATCTTGACCGGATAAATGACATACCCCTAAAATACAAGTTTATCTTGGTTTATGTTTTTTGTGTCTTGATTCCCATCGTCTCCATGAATTTGGCGTTCTTAAATGAAGTCACTTCCATGGTCAGGGAGAGGGAGATGGAGAATCTACGGATCTCAATGGACAGGGCAAAGTATGATTTGGAGGATTTAGTAAAGAGCGCCGTGGCGGTCAGCCATTCCGTTTCCAGTGATCGTTTCCTCTGTGAGATGCTGGAGCGTAAATATGACGGTGTCAACGAGTTTTATGATATATATTACGCATATCTACGAGATCGGATCAATCGGTACGCGTCCATCTATAACCATATCAGTGAAGTGAGTATCTACACCACCAACCACACCATACTCAGCGGAGGCAATTATCTCTTCCTTGATGAGCAAGCACAGAAGAGAGAGTGGTATGCGACTTTTGTCAAATCCGGCGCTCCGATCATGCTTTGCGCATACAAGGAGAGGTTACCTGGTAGAGCCGCCAGCAGTGATCAGCGTCTCTCCGTGGTGCGCAGGCTGAATGTGGTGGAGTCCGCCGGGGATTTTAGACACTTTGTGAAGGTGAATATTGATATTAATCAGGTTTTTGAGATCTTCAACCGGGAGGTAGACTATATCAATATCTGCCTGGTAGATCAAGAAAACCGGGTAATTTTCGCGCCGTATAACAACTACTTCCAGGAACGTCTTCATTTTTCCGGGAGAAATGGGATCCAGGAATTCTCCGGTGCGCTC
>DATCJV010000211.1:0-6535 GCA_036562625.1 Bacillota bacterium | reverse complement strand
TTGTTCCGACTGGAGGGTATAGATGGATTGCTGAAAGGAAGTTTTTATCAAGGTCTAAATTGAGAGAATAACAAGCAGATATCCCTTGACAATTACATAAAAACCTTTAAAATATAATTAGAAAATGACAAATTTATTACTTCACTTAAATTATAAATTGACAATCTAAAATACGAAAATGTTCCTCGATAGCTCAATGGTAGAGCACTCGGCTGTTAACCGAGTGGTTGCTGGTTCGAGCCCAGCTCGGGGAGCCAAAAGCGTATCCGAACCCGACCGGACGGTCGGGTTTTTGCTTAATGAAATCAGAGTCGACTACAGACGAAAACCTGCCAAAGTGGCAGGTTTTTTCCGTTGGAGACAGCTTAACTATTTAACTATATACTTCGGCGGTCTTGCCGGCGGGCCTGAGTAAAGGAGACCGGGTCTATTCTTTCAGTTTAAAAGCCAAAGCAGCTTGGGGGTTGATCTTGTCTTCGTCCTTTAAGTAACATCCGATGGCCGGGATGTTTTTGGTACGGTAGTAATCCAAGTCAGTGAAGGTTACCTCCGTCAGCTCTTTAAGGGCTACCAGTTTACTGTCGTTCTTGCCTTTCAACACCTGCACACCTTGGGAGTCCCTGGTGCTTTTAGGATTGATGTTTGCGGTATTAAAGATTAATACCTTATTTATGCTGCTGATCGCCACCAGTTCCCTGTCCTCCTGCAGATTAATGATCTTGACCAGAGGAGAGAGGTCGGAATAGGCGTTGGCCAGCTTTTTCCGGTTCGTTTTCGTAGCATAACTCGCCAAATCAATCTTGGCCATTTTACCGTTTTCAAAGGCGAACAGGATATAACCCCGATAATCTTCTGTGGCGACCAGGTGAATGATGCGCTCATCCTCTTCGAGTTCCAATAGGTTGGGCAGGTACTCTCCTAAACTGCTGGCTTTACAATCAGGCAGGTCATAGATTTTCATTTTATAAACTGTATGCTTATTGGAGAAGAGCAGTAGATCCGCTTTGTTTTTGCTCTCTACCTCCTGCACAAAAAAGTCATCGTCTTTCAGTTTGTGTCCGGGATTGGAGCGGAGAGAGGTTAAGGCCACTTTTTTCAGGTAATTCTCCTTGGTTAAAAAGAGCTTGAGATTGAAGTCGTCAATCAGGTGTTCCACAGTGATCTCTTCCACTTGCTCCTCACTGATTAATTGGGTGCGCCGGGGTTTGCCATATTTCTTGGCTACTGTGGCCAGTTGTTCTTGGATGATCTCCTTAATCTTGTCTTCACTTTCATAGGTCGCCTGCAGGGCGGCGATCTCTTCTGTCAAACGTTCCACGTCGGCCAGCCGGTTCAGAATGTATTCTTTATTCAAGTTTCTGAGCTTGATTTCGGCGATATACTCCGCTTGAATCTGGTCAATGGCAAACCCCTGCATCAGGCGGGGGATGACCTCCTTCTCCTCTTCGGTTTCCCTGATGATCTTGATTGCCTTGTCGATGTCGAGCAGGATCTCTTTCAAACCTATTAGCAGATGGAGTTGATCCTGCTTTTTGTGTAAATCGAAGAGCGTTTGCCGTTTGATACTGTTGATCCGAAAAGCAGTCCAGGCCTTCAGGATCTGTTTAACCCCCATGACTATGGGCTTCCCATTCACCAAGATATTAAAGTTACAATTGAAGCTATCCTGGAGGGGGGTGAATCTATATAACTTCTTCATCAAACCGTCAGGATCCGTGTTTTTCTTCAAATCCAAGGTAATCTTCAAGCCATTGAGGTCGGTTTCATCCCGGACATCAGTGATCTCCTTGGCTTTTCCGCTCTTTACCAAGTCGACAATGGCGTCCATAATCGCTTCCACAGTTGTAGTATAAGGAATTTCGTAAATCTCCACACAGTTGTTGATCTGATCATACCGATATTTGGCGCGCAGTTTGAAACTGCCCTTCCCTGTTCTATAGATGTTCATGATCTCTTGTTTGTTATAGATCAACTCTCCCCCGGAAGAAAAATCCGGAGCCAGCAGGTATTCTTCAATATTTACATTTTCGTCTTTAATATACTCAATAGTGGCTGTACAGACTTCCTTCAGGTTAAAACTACAGATGTTGCTGGCCATCCCCACGGCAATCCCTTGATTGGCGTTGACCAGTATATTCGGGAAAGTCGTTGGCAAGAGGGTGGGCTCTTTCATGGTTCCGTCGTAATTGTCCACAAAATCAACGGCGTCTTTCTCCAGGTCCCTGAAGATCTCTTCACAGATCTTATCGAGTTTAACCTCTGTATACCTGGGCGCCGCGAAGCGCATATCCTTGGAGTATTGCTTGCCGAAGTTACCCTTGGAATCGATATAGGGGTGGAGCAAAGCGTCATGGCCTCTGGTCAAGCGGACCAGCGTTTCATAGATGGCCATATCACCATGGGGGTTCAGTTTCATGGTCTGACCAACCACATTGGCGGATTTGGTTCTGGCGCCGGTCAAGAGCCCCATCTTGTACATGGTGTAGAGTAGCTTGCGGTGCGAGGGCTTGAATCCGTCAATCTCCGGAATGGCTCTGGAGACGATGACACTCATGGCATACGGCATATAATTTTGCTCTAGAGTATCTACGATCTTTTGGTCAATCAAATTTTCACTGGTCATAGATTATCCTCCTTGACCGCATCTGCGTTAAAAATTGAAAGCTTTTCTAAGACACATCAATCTGATTCAAATACTTATACCCGTTCTCTTCGATGAATTCTTTTCTTCCGGTGAGGTTGTCTCCGAGTAGAAGGTTAAAATACTCTTCGGTTTTTCTCATGTCATCGGGAACTACCCGGATCAGCCTTCTGGTGGCCGGATTCATCGTTGTTTCCCACATCATCTCCGGCTCATTTTCGCCAAGACCTTTGGAGCGTTGAATGGTATATTTGGTATCAAGTTTGGCCAGAATCTCATTTTTTTCTCTCTCGTCATAAGCGAAGTAGGTCCGATCTTTAGTGGTAATCTCAAAGAGGGGAGTCTCGGCGATATAAACCTTTCCGGCTTGTATCAAAGTGGGGACCAGCCGGTAGAGCATGGCCAGGATGAGGGTACGGATCTGAAACCCGTCCACATCCGCGTCTGTACAGATGATTACTTTATCCCAGCGCAGGTTATTCAGGTCAAAGGTGTTTAAATCCTTATTGTGTTTGGATTTGATCTCCACTCCGCATCCGAGTACTTTTAAAAGGTCGACAATGATTTCGCTCTTGAAAATCCCATCGTAATTCGCTTTCAGGCAGTTGAGGATCTTTCCGCGGACCGGCATGATCGCTTGAAACTCCGCATCCCGCCCCAGTTTACAGGCGCCAAGGGCCGAATCCCCCTCCACGATATAAAGCTCCCGCCGGTGTACATCTTTGGTGCGGCAATCCACAAACTTTTTGACCCGGTTGGCGAGATCCACGTTATTACTGAGTTTTTTCTTAATGTTAATCCTGGTTTTCTCCGCCGTTTCCCGGCTCCGCTTGTTGATCAGGATTTGTTCGAGGACCTTCTGACTTTCTATTTTATTCTCTATAAAGTAGATCTCCAGTTGCTGCCGGAGGAAATCGGTCATCGCCTCCTGAATAAACCGGTTGGTGATGGCTTTTTTAGTTTGATTTTCATAGCTGGTGATAGTGGAGAAGGAGTTGGTAACCAGGATCAGGCTGTCCTGGATATCCGAAAAACTAATCCTGGCTTCGTCCTTATTGTACATGCCTTGTGCTTTAAGACATTTATCGATCTCGGAGACGAAAGCGTTTTTCACCGCCCGGTCCGGGGCGCCCCCGTGCTCCAGAAAACTTGAGTTATGATAGTACTCCAAAAGGTTGATCTCATTATTGAAGCAGAAGGCTACTTCCATTTTGACTTTATACTCGGGCTTGTCCTCCCGGTCCCGTCCCCGGGTTTCGGTGGCAAAGAAGTGGATCTCCGTGAATTCTTTATTCTGGCTCACTTCCTTTATATAATCCACAATCCCGTTTTCATACAGAAATTCAAAGGTTTCGTTGGACTCTTCATCGAATAGTTTGAAGACTATTCCCGCATTCACCACTGCTTGTTTACGCAAGACATCTTTGTAATATTCCAGGGGGATATTAATGTCCGTAAAGACCTCAAGGTCAGGTCGCCATCTGATGATGGTGCCGGTATGTTCGTATTGGCATTTCTCTTTGGACAGTCCGCCCACGTTCTCCCCTTTTTCAAAGTGCAGATCATACCGGTAGCCATCCCGGTAGACGGTGACATCCATATACTCCGAACTGTATTGCGTGGCGCAACTGCCCAAACCGTTCAGGCCCAAGCTGAATTCATAGTTGCGGCCGGAGTTATTATGATACTTGCCTCCGGCGTACAGTTCGCAGAAGACCAGCTCCCAGTTGTAGCGCCCTTCGTTTTCGTTATAATCTAGTGGAATACCTCGTCCATAATCCTTTACGCTGATCGAGAGGTCCTGATGGCGGATGACCTCGATAATTTTTCCATACCCTTCCCTGGCCTCATCTATGGAGTTGGACAAGATCTCAAAGAAAGAATGCTGACATCCTTCGAGTCCGTCCGAGCCGAAGATTACCCCCGGGCGCAACCGGACCCGGTCGGCGCCTTTCAACGACGAAATACTATTATTATCATAATTTGAGCTTCTTTTTTTGCCGGCCACCTTCGATACCACCTTTTGGCACGCGCCTAAAGGCAACGTGCGGTTTTGCTTGTTGTTTATAAACCACCCTGCTTTTGCTGGTTTGCAAGTAGTCTTATCTTGATCCAGGGATAAGTTGCATGAGTATTTTGGGGAAGAGCGAGGAATTAATCCTGCCCACGGTTGAGGATGGAAAGAGTCTGAACAGGGTCAATAACAGACTATACCAAACTGATGTTCGTGTCAAGATTCGGCTCTTGTCTATAGTTTAAAATAACGTGTGCCAATTATGCCGGGATAACCTGCGCAGGTCAGATGGCAGTCGCATTACACTCAACCACACAGGATATGTGGCAATTGTAGCGCAGTTGCCGAATAGTTACGACAGTAATTATAATCAATAATTGATTTTATCAGACTCCTTCTCCCTGCGCAAGAAGGGAGTTGTCTTGTAGATCTTCAGGTAAATCCCGGATTCTGGCTCAGTGGGAAGTATCTCCAGGCGGCAAGGGTAAAGAAAAATGAGATTATCCCAGTCCCATCTTGAACGGGAATTCATATTGTAGGATCAGAGAGAAGATCCATAGTAAAAATCCTGTTGGAAAGGAGAATGACTGTGGGCACTGGGAGAACCTTTGGAGGCTGGGATGATTTCTATCCTTTCATCCTCTTTTTAATCTTAATCTTGCTGATTTTGAGCAGTTTTGATCATAAATACTAAAAAGCAAAAAAGTCGATTAGTGAAACAGCATAGGCTGGAGACAGCATAGGCTGCCCGAATGGGGCAGCCGGAATTCTTGCGAAAAGCGCCCGTCTGACGGGCGCTTTCACTTGCGGTCCGGATGCCGGAGGTGGGAAAGAGCGCCGGTGACGGTCAGAGCCTGGTGATAGAAGCCTCGATGAGTCGCTCGATGAGTCGCTCGATGAGCCGCTTGTATAGTATTGGGGATAAAGAACGGCCTGAAGGCTGAGACTATTTATATATTCCAAGTGGTACAGCCCGGTAAAGTATAATGTAGAAAGTTGGCGAGAAGATGACTTCGAAGACGACCAGAGCTCCCAATCGCTTGGCAAATGAGCAGTCTCCCTATTTATTACAGCACGCCCATAACCCGGTGGACTGGTATCCCTGGGGGGAGGAGGCCTTTACTACAGCGCGGAAAGAGGAGAAACCGATCTTTCTCTCTATCGGTTACAGCACCTGCCACTGGTGTCATGTGATGGAAAGGGAATCCTTTGCCGACGAAGAAGTCGCTGCCTTACTGAATGAGGTCTTTGTCCCGATCAAAGTCGACCGGGAGGAACGTCCGGATCTGGACGGAATCTATATGACCGTTTGTCAGATGATGACCGGTACCGGAGGCTGGCCGCTAACGGTCATCATGACCCCGGAGGGGAAACCTTTCTTCGCCGGAACTTATTTTCCCAAAGAGACCAGGTTCGGGCGGATTGGCCTGGTGGAGCTGGCGAAAAAAATCAAGGATATCTGGGAAAACAGACGGGAAGAGGTTTTCGCCTCGGCGCAAGAGATTACAGAGCATTTACAGAGGTTAAACCGGGGGCCGGTTGACGGGGACGATTTGGATGGGAGAGTCCTCACTGCCGGGTATGAGCAGTTGACCAAGGCCTTTGATGAAAGGTACGGAGGGTTCGGCACGGCGCCGAAGTTTCCAACCCCCCATAACTTGCTTTTTCTCTTGAGATACAGCCAAAGGGCACAAGAAACAAATGCCCTGAGGATGGTGGAGAAGACTTTACGCGCCATGCGGGAAGGGGGGATCTATGACCAGCTCGGTTACGGTTTCCATCGTTACTCCACGGATGAACGGTGGTTCGCGCCGCATTTTGAGAAGATGTTGTACGACCAGGCGCTACTGGCCATGGTTTACACCGAGGCCTATCAAATC
>DATCJV010000210.1:0-23857 GCA_036562625.1 Bacillota bacterium | reverse complement strand
CTCCTTTTGCAATCAACTGGTTGACGGTTTCTGGGCGAAAATCTCCGGCCAATAGACGTAATTTCCGGTCGTGCCCGTTCTCCGCCAGAACCTCTCCCAAGGTCCGCAGGAGAAACTCCTCAAGCTTACTGTTCCCGGATTTTTCCCGTTCCGTGTCCCCTCGCCGGATGCTGAATCCGTTGATTGCCGGAAAGTCAGCGATTAACTTCTTCAAAGCAAGATAAGTATATTCCACGGAATTTTCCGGGGTTAACCCGGTTAACCGAATTTTCGGTTGGGGAAGAGGAAGCGGATGAGAACTGGTATCCAATTTGAACTGCCAGATTCCCAAGTGAAATTCGATGCCGTAATCGGCTGCAGTTTCCGTTATGGTCTTTAAGGCCTTTTGATTTTTGGCCAGCTCCTCCTCGGAGATTCCTTCTACTGTTACCTCTTCATATTCAGGTAAACTGACAAAGTGTGGCAAAAAAGGCAGGAAATTTGTGTTACGGTAACCAAAGACCAAGGTAAAGGTGTTTATCCGGTTACGGGCCAGCAGCGAAAAGTATGCTTCCCAGTAGTTGGGGTCATAAAACCACACCCGGTCCAGGTGGAAATTGTTAAAAAAGTCAAAGACTTCCCGGATTTGGAGCGCGGGTTCCTCAGCAAGCGGATCAACCAGGTTGATTATTGATTGAGAACTGACCCTTTCCGCCAGTTCGTACAAGGCGTAAGCTAACCCTTGACCGTCATAACCACTGACGAATAGGGTGTTCTTCCCTTCGAATTCTATTTCTTGTATGTCAAAGGCTTCCCGGGTCTTACTTAAGCTTAGTTTGCCTTCGTCCACCAACCTACGGATTAATCTACTTTTGTCATAAGTGCCGATCATAATGTCTGCTTCCGGTATGCGGTTGGAGTAAAGGCAAAAACTTACCAGAACATCCTGTCTTTCCAGGTTTTTTACAAATTCTTCTAAAGCTCTTTGGGTGCCTCGCGCCAACCCATCTGAATTTAGGATACCGATTCTCACAGACAACCTTAGCACCTCTTCATAATTGATCACCCTTATTATACAGGAAAAAACGATACTGTCTACACACAACCGGCCTGAGAGCTGGGTTGTACGATCGCCAAAAGATGAAGAAAGCGAGTGAATAATTTTCGTTCATTTACTAAATTTCGCTTAAAACCTGAATTTTCCTCTTTCTTTCTTACTTAAAACCGATATTTTATTGAATTCTCTTGGAGCTTTTTCCCATTATTCTGTTGTTCGTAAAGTGGTTACTAGTGTAATAGCTTGTTCTATTAGATTTCTTCTCTCCATATATCTGTTGTATAGAGAGAAATGAGGGGATGTAATTATGGAGAGAAGAGAATGGGTGGACCCTGAGGCGGTGCAGCAGATCTCCTCTTTTGAAGAAGTTCCGGACTGGTCCGAGGAGAGTTTGAGCGAAAAAAAGCAGGCGCCGGGGGGGCTTGAGGGGATCCGGCGTTCACGCTTATTCTACCAAAGCATAGTTTGTCTTTTATTAGTATCCATACTAAACTGGGTTGGTAAAAGTTCCCAGCTGGGCCGGTTGCTTATTGAAAATTATAAAAATGTCTTACTCTATGACCTGCAAGACCATATTAGCCCCCATTACCTTGCGGGTTGGCAGAAGGTGAAGAGGCAGGCTGGAAACTCATGGCAGCGAATTTCTTCCTGGTTTGCCGGAGAGATCAAAGAAGCCTTGGCTCCGCCTGAGCGGAGCGTTACGTTGAGTCTGCCGGTGAAGGGCAGGCCTCAATTCTTGCTGGACCGTGACGAATTTGGGCGTCAGCGATTGGGTTTATTGGTTCCGCAGGGTACGGAGGTCTTCTCAGCAGCCGCCGGTGTGGTAAGAGAGGCGGAAGCATGCGCAGGCGGGTGGAGGATCCTGCTTGATCATAGCGGTGAATGGTCTACCGTCTACTACCCGGTTTTAGTACCATATGTGGTGCAAGGTCAATGGGTGAACGGAAAGGAGATGATTGGCCGGGCGGGGCTCAGCCCCGACCAGCAGCGACGCCGCGCCGTTTTCTTCTGGGAAGTGAGGCATAAGGATTTATCCGTTAATCCTTTAGAGGCTGCAGGACCGGGAGGGATTAATTAAACTAATCATGATTAGATTGAAAATTCACCCTCTGTTTTACCTGCTTTTGGTGATGGCCGGTTTGACCGGTCAGATCCTGGAGTTTTCTTTAATCTTTATCTCCGTATTAATCCACGAGGTCGCACACGTGTTAACCGCCTTTGGTTTTGGATACCGGACAGCGGTAATCGAGTTCTTTCCCTTTGGCGGGGTGGCGAAGTTGGACTATGCCCTCTTTACTGATCCCGTTGTTGAGGGAGTAACGGCTTTGGCCGGTCCACTGCAAAGCATGATCCTGGCTATCCTTTCCAACCTCTTCAGTCAAGTTTTCGGTGGTAGTCTTCTGGGACAGAAGATGTGCCGAATTAACCTGGGTTTGGCCTTTTTCAACCTTTTGCCGCTCTTTCCACTTGATGGCGGGAGAATTCTGCGAGTTCTAGTCAGTCAGGGATTGGGGATCAGTCTGCCCCAAGCGACAAAAAGAGTGGCGCTGCTTACCAAGATCCTTACCATTTTGCTCATTCCTTTCTCTCTCTATTTAGTCTGCCGCAAGCGAGCGCCCCTTCATTTGCCGATGGTCTTGTTTTTTTTATTTATTGCCGCCAAAGAAGAGAATTTTTTTTATGCCTATTGGCGACAAAAACAGAAGAAGCAGACAAAATATGAAGAATCCGGCTTGAGCCCTGCTAAAATCTGGTTGGTCAAAGGGGAGACCCGGATCTTTGATCTCCTCCCTTTTTTGGCAGGTAAGGAATACCATCTTTTTTTGGCGCAAAATAAAGATGGAAAGATTATTGGTTTGTTGAAAGAAGAAGATTTGCTTCCTTTGCTTTCAGCAGATCCAGAAGCCACAGTTTTAAGTAGCACACGTCACGCGGATAAAAGAAACAGGGTTGAATATAGTTGGCAAAAGTAAAAAAAAAAGATATCATTACTTGAGGGACTGTAGTAAAGGGCGCAAGCTTTGCGCGCGGAAGAGATAGGAGAAGCGAAGATGACTCATTTAACAACAAAGCATTATTCCTTGGACGAGCTATCGAGGGAATATGAAAGGCTCATCGCTGGAGTGGAAAAACCCGGGCGTTATTGCGGAGGGGAGTTTAATTCAGTGGTGAAGGACTGGGGAAAGACCTCCGTGCGGGTGGTTTTAGCCTTTCCGGATATTTATGAAATCGGCCTGTCGCATCAGGGTTTACGCCTGCTGTATCATTTGATCAATCAACAAGAAGACTATGTGGCCGAACGAGTTTATGCTCCTGCACATGATCTGGAGGAGAAGCTGCAAAGCGCCGGCCTGCCTTTGTTCTCACTGGAGACCCGGCATCCTTTAAGTGCCTTTGATCTGATTGGCTTCACCCTCCAATATGAGCTCAGCTACACCAATATCCTGAACATGTTGAAACTCTCCCATATCCCATGGAGGCGAGAGGAGAGAGGAGAAGACCATCCCCTGGTGATCGGCGGCGGACCGGGAAGTTTCAACCCGGAGCCCCTGGCTGATTTCTTTGACCTGTTTCTGTTGGGTGAAGGGGAAGAAGCGGTCTTGGAGATTCTGGCCCTGTGTGCTGAGGCCAGACGGAAACGCCGGACCAAAGCGGAGTTAAAGAGGGAACTGCTGAAGGTTCCCGGAGTCTACCTTCCCGAATTTTATAAAGTCGTCTACAAACAGGATGGAACGGTGGAGAGTATTACCCCGTTGGATGGGGCCCCGGCCAGAGTGGAAAAGAGGGTAATCGCCGACTTAAACAAGGCATTTATCCCCGATACCGAGATTGTGCCATATATTGAAACCATACACGACCGGTTAATGCTGGAGATCTTAAGAGGGTGCAGCCGGGGTTGCCGCTTTTGCCAGGCCGGTATGATTTACCGGCCGGTCCGGGAGAGGGATGAACAACTCATCATCGACAGCATAGAGAAGATTCTGAAGCATACTGGGTACGAGGAGGTCTCCTTAACGTCGCTCAGCAGTACGGATCACACCCAAATCCGGGACTTGATAGGAATATTGACGAATTGTTATTCCCCGCAGTGGGTTAATATCTCTCTCCCTTCCATGCGGATCGACGCCTTCTCGCCGGAATTGGCCGAAAGCTTCCAAGGAGGCAGAAAAGCCAGCCTGACTTTTGCCCCGGAAGCAGGCACCGAGCGTCTGCGCAGGGTGATTAATAAAAACCTGACGCATGCGGAGATTATTCAGGCCACCCGTGCCGCTTTTGAGGCGGGATGGCAGAAGCTGAAACTCTATTTTATGATTGGTCTGCCCACGGAGACCGATGAGGATTTAGATGGGATAGTAGCCTTGGCCCGGGAGATCCTGGAGAACGGCTGGAGGATCCATCAGAAGAGTCGCGGTCAGGTACGGGTGACGGTTAGCGTTTCTACTTTTGTGCCCAAGGCGCATACCCCCTTTCAATGGCGTCCCCAGATTACGGTCGAAGAGACGTTGGAAAAACAAGAACGCTTGCGGGCGGGGTTACGAGGCAGAGGCCTTCAGTTTTCCTGGCATGAAGCGAGGACCAGTCAATTGGAGGGGATATTTTCCCGGGGCGACCGCCGTTTGGGAAGAGTTTTGGAGCAGGCTGTGGCGCTGGGCTGCAAATTTGATTCCTGGGACGACTGGTTTAACTGGGAACAGTGGCGCGTTGCTTTTCAGGCTTGTGGAATCAAGCCGGAGTTTTATACAGCACGGCGCCGTTCCTATGATGAGGTGCTGCCCTGGTCGCATTTAAGTCCAGGGCTTGATCTTGATTATTTGATCGCAGAGGATCAACGGGCGGAAAAGGCGATTTTAACCGAAGATTGCCGGACAGGTAGGTGTCCGGGGTGCGGGGTTTGTCCCTCTCTAAAAGTTACTCCTAAAAAGGCGGGAGGTGGAGTAAATATATAATTATAGAATGGGTTATCAAAAATGCGGTCCGGCCCGCTTCATCTCACATCTGGACTTAATAAGGACTCTGGGAAGGGCTTTACGGCGCGCGGGTCTGCCCATCGCCTATTCCCAGGGCTTTCATCCTTTGCCTCGCTTGTCTCTGGGCCCCCCTTTACCGTTGGGGGTTGAGAGTACTGCCGAATATGCCGATCTGGTCTTTACCGAAACATACCCCGGAGAAGAGATTAAAAGCAGACTTAATACAGCCTTGCCTTTGGGTTTGAAAGTGACGGAAGTGAAAGCAGTAAAAGAAAAGGCCAGTTCTTTAACGTCTGCCATCAACCAGCTTGATTATGAATACTTAATTAAAATCCCGGTAAATACAGGCTCGGCCGGGGACGAAGAATCCTTGACCAAGTGTCTGCAAAAACTCTGGGTTCGGGAAGACCTGCAGGTGCCCAGGCTGAAGAAAGGTGTGGAAAAAGTGGTGGATATCCGGGCCTTGTGGAAAGGTTATCAGCTTTCCAGCATCAAAGAAGGCTTGTACCGACTCAAACTGGAGGTGGAGTATGGCCCGGCGGGCACGATTCGCCCGGAAGATCTGTTGCCTTTTCTTCCCTCTGCTTGCACGGTAGAAAGGATTAGGCGGGTAGGCGCTTTGATAGTACGGGGAGACGACAAAAAAACGCCCACCGGCATACTTGGAACTTAGGACATGGTTTGTGCGTTTGAGAGATTAGGGAGTGGTAGGATGGGAAAGGAACTCTTGATCAATATCGGCCATAATGAAACAAGGATGGCCGCTTTGGAAGACGGGCGTCTGGTGGAGCTGTCCATTGAAAGGGTTAATACCCAAAGACACGTGGGGAATATTTACCGCGCAAAAGTGGAGAATGTGCTTCCGGGTATGCAGGCGGCCTTTGTCAATATTGGCATGGAGAAGAACGCCTTCTTATACGTGGATGATTTACATAATTGCAGAGCGCAGGAGAACAGCGAACCGGGAGATCATGTCTATAATATCACTGATTTACTGAAAGAGGGACAAGAAATCATCGTACAAATGGTCAAAGAACCGATTGGCAGTAAAGGGGCACGGGTGGTTACCAATCTGACTCTTCCCGGAAGGTACTTGGTTTTAATGCCCACTGTCGACTATGTCGGGGTTTCGCGGCGGATCACCGATGAAAAAGAACGGGAACGCATCAAGAATCTGGCGATGGAGCTAAAACCGAAAGACATGGGGTTAATCGTGAGAACGGCTGCTGAGGGTGTAGCTGAAGAAGAGTTGGTCTCGGATCTAAAGTTTCTGGTCAATTTATGGAGTAAGATCAAGAAAAAAGCAAAGAAAGGGCCTACCCCATGCCTGCTCTATCAAGATCATGATCTACTTTATCGTATTCTCCGTGATCTCTTTACCGAGGAGATTGACAGCTTGATTATTGACGAACCCTCTGCTTATGAAAAAGCCTTGGAACTGCTGAATACCCTTAGTCCACGCTTAAAAAACCGGGTGAAACTGTTTCAAGGTGATCATCTCCTCTTCGACGCCTACCGGGTCGAATCCCAAATTGAAGAAGCCTTAAAGCGGAAAGTTTGGCTTGAATCCGGCGCTTATTTAGTATTTGATCAGACTGAGGCCTTAACGGTGGTAGATGTCAATACCGGAAAATTCATCGGATCTACTTGTTTGGAAGATACCGTCTTACTAACCAATTTGGCGGCAGCGAAAGAAATTGCCAGACAGATTCGCCTCCGGAATCTGGGGGGAATCATCATTATAGACTTTATTGACATGGCTTCCGAAGAAAACAGACGACTAGTGCTGGACACTTTTACACAGGAATTGGCCAAGGATAAAATTAAGACCAATGTTTTGGGGTTCACCCCTTTAGGTTTGTTGGAGGTAACCAGGAAAAAAACCCGCCCCAGTTTGAGAGAGCAATTGCAGGAACCCTGTCCGCACTGTGAAGGAACGGGTTATCGTTTCTCCTATGAAACTCTGGCCGCTTATGGAGAACGCCGGATCATCCAGTTGGCCAAAGAAGAAACCAGCCCGGCTCTACTCTTGGGTATTCATCCTGCCGTAGCTTCTTTGGTCATCGGCCCCGGCGGGGTCCACTTGGAGGAGTTGGAGAAGAAAACCGGAAAGATATTGTTTATTAAAGGACAGGAGGATATCTCTCCCTCGGAAGTCAAATTATTGGCCTTCGGCAGCGCGGAGGAGATCCAATATAAAGCTTTGCCGGTGATCGAGGGTGAAGTGCTCACTGTTAAGATCTTGGAAGCCCACCTCAACAACCCCATGGATGGGATTGCCCGTATTGAGGGGTATGTTATTGACATCGAGGACGGCGGAGTCCGGGTGGGGGAGACTGTGACCGTAAAGATCGAAAAGACTTATCGCACCTACGCCAGGGCAAAAATCTGCGAAGCGTCAGCGATTTCTTGATCTCCATTTGTGTAGGGTATTCTTTATTAAGGAATAATGCCCGCGACCAGGGATTATATCTATGCTGCCTTTAAGAACCGCCAACTTTTTGGCAGGTAAGAAATATATAAAGCGTCCATTGACAATACATATTTCAGATGATACTATAATTATTGCAGGTTTTTTACCTGTTTCAACCGCGCGGTTTTGGTGACAAACCCCGTTCAGGGTACCAAAGACCGGCGAGTCCAGACAGGGAGGTGTAATTTGATTAATGTACGCGATTGTGGAAACTGGTGGTAAACAGTATAAAGTCGCCCCTGGAGATGTCATTAAGGTGGAAAAGCTTCCGCACGAAGTGGGCCAAGAGGTTACTTTAGATCAAGTGCTCTTGGTTTCCGGAGAGGAAGGAATACGGGTGGGGGCGCCGGTCGTGGAAGGAGCCGTGGTAAAGGCCAAAGTGCTTCAGCAGGACAAAGACCGTAAGATCCTGGTCTTCCGGTATAAGGCGAAAAAGAATATCCGTAAACGCTACGGCCACAGACAACCCTTTACCAAGTTGCAAATTGTGGCTATTGAGGCCTAGGAATGACCAATATTCAGTTTTTTACGACTGCCGAGGGAAAGTTTGCCGGTTTTTGCGCGCAAGGGCATGCAGGTTATGCCCGCCGGGGCCAGGATATTGTTTGCGCCGGAATTTCCACTTTGATCCAAACTACGGCTTTGGGTCTGGAAAAGCTGGTAAAAGCCGGTCTGCACAAAAAAGTCCAAACTAAAAAAGGCCTTTTTTTCTGTGCGCTTACCCCGGAGAACAGTGAAGAACAGAAAGAACAAGCCCATTTGTTACTGAGTAATATGTATCTGGGCTTAACTGAATTGGCCAAAGAATATGATGAGTATCTGCGCGTATCACTAAAGGAGGTGGAATAAATGTTTGATCTGCAGTTTTTTGCCCACAAGAAAGGGATGGGCAGCACCAGAAATGGTCGGGACAGTGAAGCTAAACGGCTTGGGGTCAAAAGATTTTCCGGACAGGCAGTGCGCGCCGGTAGTATTTTAGTTCGTCAACGGGGAACTAAATTCCACCCAGGTAATAATGTGGGTTTAGGAAAGGACGATACCTTATTTGCTTTAATCGATGGTTTTGTGGCCTTTGAAAGAAAAGGAAAGAACGGTAAGAAAGTCAGTGTTTATCCTGAACCCATGACTGTAAGCGCCAAAGGATAAAATCTGCCACCATTAGGAGATGTGAGTTAAACAGCGGGCCGCTTTCTTCGGTTTTCCAATTGCGGCCGGCGTTTTTTTTTCACTAAACATTTGGGCGATCGATAAAAGGATATTTTTGGTGATTCATAGAATAATATTTTGACCAGAGGGAAGCATTTGACGGATCTTAGGCAAACTATGTTTATATATAGATAGAGTCACCTGTATGGGAGTGCGCAGATGTTTATCGATGAAGTGATTATCTCTGTTGCCGCCGGTAAGGGTGGGGACGGAGCTGTTAGTTTTCGGAGAGAAAAATATGTGCCCAAGGGCGGGCCCGACGGCGGGAACGGGGGCCGTGGCGGCCATATTTACCTCGAGGTTGATCAGGGTCTCTCTACTCTGAGTCATCTTCGATATAAAAGAACATACAAAGCGGAAGCAGGCGGCAGTGGATCCGGGGGTAACAAAACCGGAAGAAACGGGGCGGACTTAGTGATTAAAGTTCCGAGCGGAACCATGGTCTGGCGGATGGATCCGGAGATGTTGATTGCGGATCTTACTGAACATGGTGATCGTTTCTTGCTCGCGCGCGGTGGCAGAGGCGGCCGAGGCAATCCCAATTTCGCCTCCGCCACTCACCAAACACCGCGTTATGCCGAGAAGGGCGAACCCGGAGAAAAATTGGAAGTTAAATTAGAATTAAAATTATTGGCCGACGTTGGTCTGGTAGGATACCCTAACGCCGGTAAATCAACTTTTTTGTCTGTTATTTCTGCGGCCAAACCGAAGATCGCCTCTTACCCTTTTACCACACTACATCCTATCCTGGGCATGGTGGAGGTGGATGAGGAGAGTTTTGTGGTGGCTGATATTCCCGGCCTGATTGAAGGGGCGCACCAGGGAGCGGGTTTGGGACATGAGTTTTTGCGTCATATCGAAAGAACCAGGTTGATCCTGCATTTGGTGGATCTCTCCTTCGCGGAGGGGAGGGATCCTCTCACCGCTTTTACGCAGATCAATAAAGAATTAAAAGCATACAGCGCTGAATTGGCGAATAAACCCCAAATCGTGGTCGGCACCAAACTTGATCTGCCGGAGGCACAGAAGAATTGGGAGAGTTTTGCTAAGACCATTGCGGAATGGGGTTATGAGGTGTATCCGCTTTCCGCTGTGACTAATGAAGGGGTACAGACGCTCCTCCGCAAAGTGGCCAATCGTTTGCAGGAAATCCCAAAACCCGGTAAATTATTACCGGAGACGCCCGTCCCGGAAACAACAGAAGAGAGGCTGTTCAAAGTGATCCGGGAAGAAACCGGAGTCTACCGGGTAGAAGGGGATTGGCTACTAAAAAAGATTCAGCGTTTTGACTTAAACCAAGAAGAAGCCGTGCTTAGGCTGGAAAAACTCATACGGCGTATAGGTGTGGAGGAAGCGTTGATTGATGCGGGAATAAAGGAGGGTGATCTGGTTCGCATCGGTGACTATGAGTTTGTATTCTTAACCGAAAATTTCCAGTATTACTAGGGGCGTTATTTTCCTATTCACTCAGGCAAAAAGCGTTGAATTTAGGAGGTAAAAGAGATGACCTGCTTGGAGTGCGGGAATTGCCGGAATGAAGACCAAGTCTTCTTTTGTCCCGCGCGAAATGAGTTTGTAATCAGGGAGGAGATTGTGGTGAAGGAGAGGACCTCCCAGTGGAAGAAGGGTGCTCCCGGCTATGAGAATCACCGCCGTCGGTTACGTAAAGAGCGGGAAGACTTGAAAATCAGCTGAAAGCTGGGTGAAGCCGGTTATGAGTCGGACCATAGTTAAGCACACTGACACCCCGGGCGGGTGTCTTTTTTATACAATCACAATAATCTGTGATTTAAGTCACAGTTTTATGGTATAATGTTCTAACAACGTTTTGAGGTGATCGCATCGTGCAGGAATATAGCGCAATGATTCAAAAGGCCCGGAGGATTGTAGTGAAAGTGGGGACCAGTACCCTGACTTATTCTTCCGGCCGGCTGAATATAAAACGTCTGGAGAAGCTCGTTCGGGAACTGGCCAACCTCTATAATTCCGGGAAGGAAATTATTCTTGTCACTTCCGGGGCGGTGGGGGCCGGCGCCGGCAGGCTCGGTCTACCCGATAAACCTCTCTCTTTACCGCAAAGACAGGCCGCGGCAGCGGTGGGACAGGGTTTACTGATGGAGACGTATGCCAAGTTTTTTATGGAATATGGGGTCACTGTGGGTCAGATCCTGTTGACCAGAGACGACATGGGAGATCGCCAGCGCTACCTGAATATTCGTAATACCATGTTAATGCTGGTTAATGAATACAAGACCATTCCCATTATCAATGAGAACGATACCGTGGCTACGGACGAACTGCGTCTTCGCTTTGGCGACAATGATACCCTTTCTGCTTTAGTTGCTGCTCTAGTGGGCGCGGATCTTTTAATTCTCCTCTCTGATATCCCCTGTCTGTATTCGGGTGACCCGAAAAGCGGGAAAAAGGTTGAGCCCATCACCGTGGTCCGGGAGTTAACTCCGGAAATTATGGCTGCCGCCGGAGAAGCTGGAACTTCCAGAGGCACCGGCGGCATGATCACCAAGTTGGAAGCAGCCAGGATCGCTATGCATTCCGGTATTATCATGTTGTTGGTTTCCGGTGAGGAGCCGGAGATCATTGATGAAATTATCAATGGGCGGGGGTTGGAAAATACCTTGGGCACTATTTTTCTACCTGGGAACGGCCGTCTTCACCAGCGTGAAAGGTGGATCGCTTTTGCCGGACAGCCGCAGGGAGAGATTCGGATCGATCAAGGAGCGGTTACCGCCTTGGTGAACAGAAAAAAGAGCCTCTTGCCATCGGGGATTATAGCGGTGCATGGTTCGTTCGGTCCGGGAGACTTGGTCCGCATTTTGGCCCCGGACGGCACGGAAGTGGCCAGAGGTCTGACGAATTTTTCCGCGGAAGAAGTAAGAAGGATTATGGGAGAGAAGACTACTTCAATCAGTGAGATTTTAGGCTCCAAATCTTATGATGAGGTTGTGCACAGGAATAATCTGGTCTGCGACTGCAAGTAAGGAGGTCAGTAGGGTGAGCAATATAGAAAAGTATGTTTTGGAATTGGGAAAAAAAGCCAAAAAGGTCGCTCCGGTCCTGGCCGGTTTGAGCAGCAAGAAAAAGAATGAAATTCTGCTGGAAATTGCTAAAAACCTGGAGAATGAGGAAGAGAAGATTATGACCGCCAACACCGCGGATCTGGAGGCTGCTAAGAAGAACGGGATGAAGGAGAGTCTGCTCGATCGCCTTCTGCTCACCAAGGAACGGATTCACGGTATGGCCAACGGCTTACGGGAGTTGGTAAAGCTGGAGGACCCCATCGGGGAAGTTGAGCGGATGTGGCGGAGGCCTAATGGTTTACAGATCGGACAGGTCAGGGTGCCCCTTGGGGTGGTGGGCATTATTTACGAATCCCGTCCCAATGTGACTGTTGATGCCGCGGGTCTGGCCTTAAAAACAGGAAACGCCATTATTTTACGGGGGGGATCCGAAGCCCTGCACTCCAATGCGGCTTTGGTGGAGTTGATGAGAAAGGCCTTGACTGCTTTGGATTTACCACCGGACGCCGTTCAGCTGGTACAGAGTACGGATCGGGAAGCCGCCCGGGCATTGATGCGGCTCCACGGCTACCTGGATCTCTTAATTCCCAGGGGCGGAGCGGGCTTAATCCGGACTGTGGTGGAGAATTCTTCCGTGCCGGTGATTGAGACCGGGGTCGGAAACTGTCATATTTTTGTGGATGACTCCGCTGACCTGGAGAAAGCCAGGGCGATTGTGCTTAATGCCAAAGTACAACGCCCTTCGGTCTGTAATGCCCTGGAGACCCTGTTGGTGCACGAAAAAATTGCTTCCGTATTCTTACCTTTGGTCGGCCAAGACCTGAAGGAAAAAGGAGTGGAGCTTAGGGGGTGCCGGAACACCAAAGCCATCCTGCCGTGGGTACAGGAAGCCACGGAGGAGGACTTTGCTACCGAGTATTTGGACCTGATTTTAGCTGTGAAAGTGGTGGACAGTATAGACGAGGCCATCTCTCATATAGCGCAATATGGCTCCAAACATTCAGAGAGTATTCTCACCAATGACTATGCGCATGCCCGCCGGTTTTTACAGGAGGTGGATGCGGCGGCTGTTTATGTGAACGCCTCTACCAGATTTACTGATGGTTTCGAATTCGGTTTCGGGGCGGAGTTGGGGATCTCCACTCAGAAGCTCCATGCCAGGGGGCCAATGGGGCTGCACGCCTTAACTACCCTGAAGTACTTAATCTTAGGTGATGGACAGGTCAGAGAATGATCCACGGAAAACTTGGTATCTACGGAGGTAGTTTTGACCCGATCCATCTGGGCCACTTATTGCTGGCGGAATCAGCCCGGGAGGAGCTAGGGATGGAGCAGGTGATTTTTGTTCCGGCGAAACGTTCTCCCTTCAAGCCCCATCCTTCATCTGTCGGAGATGACCACCGGTGGCGGATGCTACTCCTGGCCATCGAGGGGAATCCCGGTTTTTCCGCCTCCAGGGTGGAACTGGATCGAGAGCCCCCTTCATATACTGTATTGACAATTGATCATTTCTCCAAGGTCTTTCCTGAGGCGGAACTTTGGTTGATTATAGGACAAGATGCCTTACTTGATTTTGCCCATTGGTACCAGTATCGCCGTTTATTACAACAGGCGAAGGTCGCCGTGGGGAGAAGACCGGGCGTCAGCCACCAAGGGCTCACACTTCCGCAAGAGCTGACCGCCTGCGCCGACCGGTTCTGTTTCTTCACTAATCCGGTATTTGGCGTCTCCTCCAGAGAAATTCGGGAGCGGATTAAGCGGGGAAGGTCGGTGAAATATCTCCTCCGGCCCAAAGTTTATGAGTATATTGTCGAGCATGGGTTATATATATAAGAAATAATCACCCATGACCACCTTTGATCATCTTGCTTTTTCCGGTCAACACAATAAATATCCCTCTCCTTACCCGGGCAAAATATACTTACAGTCGTGAAAACGACGGGGATGGGTCGTCTGTGCGACGGAAAGCGAGGTGAAGCTGGTGAGTAAGACTCTATATGTTGGAAATCTCCCCTGGACTACGACGCCAAAGGATCTCCTGGAGTTTTTTTCGGATGAAACCCAAGTCTTGGACGCCAGGATTATTACGGATCGGGAAACCGGGCGTTCCAGGGGGTTCGGCTTTATTGAAGTAGAGGATGACGAAGCGGAAAGGGTAATTGAGACCATGAACGGTAGATCCATGGGCGGCAGGGAGCTGATTGTGAACGAGGCAAAGCCCCGGCCTAATGAAACAGGCCTAACATAAGAACAGGACCAGGGTGCGATCTGCACCCTCTTTTTTTCTTACTGATGATCTCTAGGAGTATGCCGGGGATGCCAAGTTAACCTAAGATGTTACTATTTTTTAAAAGGAAAAATCCGGCTAGATGACGAAGATTTATTAAAGAAAGGGAGGGACATTATGGACAGAGCATCATTGGAGGAAAAATTGAAAGGAGTCCTCTCCCCTCTTCGTTACCGGCATTCGTTGGGTGTAATGAACTTAGCCCGGGAATTGGCTGTTCTTTACGGAGTTTCCCCGGAAAAAGCGGCATTGGCCGGTTTATTGCATGACGTGGCCAGGGAGATGGAACCCGACCGGCTGGTCGCCATGGCTCAGCAACACGGTCTGGCTGTGAGTGAAAGTGAGCGAAGCGCCCCGGTTTTGCTTCATGGAAAAGTAGGCAAATTGCTCTTGACTACCGAATGGGGCATTACTGATGCGGAAGTGCTGTCCGCTGTGGCTCTTCATGTGACCGGAGCGCCGGAGATGTCCCTGCTCGCCCAGATTATTTTCTTGGCTGACTTTGCCGAGCCGGGGAGAGGCTTCTTCTCCTCTCATCTGGCCAGAACTTTAGCGAAGAGCAACCGCGTCGCGGCCCTACAATATGTTTTTCAGCAGGTGATTAATTACCTTTTAAATCACGGGTTTGTATTGGACGTATCTACCGTGCAGGCCTGGAATCAGCTGATGATTAATGGGGATTTACATCATGGGAGGTTAGTCAATGACGGATGATTTAGTGTTAAAGACTACCCTGGAAGTGGTGGACGCCAAGAAAGGAGATCATCCCGTAATCCTGGATCTGCGGGGAATTTCTATTTTGACGGACTACTTTTTAGTGGTGGGCGGATTGAATACCACACATGTCAGGACCATAGCAGACGCGATCAAGGATCGTCTGGAAGAATTAGGTGTTCAGCCCCAAAGAATCGAAGGGTACAAGGAGGGACGCTGGATTCTCCTGGACTACAGTCATCTGGTGATCCATATTTTAGCCCAAGAGGAACGGGATTTCTATCGTCTGGAGGAGCTCTGGCATGAAGCGAAGGTAATTGAGCCTTCTCTGGCTTGACATTTTATATTGACTGATTTATACTTTTAACGAAAATTACAGATACATATTGATCAACCAAAGATGAGGAGCAGTAGGTTGCTGAAAGGCAAGAAGAGAGTTGGGCGGATGGTGAAAACCCAACCCTGAAGGCAATGCGAACTCACCTCTGAGGTTCAGACTTAAAAGGTCTGCCCTGCGCCGGGTTAAAGGGAAAATGAGGGCGAATGAATTCTTATGCTTGCCAGATTCGTCTATACATGATTAAGCATTCATTCTGCCGAAGCAGGGTGGTAACGCGGTAGGAGAGTCGCCCCTGGTCTGATAGGACCAGGGGCGGTTTTAATAAAGCCTCTTTTCGCATTTTACAATGCATTCCCGGATTTCCGGGTCTACGTAGTCTTTTATCCCGGTGTGCAACACGCGTAACTTATTAAGGAGGAATCGAGATGAAGAACGACCGCTATCAGCCACAAAAGATTGAAGCCAAGTGGCGACAAAAATGGGAAGAGGCCGGTTTGTACCGGGCAAAGATTGATCGGAATAAACCGAAGCATTATGCTTTGACTATGTTGCCTTACCCCAGCGGGGATCTGCATATCGGGCACTGGTATGCCATGGCCCCCTCTGATGTACGGGCCCGCTATATGAGGATGAGAGGATATAATGTTCTCTTTCCCATGGGATTCGACGCCTTTGGACTGCCCGCGGAGAATGCGGCTATCAAAAGAGGAATTCACCCCTATAAGTGGACGATGGATAATATTAAAAGAATGCGGGAACAGCTTAAATCCATGGGAACCATGTTTGACTGGGAGCGGGAGGCCATTACTTGTCTTCCGGAGTTTTACAAGTGGACACAATGGTTCTTTTTGAAATTCTATGAAAAGGGTTTGGCCTATAAAAAAATGGCGCCCGTAGATTTTTGTCCGCAGTGTAACACAACTTTAGCCCGGGAACAGGTTTGGGGAGAGGATCGCCACTGTGAAAGGTGTGGCACTCCGGTCTTAAAAAAGGAGTTAAATCAATGGTTCTTTAAGATCACCGATTACGCTGAAGAATTACTGGATTTTTCCAAGATCGACTGGCCGGAACGGGTCGTTTCCATGCAGAAGAATTGGATTGGAAAGAGTGAAGGAGCAGAGGTTGTCTTTCATACGGAAGCCGGGGACGAGTTTGTGATCTTTACCACCCGGCCGGACACCTTATGGGGAGTGACCTTTATGGTCTTGGCTCCGGAACACCCGCTGGTGGACAAGATCACTACCGACCAGTATCGCCAGGCTGTAGAGGAATATAAAGCACAGGCCGCCAGGCAAAGCGAGATTGAAAGGCTGTCTACGGAAAAAGAAAAGACTGGTGTCTTTACAGGGGCTTATGCCGTAAATCCCGTCAACGGCCAGAAGGTTCCGATCTGGATTGCCGATTATGTAATGATGAGTTATGGCACGGGAGCGATTATGGCAGTGCCGGCTCATGATGAAAGAGACTTTGCTTTTGCCAAAAAATATGATTTACCGATTGTGACTGTGATCCAACCGGAAGAAGGCAGTTTCAGCGGAGAACTGAAAGAAGCATACACAGAGGTGGATCACGGAGTGATGGTGAATTCCGGACCCTTTGACGGAATTCCGGCCACGGAGGGAAAGGCGAAAGTCACGGCTTGGCTGGAGGAGAAAGGTCTGGGACGAGCGGCGGTTAATTACCGTCTACGTGACTGGTTAATCAGCAGACAGCGATATTGGGGAGCCCCCATTCCTATTGTATATTGTGAGAAATGCGGAACAGTGCCTGTTCCCTACGAAGATCTACCAGTCATCCTGCCGGAAGACGCGGAATTCCTCCCCACCGGCGAGTCACCGCTCAAGTATAACGAAGGTTTCTTGCATACCACCTGTCCACGGTGTGGCGAGCCGGCGCACAGGGAGACGGATACCATGGATACCTTTATCTGTTCTTCTTGGTATCAATATGCCTATTTGAGCCCTTATTACCAAGGAGAGCAACCCTTTGACCCCGAGGAGGCCGCCTACTGGTTACCGGTGGATCAATACACCGGTGGAGTAGAACACGCTTGTATGCATTTAATCTACACCAGGTTCTTTACCAAAGCCATGCGCGACATGGGCTTGGTTGATTTTGACGAACCTATGTTGTCCTTGCGAAATCAAGGTATTATTCTTGGGGAAGACAGCGAGAAGATGAGCAAGTCCCGAGGTAACGTCATCGCTCCCGATGATTTGGTGCGGGAGTACGGGGCCGACACCGTCCGCGCTTACCTGATGTTTGGCTGGCGTTGGGATCTGGGCGGACCATGGAACAGCAGGGGAATCGAAGGCGTTTACCGGTTTCTCCACCGGGTTTGGGAATTATTGTTAAGTCCGGTTCAGCAAAGTCCCACCCAAGGGCAGAACGGGGAAGAAGCCGATGCTTTACGGAGAAAACTCCACCAAACCATCAAAAAAGCCACTGATGATTTAGAGAGCTTTTCCTTTAATACCTATTTAGCCGCTTTAATGGAGCTCTCCAACTTAATGGGGAAAGTCAAGGAAAAATTATGGTCTACAGAAGTTTGGCAGGAAGCCGCGAGTACTTTCTGTCTTTTGCTGGCGCCAGCCTGTCCCCATCTGGCTGAGGAGCTATGGAGCAGGTTAGGGTATGAGTTTTCCGTGCATAATCAGTCCTGGCCGGTCTATGATGAGCGGCTGGTGGTAGAGGAAACGGTGGAGATTGTCGTCCAGATCAACGGTAAGATCCGTGACCGGTTGGTGATACCGGTAGATGCGGACGAGGCTTATGTAAAAGAAAAGGCGCTGTCCAGTCAGGCGATACAAAACGGGTTGCGAGGGGAGACACCCCGAAAAGTTATTTATGTCCCGGGGAGATTAGTGAATATAGTAAAGTAAATCAAGCGCCAGCAGGCGTGTCAAGCATCAGAAGCCACTGAAGAAGAAGACCCCGTTTCGGGGTTTTTTTCTTGCCAAAGCCTCATATTTTTACTTAGTATATAGACCGGTTGACGAGGGGAATTTAGTAGTAAAACCAGTTTTAGCTGTGCTTTTATTGGAGGAGTAGCTGATGATGCCCCACTTGCGCGCCAGTAAACGTCGGATCCTTTTTTCTTTATCCCTCTTCATTATTACCGGTTTTTTAGGTTTTGTCTTTGTACAGATGGTCAAGGTTCACACCATCCCCAAGAATTTTCAGATAGTTCCCGGTCAGGAATTGAGCCTCAATTTGAGTAAGCCATTCTCCATTTACGTTCCGGCCGAGCGGCCACAGGGGATTACTGGATTTACAGGCAAGAAAAAGCTGCCCTTAGGAAGGAGCGGCTCTTGCTCCATGGTTACGGTCAGACCGGAGCGGGAGGGTGAATCCTTCTTGGAACTCCGGTTTCTGGGTGTTCCCTTCCGCCGGGTTAACTTGAAGATCACCAGTATGCCCCAGGTAATTCCAGGCGGACACGCCATCGGAATTTTACTGGCCGATCAAGGCGTCTTGGTGGTGGGGCGTCTTCCGGTGCGTAATGCGGAGGGGGTGGAATGTTATCCCGCCAAAGATGCTGATATTAGAGTAGGGGACCTATTGGTTTCCATCAACGGTTATCCTATTCACCGGTTAGAGGATGTAGACACTTTAGTGCAAGCCCTCTCCGAAGAGGGGAAAGGATTGCGCGTCACTTTGTTAAGAAACGGAGTGCGGAAGGAGACCATTGTTTATCCTGTCCGGAGGCGGCATGACACGCCCGATGGACCCAAGAACACCTTTTTATTGGGTTTATACGTGGAAGATCCTGCGGCCGGGGTGGGCACTTTAACTTATTATCACCCTTCGACACGGAGATTTGGGGCGTTGGGCCACAAGATAGTAGGTTTCGGGAACCGGGATATTCCTTTAGTACGCGGAAAAGTCGTATCCGCCCGGATTACCGGGATTAATCAGAGTAACCGGGGCGAACCCGGGGAAAAGATCGGAGTCTTTACCGGCAGTGAAGACATTATTGGGGAGATTACGGCCAACACTCCACTGGGAATCTTTGGTACTCTTCATATTCAAGTGACGAACTCCCTTTATCAAAAGGCTATACCGGTCGCTGCCATCTCTCAGGTGCAAAGCGGACCGGCCGAGATCCTTACAGTATTATCGGGAAAAGAGATTAGGAGGTTTTCCATAGAGATTCAACGGGTCTTTCGGCAAAGCGGCGCCAGGGACAAAGGACTGATTATAAAAGTAACGGATCCGGTATTATTACGGGAGACCGGAGGGATTGTACAAGGGATGAGCGGAAGCCCCATCATTCAAGACGGTAAACTGGTCGGTGCGGTCACCCATGTCTTTGTGAATGATCCAACCAGGGGATATGGTGTTTTTGCCGAGTGGATGCTGCAAACGGAGGGAGAAATGTTAACAATTAAAGAAAAACGGGTCTCTTAAGGGGTAAAAGAAGAAGGAATTTTGGTATTTTTCGCGAATTTTTCTTAAAGAACCAATTATTTGTGATAATTTCATGTAATGTACGCGCTTTTTTAGGTAAAACAACTAACTTATTGCGCTATGGCGGAGAAGTATACAGATCAGATTAAGTTTAAGCGCTTAAACGGAGGCGGATCTGTTGAAGATAAAGATAGGATTGGCAGAGGATAATCTGGAGTTTTGTCAAATTCTCGAGGAGTACTTGGAAAGCAACGGGGAAATGCAGGTGGTCGGGGTAGCCCATGACGGACTAAAAGCGCTGGAAATGGTTAGAATAGTGCCAATGGATGTCCTCTTGCTTGACATGATTATGCCTAAAATAGATGGCATTGGTGTCCTGGAGCGAATGCGTAATCTGAAAACCCGGCCTAAAATTATTATTTTTTCCGCGTTCGGCCATGAAGAAATGACGAGGAAAGCGGTAGAATTGGGTGCTGATTATTTCATCGTCAAACCCTTTGACCTGGAGATTCTAGTCCAACGAATCAAAGAAACCTGTGGACAGCAGTGTTCAACTCCTCTGATTAAGTTAAGATTCAATCACGATACCGAACTCGAAAAGGAGATCTCGAACATCCTGCAAAAGCTCAAAATCCCGCCGCATTTTAAGGGCTATACTTATCTGCGGAAGGCTATATTATTGTGTATCAAAGACCCTTCTCTAATTAATGAAGTTACCAAAAGGCTATATCCGGCAATTGCCGAAGAGTATAACTCCACCAGACACCGGGTGGAGCGCTCGATGCGTTTTGCCATTGAGACTGCATGGAGCAGGGGAGATGTGGAATACTTACATCAGGTCATGGGGTACGCCATTGATGAGAAGAAGGGAAAACCGACAAACGTCTCATTCATTGCCAAGGTGGCTGACAGGATCAGACTGGAATCCAAATTTAAAATTTAATAACTGAATCAGGATTATTTTGTAAGGGGCGTCGGGGGTTTGGAGATTCGTTCTACAGCACGAAAGGACAGCAAAACCAAGAACTTGACCAAGCGGTTGCTTCCGGGTGAGATCGCAGTGATTAACCACCCGGATTTGGATCAGGTGGCGGCCGAATCCCTAATTAAGGCCAAAGTAAAGATGGTCATCAATGCCGGTCCTTGTGTTTCCGGAAGATATCCGAACCCGGGACCGGAATTATTATTAGAAGCAGGAATACCAATCCTTGATCAGGTTGGCGAAGAATGCTTCGCCTCCATACCGGACGGAGCGCTGATTGAGGTGGATGGTTCCTGCATTTTTTTTCAAAACAGGCGGATTGGAGAAGGCAGAATTCTGACCAGAGAAGTGTTGGCGGAATTGATGCGGGAAGCAAGAGGAAACCTCCATCGAGAGTTGGAAGATTTTGTCCAGAACACTTTAGACTATGCGCTCAAAGAAAAAGAATTAATCTTGGGCAACCTAAAGATACCCGAGGTTTCCACTAGATTAAAAGGGAGACAAGTCTTGGTGGTAGTCCGAGGCCAGAATTACCGGGAAGATTTGGACACAATCCGCTCGTATATAGATGAGATCAAACCCGTATTGGTGGGGGTGGATGGCGGCGCGGACGCCCTTTTGGAGGCGGGTTTTAGGCCGGATCTGATTATCGGAGACATGGATAGCGTCAGTGACCGGGCTTTACTGTGCGGGGCCGAATTAATCGTGCACGCCTATCCCGACGGACAGGCGCCGGGTTTGCGAAGAGTACAGGATCTAGGCTTGACCGCTTCCATCTTTCCCGCTCCCGGAACCAGTGAAGACATTGCTTTATTGCTAGCCTATGAAAAGGGCGCAGACTTAATTGTCGCTGTAGGCGCACACTCCAATATGATTGACTTTCTGGAAAAAGGCAGAAAAGGAATGGCCAGCACTTTTCTGGTTAGGTTAAAAATCGGCGCGATTTTAGTGGATGCCAAGGGTGTTAGTCTACTCTACCGTAGTCCAGTCAAGCTTGGTCAGCTCCTCTTACTTTGTATGGCTGCTTTAATCCCTTTAGCCATTGTTTTGATGCAAAACAATCCGAGCAGAGATGTCTTCCGGTTGCTCTGGCTGAGATTACAGGTCCTCTTTCGCTGGTAGTAAAGTAGTAAAAGCAAGAGCTGCCTTTGACGGTCGGTGCATATTTCGTGGTGATCGGATCAGCGGCCCTGACAGGTTGTGAGTAAGAACGGCAACAACGGGCAATGAGGCGTGCGGATCATGCATATATTTGGAAGACAAGTCTTTGGGAGGTCAGGTTGTGATCATTGATCTGCGTTACCATATTTCCTCCTTGGCTGCGATCTTTCTGGCTTTGGGCATCGGGATCGTGATCGGCGGGGCATTATTGGGGGAAGACGGCGTAAGCAAGGAACAACAGAAGCTCATCGCCGATTTGGAGCGGGAGTTTGCACAGTTACGGCTGGAGCGAAAACAACTGCAGAATATGTTGAAACACCAGGAAGTCGAGGCCCAAGTTTTTCGCCAGTTTCATCAGGCTGTCTATCCTGCGTTGATCAAAGATTTTCTGAAAGACCGGAGAATCGCGGTGTTTAGGACGAATAATTCCATAGAAAAGCGCCATGAACGAGCCGTCTGTACAGTATTGCGGGAAGCCGGAGCGGAGGTAGTCAGTTCTGTTGCTTTTACTTCATGGGTGGAAGTAAAACCGGACCACCCGAAACTGGCCAAATTGTTCCCTGCTTTCCCGCCGGAAGGGGCTTGGTCCACCCAGCTCTTGACTTCCCTGGTGGAAGGATTGGCGGTGGGAAAGGCCGGCCGGATCTTGTCTTTGCTCCGGGAGATGAAGTTCCTGGAGTATGATACTACCCCAGAAAAGGCCATTGATTCGCTGGTCCTGGTGGGCGGCAGCAATACCAAAGATGCTTGCCGGACGGATCTGATTGATCTTCCGTTATCAACCGCCGCCCGGAACTTTGGCTTAACTGTAGTCGGGGTGGAACCGCTGAATATTCAATACTCCTATATTCCGGAATACAGCGGCGCCGGATTGGCAACTGTCGACAATATTGATACTATACCCGGACACGTAGCCCTGGTTTATACTTTGGCTACGCGAAAAAAGGGTTGCTTCGGTGTGAAGGAAACAGCCCAGGCTTTACTTCCGGTTGTGGATGGGTATTCACCCGGACTGCGGCCTATGGAGATGAGCGAGGGTGAATGAAATCAAGCATCAACAGGGTAGTGAATATTTAATCTCCATCATCATCCCGGCTTACAATGAAGAAATGTTGGTGGGGCAAACCGTAGAGGCGGTCTCGGCCATTACCGGGGTGGGTCAGATCATCGTGGTTGATGACGGCTCAACGGACAACACCGCGGCGGTGGCGAAAAAAGCCGGGGCCACTGTGCTACGCTCCGAAAAAAACCTGGGGAAAGGTGGCGCTTTAAACCTGGGACTGAACGAAGCCATCGGTGACATCGTTCTATTGGTCGATGCCGATCTGGGTAAAACGGCTATAGAAGCCAGAAAGCTGCTGGATCCGGTCATCAAAGGCCAGGCTGACCTGACCATCGGCAGATTCACTTCGCGTAAGCGAAAGGGCGGTTTTGGGTTGGCCTTGAATCTGGCGCGTAAAGCCATCCGACACTTAACTGGGTTAAACTTGGAGGCCCCCCTCTCCGGGCAACGGGCTTTGAACCGAAAAGCGCTCGCCGCTTTAAATAATCAGTTCGCCTCCGGGTATGCGGTGGAGGTAGCGATGATTATTGATCTGGCCAGGCATGGGTTGGTGATCCGGGAAGTGCCGGTGGAGATGCGCCACCGGGAGACGGACCGGGATTTCTTCGGCTTTCTCCACCGGGGAAGACAGTTTTGGGATATTTTCTGGGTGATCACCAGCAGGATGTTTTAAGCGCCACCCACTGCTTTGGATTATGGATTATAAAGGAATAAGGGCGCGCACAACGAAGGAAGGCGCCTCCGGCTCCGCCTTTTTTGTCAGTGGGAAATTATAAGGTAACAGGGTGAGGCAATGCTGGAATTCTTCCTTTTTTTATTGGGAGTGTCCATGGTGAAGGTAACTCTCCCCCCGGTCAGTGAGTTATTACTGACTGCCGGGGTAACCAAGGAGAATTATGCGGGCGTCAGGATCCCTACTGCGGTAGGCGTAGTCTTTCCCTTAACCCTGCCTTTCTCGTTAGCCTGTTTAGCTTTGAAACAGGTTCTTTTTAACCCGGAGGAGGTGTATCTGCTGCTCTTCATCACCACGGGCATGGGTTTTGCCGGACTCTGTGATGATCTACTAAAAACTGATGAAGAAAAAGGGTTTCGTGGACATTTTGCCCAATTATTAAAGGGAAAGCTAACCTCCGGAGCGTTGAAGGCTGGCGCCGGGTTCAGTTTTGCGCTCATCTTCAC
>DATCJV010000209.1:0-10634 GCA_036562625.1 Bacillota bacterium | reverse complement strand
TATTTGGAACGGGAGGCAAAAATGGCTGCTCGCCTCCGAAAAATGGAAGAAAAAAAACTTCCCGAAGACTTAGATTATATGGCGGTTCCAAATTTGTCCTCCGAAGCCCGGGAGAAACTGAACAAATTCCGTCCGGCCACTTTAGGCCAAGCCGGAAGGATTAGCGGTATTAGTCCGGCCGATTTGAGCACCTTATTGATCTGGCTTACCGGGAGCGGCAGATAATGAGATCGGAGCAGGAATATTTAGCGAAACTTTTGCAACCCTTTCCCGGGATTAATACCGGGAAAATTGAGCAGTTATATGCTTATCTTAAATTGGTGCTGGAGGAAAACCAGCGGACTAATTTAACCGCTATTACCGATTGGGAAGAAGCGGTAGTTAAACATCTTTATGATTCTTTATTTGTGACCCGTTGGTCCCGTTGGACGGCGGCCTTAAAAATAATCGATCTTGGCGCCGGCGCCGGTTTTCCGGGGATTCCCTTGGCTATTCTCTTTCCCCGACAGCAGTACTTTTTAGTGGAAGCCAACAAGAAAAAGGCGGAATTTTTATCCTCGGTTAAAGAACTGTTGCGTCTTGACAATACCTTTATTCTTAACGAAAGGGCCGAGACTATTGCCCACCAGCAAGCGCATCGAAGCCAATATACGATTGTAACCGCCCGCGCTGTTGCCTCTACTGCTGTTCTTTTAGAGCTTGCCTTACCCTTTTGTCAACAGGATGGATACTTTGTAGCATATAAAGGAAAAAACTATCGGGAAGAACTTATGGCGGCCCAAAACGCCATAGGAATTTTGGGCGCCGTTTTATCCGAAGAGATTTCCTACGAACTTCCTAACGGCTTAGGAGAGCGTAACCTTTTGATTTTCCAAAAAAAACACTTTACTCCGGCACAGTATCCCCGCCGGCCGGGGATACCGGCGAAAAGGCCCCTATAATGTTTCACGTGAAACAGGACTGTTTTTTGCCCAATGAAGCCTTAATAAATATAAATAGACACCATAGAATTAAATGCGACGGGACCATATAAATACCCAATTAACAGAGACCAAAGGATCGACGGCACCTAGTTACTAAATTTTAGTGCCGTTTTTGTTTGCTTTGTATAGAAAATCAAGGTATTTGGAGACGACCATCCGGTTTTGACTGGGTAAAAGAAGGCAAAGACAAACCATCACCCGCAAGGCGAGGCGCTTTTAGGTTGCCAATGCCGGCTCTTGCGGGCTTGAGCCAAGGAAATGAAAATCAGAGCAGGTAGTCGTTGGCGTCGGCCTCCGTAAGCACCTTGCAGTGGTTAAAAAGTAATGGCGGATGAGTCGACAAGCGTCGAATGCTTTATATTAGGTAGGTGACCGATGGCCCAAAGGACGCTTAAATTGGTTGTTTCCGCCGTTTACCGTCAATATACACCAATTAATTAATTGAAGTTAGGTGAACAACTAGGGCTATTTTTAAAGTAGGCAGGAAGATGAGGGACCGTTCACGAAGATAAGAATAGTTGTGAAGATTCGATGAAGCGAGGAGGGAACTTTCGATGGGAAAGGTCTTTGCCATAACCAACCAAAAGGGTGGTGTTGGGAAAACCACAACCGCGGTTAATTTAGGTGCATATATGGCGGTTTTAGGAAAAAAGGTTTTGGTTTTAGACAATGATCCACAAGGAAACGCCACCAGTGGGTTAGGGCTTAAGAAGAGTGAAATCAAAAAATGTATATATGATGTTTTAATTAGTGAAGTATCTATTGAAGAAGTAATTTTACCGACGCAAGTGCCAAATTTAGAGGCTGTACCGGCGACCATTCGTTTGGCCGGGGCGGAAGCTGAGCTGGTCGGGATGATGGCCCGTGACCAACGGTTACGCCGTTCCGTTGAGCCGGTACGCAATAAATACGATTATGTGCTAATTGATTGTCCGCCTTCCCTAGGCAACTTAACCTTAAATGCTTTAGCCGCCGCCGATGCAGTGATTGTTCCTATACAATGCGAATACTATGCTCTTGAAGGGCTTAGCCAATTAATGAAAACCCTACAGCTAGTGCAAAAATACTCCAACCCCAATCTCACGGTGGAAGGGGTCGTTTTAACGATGTATGATTACCGGACCAACCTATCCCAGCAAGTGGCGGAAGAAGTGCGGAACTATTTCCAGAATCGGGTCTACAACGCGGTTATCCCGCGTAATATTCGGTTAAGTGAAGCGCCCAGCCATGGGCTACCGATTAACCTTTATGACGGGCGTTCAAAAGGGGCGGAGGCCTATTTTGAATTAGCCAAGGAAGTGATTGCTCGTGAGTAAGTCCCGGGGTTTAGGTAGAGGCCTGGGGGCTTTAATTCCCCAGATTGAAGAGGAAGATTTGCAAAACACCTTTGAGATACCCCTCGCGGAGATCGAAATTAACCCGGATCAACCCCGGCGTAACTTTGATCCGGAAAGCCTGGAAGAATTGGCTGCCTCCATTAAAGTCCATGGAGTCCTCCAGCCCCTTTTAGTACGGAAAAAAGGCCCGGGGTACCAACTTATTGCCGGAGAACGGCGTCTACGGGCTGCTAAAATGGCTGGTTTAGAAAGAGTTCCCGTTATTATTAAGGAACTGGATGACCGGACGGTCATGGAAATCGCCCTGGTGGAAAACTTACAACGGGAGGACTTAAATCCAATTGAAGAAGCTCAGGCTTACCGCCGGTTGCTTGATGAGTTTAATTTAACTCAAGAAGAAATAGCTAAGGCTGTTGGTAAAAGTCGATCCGCAATTGCCAATACCGTTCGCCTCTTGCAACTATCCGAACCAATTCAGCAAATGGTTCTAAACGGGCAATTAACCATGGGACATGCCCGTGCTTTGCTTGGCTTGGAACAACCGGAGCAGCAGCTATTTATTGGTGAAAAGATAATCAAAGAGAATCTGTCGGTACGCGAGACCGAAGAGCTCGTGCGCCTGACTAATAATTCAATTGTTCCACGTGAAACAGTAGGGGAAGAAACGAAGAAAAGAGGAACGGGGACGGAAGGGCGTAAACTCGATCCGAACCTGGAAGCCATTGTGGAAGACATGACCCGTCTATTTGGGACTAGGGTACGGATCAAAACCAGTGGCGAGCGGGGAAAAATAGAGATTGAATATTATTCCAAAGAGGAATTGGAGAGAATCACAGAGCTTCTTCTAAGCTTATAACGGAATGGTAGGCCGGCTTCGAAGTAATTGACTGCGCTGGCGACCGCCCACAACTATACAGGCTAAGATCAATTCTTGTTACCATTACCACCGGAGTAGGATGTGTTGGGATCCGGTTAATTTATTAGCATATTCTAAAGCGCAATTCCGGTTGAAACGAGCAACTGCTTATATTTACGAAACAAATCCCGGGGAAGGAGATTGCAAAGAAAATCGAACAACTGTTTGGTTGACCGGTGGAGAAAATTTTTCCAAGAAATTAGCTCTTTAATAAAGGATGTCAGCGACCGAACAAGAATTATAGAAGTAAGATGAGATTGGACAAGAAGGGGCGTTAGAGGTGCAAGCAACAGTCTTCTTCAATAATCTTTCTCCCCAGGAAAAGATGGTCTTGACCATTCTGGTTTTACAAGGACTTTTTCTATTACTACTCTTCATTAATGGTATTCGGTTACAGAAACTGTTGAAACGCTACAGAAAAATGCTCACTGGTAACCAAGGAAAAAACTTGGAAGAGCTTCTCCTGGATTTAGGTGAAAGAATGGAGAAGGCCGAAGCGAACATTGAAAGGATGGAAGCAATGCTCGCCCGGATGGAAAAGGAAGCCACGCTGTGTCTTCAACGGTGGGCCCTTCAACGCTATAAGGCCTTTGCCAACGTAGGTGGCGACCAAAGTTTCTCCCTTGTTCTTCTCGACCGGAATGGTGACGGTGTAATGCTTAGTAGTATCTACGGGCGGGATGAATCCCGGATTTATGCTAAGACGATCAGCGGCGGTAAAGCCAATTACCCGCTTTCCGATGAAGAACAAGAAGTCCTAGCGGCAGCGATTCAGAGAAATTGAAGGCGAAAAGAGAAACGGAGGAAGGAGTTTTTTAAAAAAAAGAGAATAAAACATTTACTATATAAGGCAAAAGATTATATTACTCGCCGGTAAATGGAATAATAGATCCCGGTAAGCGGTGATGATGGTAATGGCTGACGGTTCAACATTTATGAGTAGACTTAAAAAGTTTTGGCGTAAAAAAAAGGAAGTGCGTTATACTTTCATGCTTGTTCCCCGGTCATCCGGGGTAACCAAAAGTATAAACATTCCTTTCTTCGTGATTGTGCTTTTCTTCTTCTTATTTCTGGCCAATATCTACTTCTTAGTCCGTTATCCTTTGCGTCTTTCAGAGATCGATGAATTGGACCGGAAAGTATACCAGCTTAATGATGTAATTACCCGAAACGATAATGATTTAAGGGTGATTGATCCTTCGATCAAAAAAGCGGAAGAGTATGAAGCAATTGTTAAAGAACAGAGTGAAATCTTAAAACAGATCGAAGCTCTACATAAATCCATCCAAGAGAAAAAAGCGGGTAAGTTCTGAGGCGAACGGAAGGATTTTTTAAGGAGATTGACATGGGACAGGAAAAGAGAAAGCGGTTAAGGGGTTCTGCGCCGCGGCGAAGAAGGTTTAGAAAAGACTTTACGCTTATAATGCTCTCCAACCGTCCTGGAAAGGTGAGAAGCATCTATCTTCCTTTTGCCTTAATTATTGCCTTCGTGTGTTTAATGGGTGTGAACTTTTATTTTCTCTTCCGCTATCCGTTACGCATCAGTCAAATTTTCGATTTAGAACAGCAGATTACCCGTTGTAAACAGACAATCGCCATTCAAGAGCAAGAATTAAAACAGATTGATCCGGCGATCCTCTCGACCCAGGAAGTTGGGGAGATCCTTAACTTACATAATAAAATTGCCTTCGAGTTTGAAGGGAAATATAATGAGGTAAAATTGAAAAATGCTTCCCGTAGCAAAGTCAGCCGGGGAGGCGCATACCGTTCCTTCCAATTACCTCAGTATAAACTATCGAGTGCCGATTCGGAATTGACTAAGTTGAGTGTGCTCAATAATAACCTTGATTTTCTCGAAGAAGAACTGGACAAGACTAATAAGCAACTTCAAGAACTTTATTCCCGTTATGTTGAATATGACCGGGAACTGGATTATACTCCCACCATCTATCCTTTGGTCACTAAAGGATATATTACTTCTTATTTCGGTTACCGACGGGATCCGGTCACAGGTAGACTTGGAACTTACCATGAAGGGATAGATATTGCCGCTCGGGTAGGGACGCCGGTACGGGCAACAGCTGACGGCACGGTGCTCCAGGCTGGTCGCTATGGCACTTATGGACTGTTTATTGAGATTAAACATGGCTCGTACGGTTATAAAACCAGGTACGCGCATAACAGCAAACTACTGGTTACAGCAGGACAAAAAGTGAAAAAAGGGGACATTATCGCTTATGTAGGGAGTACTGGAAAAAGTACCGGTCCCCACCTTCACTATGAAGTCCTGGTCAATAATAAACCGGTAAATCCCCAGAACTATCTACCGTAATTTTAAGGAGGATACTAATGAAAAGAAACGCGCCAGATGTTAACAACAGAGTAGGAAACAAAAAAATTGATACCTTAATCGGTAAAGAATCCGCTTTGACAGGTAATATCGAATCGACCGGGACCATCCGGATAGACGGAAAATTCGAAGGCGAGATTATCACCAAAGGAGATTTGGTTATTGGCGAGAGCGGACAGGTTCATGGTAAAATTAAAGCGGAAAACATAACCATCGCCGGAAAAGTTCAAGGGGAAGTAGAGGCTGCCGGAAAACTGGAATTGGTACCGACTGGTACTTTGCAGGGAGAAGCAAAGATGACTTTACTGGTGGTGGAGGAAGGTGCGGTCTTCCAAGGGAATTGCCAGCAGTTTAGCAAGGACCGGAAAGAAAAAGGAAAGTTTTTACCGTTTGAAACTCCGGTGGAGAAGTCAGGGCAAGTGAATACGGAGAAGAAATAAGATGCGCATCAAGCCTGTTGCAGGCTTGGTTTTTTCTTCATGGACGGAAGGACCAAGAATTTGCCATGGTGATCCGGGAATAAAGGGAAAGGAAAAGGGGATATCCTCCTACTATTTATATATGATGGTGGCCTAGATGAGTGACAATTTGATCTGTGCTATTCTTTCCAAACGGCAGAGTAAAATAAAGAAGAAAAAAGGGTATTATTTGATGATTGTCCCCAATAAAAAGGGGGAAACTTGTTCTTTGTATATACCCTATCTTATTTTTGTCTCCTTTTTTCTCATCTTAGGCGTCAATTGTTATTTCTTGTTCCGTTATCCTTTCCGGATTTCGGAGATTTGGAAGTTGGAACATCATATCTATAGTTTACGTCAGATCATTGCCCAGCAGGATAAAGAATTACGCCGGTTGGATCCTTGTTTGAAAACAACCCAAGAGATCGAAGCCAAATTAAATTTGGCCAACCGTTTTATTGTTGATATGGAGTGGGAATACAACCGGCTACGTAACAGAAAAACCAGTGGTGACCGTAAAGAATACCGGGAGGTTTATTTACCCGGTTATCAATTGTCCAGCGCGGATCAGGATCTAACCAAATTAGAGGTTTTAAACAGAAACTTAGAATATCTGGAAGAAGAGATCAGTTTCACCAGTCAGTCTTTGGACAGTTTATTAGCTAAGTATAAGGCATATGATCGTCAAATGGATTTTACGCCAACCATTTGGCCGTTGGCCCGGGAACGGCAAATCTCCTCCGGTTTTGGGTACCGGCGGCATCCTATCTATAAAGAAATAATCTACCATCAAGGGATTGACATTCCAACGCGGATTGGCACTCCGGTACGGGCGACGGCTGAAGGGAAAGTGACCATTGCCGGAGTGCGTGGGGGTTATGGTTTATTGGTGGAAATTGATCATGGCTACGGTTACCGTACTCGTTATGGACACAACAGCCGTTTAGCGGTGAAAGTTGGTCAGTGGGTGAAGAAAGGACAAATCATTGCCTATGCCGGGAGTACAGGAACAAGTACCGGTCCGCATGTCCATTACGAAGTGCGGGTCAATAATGTTCCGGTGAATCCGGTTCCATATCTTAATTGAAGGGGCCGATTTAATGGAAGAGAAGATAAGCAAAAGCCAGATTCAGACTTTAATTGGTAAAGCCACTACCTTTATAGGGACAATCGATTCATTGGAGAATATTCAGATTGATGGGAAGCAAGAAGGAGAATTAAGGACCAAAGGTAATTTGGTCATCTCCGAATCTGGAGAAGCGCAGGGGAAAATCCACGCGGAGAATCTCCTCCTCGCGGGCGCTCTTCAAGGAGAAACGGTCGTTAACCGAAAAATGGAGATTTTGGCGACCGGGAATTTTCAAGGCCAAGCTGAAATGGCCATCTTAGTGGTGGAAGAAGGCGCGAGATTCGAAGGAGAATGCCAGCAAAAACAAAAGTAGCATATTCCCCCTTGGATCCTGAGAAAATAAAGCCAAGGGGGTGAAATGTTGCCTAAATACCGGATTGCGGTGGAAAATGGGCTTTCCCAGATTGAGACGGCCTTGCGCCAGGAAGGGTATCAGGTGGTTGATCCCGAGGAGGTCGGTTCCAATGTGGATGCCGTGGTCATGACCGGAATGGATGAAAACCTGATGGGGATTACTGATACGCTGACCACAGGGGTGGTCATTGATGCGTCAGGGTTGAATGCCAATGAAGTCCTGGCCGAATTGGAAAGACGGTTGCCAAAACTGAAACAAGAATAAATTAGGAGAGTAACGCCCCGTTATAAAGGGGCGTTTTCCGTATATACACATTCAGGCCGGCTTCCGCAAGTTTGTGCGAAACGTTGTAGAAGGGGTCAGCCGTACCCTTATGCTTGCTTTGCTGATTATATTTATCCCCAAAGAGCCCAGAAAAGATAAAAAAACTAAAATGCCTGTTTTCTTAGCCTCTCTTTGTCTGCTGGGTTATTATGGGACCTGGCTGGTCTATTATGCCGGAATCGTATTTTCGTGGCTGTTTGTGGGGATGGCTTTTTTGCCGGCCGTCTATTTCATCGCTGTCGAACTTTGGTTAGATAATTATATTCTATGCTCCCAAGTATTATTTTTGGGCTAACGCATCTGGCGATGGCTTGGATCAATTATTTATCATAAAGGGAAAGATTGCTTTTAATATATTACGCATTAATTGTTTTGGGGTTGCTTCTTATCTACTCCTTGGTGGAGGCTTTTCCTTTTTGAAATTGCGAACTTAATTATAGACTAACACCGAACAAGGAGTCGATTCCGGTGCATTAAACTATAATGGTACAAAAAGAAAAAGGTGAGAAGATTGCGGTTTGAACCTTCGAAAACAGGCGCCCAAAAGTTACTGGCGGAGAAATTACGGGCAGAAGAGATTGCCTTTCTGGAAAACCAATGGTTGGAAGGGTGGGAAGTGGATATTTTCTTGCCCCAGTACTATTTGGTCATTGAGATTGATGGCTTTTATCATTTAACGACCAAACAGCAAGAGAAGGATCGGGCGAAAGCGCAAAGGTTAGAAGCGGCGGGCTACCATGTTTTGCGTTTTACTAATTCCCAAATTTACCAGGATTGTAAAGGCTGTTTGCAGGTAATTAAGGCGGTGCTGAATAATCAGGAACGCCAAATTAAAAGGGGGGCCCAGGTCGAAGCCGGGCCAACCCCTTGGCAAGAAAAGTTAGCCGTCCTCCAAAGAAAATTGAAGGCGATGGAAGAAAAAAAGTAAATGTAAGTTTTCCGGGTCACCATTTTAAAACGGGATGCCGGGCCGCTTCGGTTTCATTCAAGCGGCGAACAGGTGTGGTATACGGGGCTTCTTTCAGGGTTTCCGGTACGGTTTTGGCCTTTTCCGCCAGGTCTTTCATGATGGCGACAAAAGAATCGAGTAATTCTAGAGTTACCGCTTCGGTGGGTTCAATCATTAAAGCTTCGGACACGATCAAGGGGAAATAAATTGTGGGGGGATGAACCCCGTAGTCCAGCAGGGCTTTGGCTAGATCCAGAGCACGAATCTCCGCCGGGTTTTCTTTTAGACCGCTTAAAACAAATTCGTGCATACATGGGCGATCATAAGGAAGGTTATAATCTTCTTTTAATTGTGTTTGCAGATAATTGGCGGCTAAAACCGCATCGGTGGAAACCTGTTTCAAACCGGTATAGCCTAAACTGAGGAGATAAGCTAAAGCTTTAATAATAACCGCAAAATGGCCCCAAAATCCTTTAACTTTCCCGATGGAGCGGGGCGCATTATAATCCCACTTAAAACCTTCTTCCGTTCTTACCACACGGGGAACAGGCAAATAAGGAGCTAAATGGACTTTCACCCCGAGGGGACCCGAACCGGGGCCGCCACCGCCGTGGGGGGTGGCGAAAGTTTTATGAAGATTAAGGTGAACGAGGTCAAATCCCATGTCACCAGGACGGGCCCAACCCATAATTGCATTGAGGTTGGCGCCGTCATAATAAACCTGGCCGCCAATCCCATGGATCATCTGAGTAATCGTCAGGATGTTTTCTTCAAACAAGCCCAGCGTATTGGGGTTGGTCAACATGAGGCCGGCAACCCTTGGCGAAAGAAAGGGTTTGAGCATCTCCGGATCAAGAATGCCGTTGGCCGAAGATGGAATCTTTTGGACCTGGAAGCCGGCCAAGGCGGCACTCGCCGGATTAGTGCCGTGGGCGGAGTCGGGAATCAAAATCAGATCCCGGTGGGCTTCTCCCCGGTCTTTTAAAGCCGCTTTGAGAATCAGCAACCCCGTCAACTCGCCATGGGCGCCGGCGGCCGGCTGTAGTGTAAAGGCATCCATTCCGGTAATGGTGGCAAAGACCTTTTCCGCCAAGTCAATTATGGCCAAAGCACCCTGCAGATCAGATTCATCTTGCAAAGGATGAAGGTCTTGAAATCCGGAGAGGCGGGGAAGTTCCTCCAGGAGTTTGGGGTTATACTTCATGGTACAAGATCCAAGGGGATAAAAACCCTGGTCCACACCGAAACTCCGTTGGGCGAGATGGATAAAATGGCGGGTAACTTCCATCTCACTTAGTTCCGGCAGGTTCAAAGGAGTTTGCCGCCGGCAAAAAGAAGGGATTAGCTCAGCACCGGGGGTGGACGGCAGATCGGAAACGGGCGGTAGATAACCCCGACGTCCCTGAACCGAGCGCTCCTTCAATAAAACCGGTTCTGCATTCTTCCTCATTGTACGCACCTCTCAATCTCCTCACAGAAGCGATCCATCTCCGCTTTGGTTCGTAATTCCGAGGTATATAATAGGTAAGCATCCTGGCCTAATCCGTTTTCCGGAGTGATCTTAAACCCGGGAATAAATCCTTTCTCCCTCATTCTCCGGAAAAAGTCGGCCGGTGGGCGGGAAAGAGCGATTGCAAATTCATGGAAAAAGGGTTGGGGTAAAAGGCCCCGCACCGCGGGAATCCGGGTCAATTGTTCATACAGATAATGGCTATTGCGAACGGTGGATAAAGCGACCTCTTGGAGACCGGACGGGCCTAAAAGGGACAGGTAAACGGTGGCGGTTAAGGCACATAATGCCTGATTAGAACAGATGTTGGAGGTGGCTTTTTC
>DATCJV010000208.1:0-20250 GCA_036562625.1 Bacillota bacterium | reverse complement strand
AATTAAAGGCATACACTCGCAAGTAAACCCGGTCTAATCCAAGCTGGGTAAAGGCTTCACCAAGCACCTCTCTTAAAGCCGCAGAACCATAACCTTGATCCCAATACTCCTTTTCCCCGATTCTAATCCGGAGTTCCGCCTCTTTCTTTCTCCAACAGATATGATCCAGTACCAGATCACCGATTACCCTGCCCTCTTCATTCTCTATCGCGTACAGCCGATAATTCCTTCCGGGTATATGCTTCCTGAACCAAACTTGGCATTCTGATAAAGTCTTCGGTAAACAACAATCAACATACTGTTCGACTTCGAAATCATTATTCCACCGTACCATAAACTCGAGATCACTGAAGACAAACGGCCTCACCACGACCTTTGCACTCTGCTCCGACATAACTGCCACTCCCTCTGCTCCGATTTTTGCTGCGAATATTGCAATGATTACTGATTGGCCGGATAAATATTGCCGGGTCTCAATTTTACTCGCCCCATATTACATTATCGGGTGATGGATTCTACCGTCTGTCTTCAATTTCCTCTATGCAAATACAGGTAGGCCCTGATGAAGCTAGGCGTGTCTGTCTTTAAGTTGAATACCTTCGTTTACTGCTTGAACAGGCACAGAAGGCAATAGTGAAAACGAGAGTTGACTGGTTGAAAAGTGAAACAGAATATTCTTCAATCAGCGGTCAGAATGGGAGAGACTCTGGTCGGGAACGGAAAAGTTTTGCTTTAAAACCCGGTACAAATTTCCTCCCAAAAACAAGCCTGTAGTGTGCAGACTGAGTCCTTGCGCTTCCAAATACCGGATTAGTTTATCAAGATCAAGCACACTCCGGAGATTACTGGGAGTAACATCAATCCCATCGAAATCTCCGCCCATGGCCGGTAGTTCTTCCCCCCATTTGTGTAGAAGATAGTCCAGATGTTTAAGTAGTTCTCCTATTCCCACCCGCCCTTTACCGATGAATGGGGGATAAAAGGTTAAACCCACAGTCCCTCCTTTCTCCGCAATGGCCTTAATCTGTTCGTCTTTTAAGTTACGCCTGTGGGGACAGATGTTAAAGACATTAGCGTGGGAGACCAGCACCGGCTGCTCAGCTACTTCCAGTACATCAAAGAAACTGTTGTACCCTAGATGTGCCAAATCCACGACGTAACCTAACTGTTCAGCCAGGCGCACCGCTGCTTTGCCCAACGCGGTAAGTCCGGAATCCTGTTCACAATTGACTCCGGAAGCGAATGGGTTATCCCAGTTCCAAGTCAAAGAAGCTATCCTTACCCCCAACTGGTAAAATTCAACCAACCTTTGTACCTTCCCTTCCAGCGGTTCAAGTCCTTCCAAAGCCAAGATTACCCCCAGTTTACGCTCTGCTTCCCACTCTGCAAAGTCCTCCTTGGTTCTGATCCAGATCAAAGCCGGTGCACTCCCAGAATTTATTTGAAATGTGGTATAGGCCCGCTCCCAGTCTTTCAAAAGATCAAGCGCAAACTGATAAGGGTGGGGTCTTTTTTCCGCACAAATTGCTAAAATCTGTAAATCAATCCCAGCCTCCCAGAGGCGAAAGAGATCCAAATGACCAATACTGTTGCGCTGAAAGAAGCTTCTGTTTTCTATGGCCGATTGCACCAGAGTATCAGCGTGGCCATCTATAACCGGCCAGAAATGAGCCGCTCCTGTAGGCAAAACCAACCCTCCCTATACCCATACTTAACACAAAAAAAACCTATAAAATATAGGTTTCACATAATTACACCATCCATTAATGTTCTGACTTGGATATTGCCTGTAGCCAATAGTTTACAATCGCAATGGCTTTTTTTATCGCGGCAGTTATAAGAGTACGCTATGGTTCCAGAAACGCGACAGATCTTAGCGGGGCTCTACTATAAGCTTAATCGCAGTGCGTTCTTCACCATCAATCATAATGTCTGTAAATGCCGGTATACATATTAAGTCAATACCACTAGGCGCAACAAATCCTCGCGCGATAGCTACCGCCTTCACCGCCTGATTCAACGCACCGGCCCCAATAGCTTGAATTTCTGCGCCACCTTTTTCGCGAAGCACACCCGCTAAGGCGCCAGCCACCGAATTTGGGTTGGACTTTGCCGAAACCTTTAATACCTCCATTGCCTGATCCCCCTCCTGTACCACAATGGTCTCTTAAATCTATATTTTTATATACACCATAAAATTCCTTTTTTTTTAAGCAAATTTTACTTTTCACAACAATTTATTCTCCGCACCGCCACTGTTCCTCCTGTATGATCCCATTCCATATAAACGGCATTCAATTCGGCCGGACCAGTCGCGATATCAAATCTCACCGGCAACTTGGTTAAAAACTTATTAACGGCCAGTTCTGTTTTGATTCCCAAGACTGATTCTACCGGTCCACACATACCGGTATCCGTTATATATGCGGTTCCTCTCGGTAAGATCCTTTCATCCGCCGTAGTAATATGCGTATGCGTGCCCAAGACCGCGCTGGCTTTACCATCAACAAAATAGCCGAATGCTTTCTTTTCAGAAGTCGCCTCGGCATGAAAGTCAATTAATACGTATGGTGTCTGCTTTTTTATGGTAGAAAGCACATCTTCTGCCACCCTGAACGGGCATTCCAGAGACGGTTCAATATAAACCTGTCCCAATAGGTTTACTACTCCCACCTTATATCCGTTCTTTGCCGTAAAGACTCCATACCCTTCCCCTGGAGTCTCCGCCGGATAATTGGCCGGCCTAAGCACCTGGGGATATCGCTGAAAAACTTGATATATCTCTCTGTTCTTCCAAGTATGGTTACCCATGGTCAATACATCAATTCCGGCGCTAAACAGTTCGTCGGCGACTTCCAGAGTTAATCCGAAACCACCCGCCGCGTTTTCCGCATTGGCAATGACTAAATCCAGGTTTAATTCTTGAATTAGACCAGGAAGACGATTTTTAACAACTCGCCGGCCGGGCTTCCCGACGATATCTCCTAGGAATAGAACCCGCAATTTTAAACTCCTTTCGAATGTGGATAATTTTAGACAGCGCGTTTTAAGTTACCCGAGAATGAATAGAAATAACCACCTTATACCCATAACGTAAGTGAAGTTGATGACCGCTTATGACTTAACGATTAAAAATCATCACTCTTCCTTCTTCCCTGATACCGATTAACATCTTTTCTTGGCATGTATCTTTCAAATCCTCTAACATATGATCGATCATCTCTTCCTGGAAATACTGCTCATCCTCTCCAACCTCGTCATCCTGGTCCTTGGCTAAATCTTCATGGAAACGCTTCTTGACGATAGAGACGAGCAACGCGATCTCATCCTGAGATAAAGACGGAATATCTCTCTTTACCTCTAGTAAAGTCAAGCCCTTTGATCTGCGAAAAGAAATATTAAATATAGTAGGTGTCTGCTGAGTTAAATCAGCAAACACCTCTAAGCTTAATTGAATCTCCGTTCGTAAGGACTTTAATTCTTTAGGTGGTAACCCGCGCATAATTATAAAACTAAAGATAAAACACTTTAGATGCGGGTCCAATTTTAAAGTGGCGATCTCCGGATAACGGATTAATAAGGAAACAATGAGACTCATTGAGTTGGTAAACGGTTCTCCTTCCTTCCAAAATACGCCTTTCATCTCCGTACCCCCTCATCGTATCCGGCTGTTTTCCCAAAAAGAACGATCCTCACTTGGCGTAGTCAACGGCTCTAGTTTCTCTGATCACTGTAACCTTAATCTGTCCCGGGTACTCCAGATCCTCTTCAATCTTTTTAGCCAAATCCCGTGCCAGGCGTATTGAGGCAAGATCATCCACTTTATCCGGTTTCACCATGATTCGAATCTCACGACCAGCCTGAATCGCAAATGACTTATCTACACCTTCAAAGGAATCTGCGATCTTCTCCAATTTTTCCAAGCGCTTTATATAACTTTCCAAAGTCTCTCTCCTGGCCCCGGGTCGGGCGGCGGAGATAGCGTCTGCGGCTTGGACTAAAACAGCTTCCACGGTATTTGGTTCAATATCTCCGTGATGCGCAGCAATGGCATGCACAACCGCCGGCGATTCCCTGTATTTCTTGGCCAGCTCAGTCCCGATCGTCACATGAGGCCCTTCTACCTCATGATCGACAGCCTTTCCAATATCATGCAGCAAACCCGCTCTTTTGGCAAGAGTAACATCCGCCCCGATCTCAGCGGCAATCAAGCCTGCCAGGTGGGCTACTTCGATAGAATGTTTCAAGACATTCTGTCCATAACTGGTTCGATAATGCAGGCGACCTAATAAGCGAATTATCTCTGGATGCAGGCCGTGAATTCCGACCTCAATCGCTGCCTGTTCTCCTTCGTCTTTGATGATAGACTCCACTTCTTTTTGGGCTTTCTCCACCATCTCCTCAATTCTGGCCGGGTGAATCCGGCCATCCGCAATCAGCCGTTCCAGCGCTAAGCGGGCCACTTCCCGTCTGACCGGATCAAAACCGGAAATTATAACAGCTTCCGGTGTGTCATCAATGATCAGATCGATCCCGGTTAAAGTCTCCAGAGCGCGAATGTTTCTTCCTTCCCGCCCAATGATTCTCCCCTTCATTTCATCATTAGGCAAAGCGACTACGGACACGGTGGTTTCAGCCACATGATCAGCCGCACAACGTTGAATTGCGGTAGAAATTACTTCCCTGGCCTTCTTCTCCGCTTCTTCCTTTATCTTCACTTCCATTTCCCGAATACGCACAGCAAATTCTTGCGTTAATTCCTTCTCCAAATTGGACAGAAGTATGTCTTTTGCTTGTTCCGAAGTGAATCCGGAGATTCTTTCCAGCTCGACCCGTTCCTTTTCACGCAATTCCTCGAGTTCATGCTTGATCTTGTCTAACTCCGCCTCTTTCCTGAGGAGATTTTCCTCTTTCTTCTCCATAATCTCGGCTTTACGGTCTAAATTCTCTTCTTTCTGTAAAAGCCTCTTTTCAAGGCGTTGTATATCATTTCGCCGTTCTCTGACTTCTCTCTCCAGCTCATTCTTGACTCTGAGCGCTTCTTCTTTCGCCTCTAAAATGGCTTCTCGCTTTTTTGCTTCAGATTCTTTCTCCGCTTCCTGCAATATCATTTTAGCGGTATCTTCTGCAGAGCGTAGACGTAATATCGCTCGGAATTTTTCCAAGAGAATACCGCCGAAAACACTGAGGGAAATAAGGATAAAATACTTAATTACTGTTCCAAACTCGATTCTGTACACCTCCTTTGTAGCGTAGCTGTAAACGCAGATACGCATAGCTACTATATCCCCAAATTAAAGTGGATGTTCGATCTTTCTTTGCGCGTTTTCGCACATAATGTCGGAATTCACGGGGAAGATTTTGCCAAAAGAGTACTAATAAAGCCGAGATCAGAACTCGGCTTTATTAGTGTTCTTCTCCAGAATCATTGTATCTTTTTTGAAAAACACTGTCAAGAGTCCGCTTCCTGCTCAAAGCAGACTTTTACATCCTCCTCGGAAAATCCGGCTGCCAATAGCCTTCTGGCCCATTTCAGCAATTCTTCGGAAGTTGGTTTTCCTTTTATAGTTAATCGATGGGCATAAAACCCTGCCCAAAGCTGACGGAGTACTTCCCTCTCTTTAGCCTGTGGATAAAGGCGATCCAATTCATCGTTGATGATTTCCGGTAACACTCCGGCTTGCTGTAGTTTGTTTTTAATAAATAGCCTACTCCTTTTCTCCTCTATATATTTTTGAATCCTGGTAATTACATAATATCGATCATCCAGGTATCCCCATTCTTCCAACCGGTTGAGCGCTTCTCCGATCTCGGCAGGTTGATAAGCCCGCTTTTCCAAGGCCAGCCGGAGCGCCTGCCGAGAATAAGGTCTGCAGCCCAGTAAAGTAAGGGCGCAATCCAAAGCCCGTTTTCGCTTGGGCGTGGCCGGCTGAGTCATCGTTTTTTCGCAGTCGCTTCCGCCTGGACGGAATCTTCGGTAACGGGCTTCGGCCGGCTCCACCCTAACTCCGCGCTGACAGCCGCCTCGATCTCAGCCAGAACCTCCGGATGCTCTTTCAGGAAGTCCACGGCATTATCACGTCCTTGTCCTAAGCGGGTATCCTTATACGAATACCAAGAACCGCTCTTGCTGACAATATCCTTATCGGCCGCCAAATCCAAAAGACAACCTAATTTAGAAATGCCTTGGCCATAGATGATATCAAACTCTGCTTCTTTAAAAGGAGGGGCTACTTTATTCTTAACCACTTTTACCCTTGTCCGGTTTCCGATCAACTCATTGCCTTGCTTTAAGGTTTCAATCTTGCGTACCTCCATACGTACGGAGGAATAGAACTTCAAAGCCCGTCCACCCGGAGTGACCTCAGGATTGCCAAACATAACTCCAACCTTTTCCCGGATCTGATTGATAAAAATCGCGATGCATTTGGACTTGCTAATAGCACCGGTTAATTTTCTTAAAGCCTGTGACATTAATCTGGCTTGAAGTCCGACATGGGCGTCACCCATCTCTCCCTCAATCTCCGCCCGTGGCGTCAAGGCCGCCACTGAGTCCACCACAATCACATCCACCGCACCGCTCCGTACTAACGCCTCGGCAATCTCCAGGGCTTGTTCGCCGGTGTCCGGTTGAGAGATGAGCAGGTTGTCTATATCAACCCCCAGTTTTCTGGCATAAAGCGGATCCAGGGCGTGTTCGGCATCGATAAAAGCGGCAATGCCCCCTAACCGTTGGGCTTCTGCGGCAATATGCAGAGCCACAGTGGTCTTACCGGATGACTCCGGTCCATAGATCTCAATTACTCTCCCGCGCGGTACACCGCCTACCCCCAGAGCCAAATCAAGCGTTATGGCGCCGGTAGGAATGACTTCCACGTTCATCTTGGCGGAAGCCTCACCCATTTTCATGATCGATCCTTTACCAAACTGCTTCTCTATTTGATGCAAGGCTATTTCTAAAGCCTTCTGTTTTTCCTCTCCGGACATACTCACCCCGCCCTTTCCAAACATTTGTTCGCATAAAGTATAACAAAGAAAAATTCCCATGTCAACTTATTGGGCCATTGCTCGTTGTTCGTGGCTTGTCACTCGAAGTTTGTTGCTTATGTGCCAACCTTTGCCTCGAAGAAAGCGCCTCGTGCCTGGCCTACTTGCATACGGTAATTTTACGCGTATGTAAAAATTATCCAGGAGTAAATATTTATGGGTTTTAGTGACCCATCTATTTAGTGAACTTATCAGCCACTTTGGACGCGCCATATGAATCAGGCTTGATACGGGCGCCGAAACCGCTACCGGTAACCATCCCGACCACTTCCCGAATGATCTCCTTGGTTCGTCCACGCTCCCCCACATCCAAATGGACCTCGATATTCAGGTCATTCCAGCCCAAGGTGGCCAAACGTTCAGCCAAATGGGAGGCGACACCTAGGCTTCGGGATGTTTCCAAAAAAATACGTTGCTTAAAGCCGACCTTATTCTTCTCCCTGTCTTTGGAGTAGTAAAAACGGCCTCCTTTTCCTTCCCGCAGAATGACAATGGCTGTCACATAGCAAATTGATTCTCGGATTTGTGAATCGGTGCCCACGATTAACTTATAATTTTTCTCTTGATCCTCTTTGATGAACCTCACTATGTCCCGGAAAACTTGGTCTAGTGTAAGTCTACCTTTAGTTGGACTGATGAAATACATGTTACGTCCCCTTCATGGCTCAGATTCTTTAAGCAACTTCTTATCCTTCAATTCCTAAGCTTCGACAAGAAAAGAAGCCAATGCGAAAAAGAGTTCAGGCGAGATGGTTTCTCCCCTTCTGTTCTCCTCAACATTGAAAACCTGAAAGGCTCTTTTTACTCTCTCTTCTCCTCCCAACTCCGGAAAGACCCCGCGTAAGGCGTTATAGAGGTTTTTACGTCTCTGACTAAAAGCCGCTTTCACCAGGACTCGAAAGGCCCTTTCCACTTCTTCCGGGTAACTTTTTTCCTTCGGTTTTAAGCGCAAAATGGCCGAATATACTTTCGGCCTGGGTAAAAAGACAGTGGGTGGAATAACCCCTAAGATCTCCGCTTCCGCCTGGTGTTGAACCATTACGGATAAAGCGCCGTAAGTTTTACTCCCCGGAGCCGAAACGACTCGTTCGGCTACTTCTTTCTGGACTAAAAAAACCAAAACCTCCCAGTTTATTTTGGCCTCCAATAAATGGAATAACACGGGAGTAGTGATATAATAAGGAAGGTTCGCCACTACCTTCGGGGTAAAGCCGTTGGGAAGAAATACCTCTTCCACTCGAACCTTCAAAATATCGTTGAAGATAATATCCACATTATTCTTTCCAGCTAAGACCTCCGCCAAGACAGGGGCCAAGCTCCGGTCGGTCTCGACGGACACCACCCGTCCCGCCTGTTCCGCCAATACGCTAGTTAACACACCTACCCCGGCTCCAACCTCCAGAACGACATCACTTGCTTTGAGATCCGCAGCCCGGACAATCTTGTGGAGGGTGTTCGCGTCGACCAAAAAGTTCTGCCCCAGACTCTTCTTGGCGGATGCCCCATATTTAGCCAGCATCCTACTGACTTGACGCGGCGAGGTTAAATTCAGCACCGGTGTTCCCTTTGCCTCCGGAGTCTTTTCATCCACGACCTGATCTATCTCCTTTACTTACCTGACTCTATTCTTTTCTCCGGTCCACCATGATATTACTCCCTGGTTTCATCTTAATATATTCCAGAAGTTCTTCCGCCACCATCTTAACTTCCAGGGGATGGCTGAATTTGCGTTCCAAGTTACTCACTACCGCCAGGGATAAGCTCATCAAAGGCCACTGCTCCAACTTCCCATCGCGGGTCTTCAACACCAGTCCTCCTCTTTCCCTGTCGTCTTCCAAGTAATGCCCGAGAATTTCTTCATCAAAACGTTTAATGATCTCCTCTCCTACGCGGAGCCCGACCTTGGCCGGCAACATAATGGCGAAATCATTCGCAATCAGGTGACAGAGAAAAACATCCGGCGTTTCCAACTCATCGGTTACCTCAGCCATAATCCTGGCCAACATGAGCAGGACTTCGTCCCCGGCCTCAAAGCCATAAGTCTTGTTATAAACCCGGAAATTGTCTATGGTTATAAACAGCAGATCAAAATCGCCGCCACTAATCAAACGGTCTCTAATCTCTTCTTTTAAAGCCTCCCACCCGTAAAAACCTGTTAGTGATGTGGCTAGGCGCGCCCTGAGCTTGGCAATAATCCTATTTACCTCATTCAAAACATCCTTGGGTTTAAAAGGCTTAACCAGCTGACCATCTACACGTATACCCAGTCTGGACATGTCATTTAAGTCCACTTCTTGTTCGGAAAGGAGTAATATCCCTACACCCCTGGTCTTAGGGTTCATCTTCAAGTCCAGACAGACCTCGAATCCGTCCTTTAAGGGCAAAAACTGGTCTAAAACCACAATCCCTGCGTCAAAACTAATTGCTTTGGCAAGTACTTCGTCTCCTTTATCAACTACCGCAACTTGATAGCCGGAGTTAGAGAGACGAATGACCATTACTTCGGCTAAGTTAGCGTCAGCTTCTGCTATTAAGACCCGCTCATAATTCATAAAATAACGCTCCTTCCAGGAACCCCCTTCTCTTCGCATGTATAGTTTCGACGATTCATCAACCATTCCTTCTAAGTTACAGGAAAAAACCGCTTCCTGTTAAGGATGACGGTTTAAACGGCCTATTCGGCCAAGATATAAACTTTGACCTTTCTACGCCCAAATAGTAAAGCCTCGCGGACAGTCTCATAACACAAGTCTATTCTATTTCCTTTAATGGCGGAGCCCACATCCTCGGCAGAGGCAAAGCCATAGCCCTCAATATATAATTTTGTGCCTAAGGGAATCACTCTGGGATCAACAGCCACAATTCCATAACCCGCCTTCTTTCCGGTGGCCGTGTAGCCGTCGGCATAAATCCCACACGACTCTGGTCCGGGGGTATAGGCGGAAGCATCCATTGTTCTTACTTCTTTATATTTAATGACGCGTCCTCTAGTGACCAATGTATGGGGTTTAGTCCCCACAGCCACTCTTTCCCTGACCGCGTGTTTGATAATTCTTTCCCCTTTAAAAACCCGCTTCACTTCCCGACCGTCTTCATAAGTGACTTCATACTCTTTTTCCAGCAAACCGGGTTCTCCTTTGGTAAGCACTTTTCTTTTTCCAATCTCCAACTTATCGTCGTTAATATATATTGTAGTTGGTTTAATCGGAGCCTTGGTAAAGACCGGAGCTACACACACCCTGGTGACCTTGAGCCGCAGCCCCTCCCACACCCGCTCCTCCAGTGGTATGGAAGTTTTATCCAAAGGTCCTAAAATGACCCCGGCCTGAGCCAGAACCTCTTGTACAGAGGAAGGAGCCGCCCGCAAGGGAGTTTCTCTCCCGTCTACGGAGAGCACGAAGTTAACTCCCCTCTCCACTTGAATCTGCATACCCTTGGTTACTTCAGCGTCCAAGGAAGGATAAACCCGATCACCTTCAGTAATGAGAAAACCATGATTAGCCATGACCGCTTGCACTGTCGAGGCGGAAGTCCGTAATCTGATCCGTTGCCCGTCGATGGATACTGTGACCTCCTTCACGATCACGGCATAAAGGATTACTGTAAAAACAGTAAGCAACCCCAAGAGGCTCAGTAGAACCCCCCGCTGACCAAAGATTACTTTTTGCGCCCAAGCCTTTCTTGAGATTAGGGGGCGTTCCGCTTGCGCCGGCACACAACTGCTCTCTTTACTCGTTCTCATTGTCTCCTCCAGTTATGGGATATTTGACCATCGTAGTAAGTATTTTACCTAAATCTTTTAACTTCCTTCTGCCAAATTATTGAAGATCACCTCGTGGCTCGTGTTGAAAGAGTGCTGCTTTGCTTCACATTAAGGCCAGTTGCCCGCACAGAAATTTTGGCGCGGTCAAATTATATACAGACAAGAAAACGCGTGCTGTCGTTCGGATGTGAGAGACTACCTTTGCTTGCTCTTCCTTTATATTATATTGCCAGTCACTAGTAGCTGGAAATTTTGACTGGGGAAGCTTGCTGAAAACTCCGTACGCGAAGTTCTACACCAATCTCTGCGGCTATGCGCCGGCAGGCTTCGATCTCCACCTGCGGTAGATCAACTACGGACAAGATCACTTTTGGAATATATTTCCGGCTTCTTTTGGCAAACTCCAGCACATAATTGAAGGCTTGCGCGCCTAAGGAAGAATGGCAAAGCTTTTGGTAGGTAGCGGCATCAGGGGCGTTCAAGCTGATGGAGATAACATCCACCAAACCCGCGAGATCCGGTAGGATCTCCCGGCCCAGAGCCCTTTCGGCCAATCCATTGGTATTAATCCGAATTCTCGCCCCATATTCTTCTTTTAGATACCGGGCGACTTCCACGACTAGATCCGGCCGGAGTAAAGGTTCCCCGAAACCGCAAAAGACCACCTCCCGATAGGCGGAGACATCCCCCGCCGCCGCTACTACTTCCCGGGCGGAAGGCTCTTCTGCCAGCCATAGATTGTATTCCAGTCCCCCGGTCTCTCTAATACAAAAACAACACTGGTTCGGACACCGGTTAGTAATATTTAAGTATAGGTTCTCTCCGATTTGATAGGCAAAAATCTGCTTGGCCACATTCATTCCCTCTTCTAGTCAGTTTATACGAAAGCAACGACGGGCATTATTTCTGGTCACTTCAGCCACCTCCCGGATGCTCTTTCCCCAAATCTCCGCTACCCGATGGGCAACCTCCTTCACGTAGATGGGCTCATTTCGCCTTCCCCGGTAGGGACAGGGGGTCAAATAGGGAGCATCGGTTTCAATCAATAACCGGTCTTCAGGGACTAAGCTGACCACTTCCGGCAGCTTTTTGGCGTTTTTGAAGGTGAGCGGGCCGGCGACGGAGATATAAAACCCCAAGGCTAAAAAGGAGGGAAGCATCTCCGGACTGGCGGCATAGCAATGCATCACACCGCGAAATCCGCCTCCACGGAGGGCGGCTACTTCCTCTAAGATGGCCAGGGTATCTCCGTGCGCCTCCCGGTCATGAATGATCACTGGTTTATCTTTTTTTTGGGCCAGTTCCAAGAAGGAACGAAAGACCGCTTTCTGCACCTCGCGGGGAGAGTAATCATAATGAAAATCCAAGCCGATTTCACCCAAAGCCACGACCTTCTCCTGATCCAGCATCTTTTCAATCTCACGCAAAATAGCAGGAGTGACTGTTTTGGCATCATGGGGATGCACACCAACGGCGGCATAAACCCCCTGATGATCCGCAGCCAGCTTCAGCGCCTGTTGGGAAGAGGATAGATCATACCCGGCCACCAACATCTCCCCCACCCCGGCGGTTTGCGCCCGGAGAATGACCTCACGGGCATCCACCGCAAATGCCTCATCATTGAGATGGCAATGGGAATCAAAGAAGATCGGCTCCCAGCCAGGAGAAGAATGAGCCAAAGTCCTCATCTAACTTGCGCTCCATCGCCGACACTTCGGTCCGGAGTTAACACGGCCAATTTATCCCCTTGTGAAGCAGCCAGGAGCATCCCCTGGGAAAGCACACCCCGTAGCTTGACCGGTTTTAAGTTCGCCACCACCACAATTTCTTTGCCTACCAATTCCGCCGGGCTATAATATTTGGCAATTCCCGCCACAATCTGTCTTTCCTCTTCACCAAGCTTGACAGTGAGCCGTAGAAGTTTATCGGCCCCTTCCACCTTTTCTGCGGCGAGTACCTGCGCAACCCGCAGATCAATCTTGGCAAACTCATCGATAGTAATCTCCGCTTTAGTCTCATTCTTTTCCGCTTCGGCCGGAGCATCATGGGCTATCTTCTTCTCTGTTTCTTCCTCTTTCTCCACTTCAATCCGGGGAAAGATCGGAGCACCTTTCCGCACCTTGGTCCCGGCGGGAAATTGTCCCCACTGCGCCGCTTCAGCCAGGAGCTGATCAGTGGGTTTTCCTGATAACCCCAACTGCTGCCAGATCTTTTCCGGAGTCTCCACCAAGAACGGAACCAGCAAAACAGAGGTTATCCTGATCACTTCTACCATGGTGTAAAGAACTGTGGCGAGACGCTCTTTCTTACCCTGCTTATTAAGAGCCCAAGGCGCCGCTTCATCTATGTACTTGTTCGCTTTACCGACCAAGCTGAAGATGGCGCTGATCGCATCGGAAGTCTCGAGTTTCTCCATATGTTCTGTCACTTTCGCCAAGGCCGTCCTGGTCTCTTGGATCAATGCTTCATCCAGTTCTTCATAATTATGAGGAGCGGGAACGATCCCCCCGGCAAACTTCTCGATCATAGAGAGGCTTCTATGCAGCAGATTGCCTAAATCATTAGCTAGATCCGTATTAATCCGCAGAATCAAAGCGTCTTCCGAATAGGTCCCATCTGCGCCGAACGGCACCTCTCTGAGCAGATAATAACGAATGGCGTCCACTCCGTATTTATCCACCAAAACCACTGGATCAACTACGTTTCCTTTGGATTTCGACATTTTCCCTCCATCCAAAACCAGCCAACCGTGGCCGTAGACTTGTTTGGGCAGAGGCAGATCCAACGCCATCAGAATAATTGGCCAGATTATAGTATGAAAACGGACAATCTCTTTACCGACCAAATGCACTTCTGCCGGCCAGTACCTGTTGAACAGATCCGGTTCATCCGGATACCCCAGCGCCGTTATGTAATTGGTCAGAGCGTCCAGCCAGACATAGACCACGTGTTTGGGGTCGAAGGGAACCTTGATTCCCCAGGTAAAAGTGGTCCTGGAGACACAGAGATCCTCCAGCCCTGGTTTGATGAAGTTATTGATCATCTCGTGCTTTCTGGATACCGGCTGGATAAACTCGGGATGAGCTTCAATGTGCGCCAACAACCGGTCCGCATATTTAGAGAGTTTAAAAAAGTAACTCTCCTCCTTTACCTTCTCCACTTCCCTGCCGCAATCCGGGCACTTCCCATCCACCACTTGCCTATCCAACCAGAAAGTTTCACATGGAGTACAGTACAATCCTTCATATTCACTCTTATAGATGTCTCCCTGGTCATAAAGTCGCTGGAAGATCTTCTGCACCCGCTCTTCATGTCTGGACTCGGTAGTCCGAATAAAATCATCATTGCTGATCTGTAATAAATTCCACAAATCGCGAATACCGGAGACAATTCCGTCCACAAATTGCTGCGGTGTTTTGCCGGCCGCCTCCGCCCGGCGCTGAATCTTTTGTCCGTGTTCATCCGTGCCGGTTAAAAAATAGGTATCATCACCAATCTGCCGGTGATAACGGGCCAGAGCGTCTGCAATTACCGTAGTATAAGCGTGCCCAATATGCAGATTGTCACTGGGATAATAAATGGGAGTCGTAATATAAAACTTATTTTTCATAAAAAGTCCTCCTTATATTGTGAAGTTATTTCCAAGGATATTGGCGCCAGTCACTGAGCACCTCTGATCTTAATGGATCCCTCTTTTATTAGCTTTGTCACCCCACGTTATTCTTCCCGCGCTGAGGCTTTTCCAGCATTAATCCGGTCATGAATGGGCCTTATCCATCTATTAATCAGGGGCACAAAACATAAAAGACCCCTCGCTCCTCCAATTCCTGGGGGCGAGAGGTCATTCCCGCGGTACCACCCCGATTTATCCCTTTCCATCCCGCGTATGGGACTTCCTGCCGGCAAAATGGGGGATCCCCCAGGCCGTTACCTATTGAGTTGAGTTCAGGGCAAAATCCTTGCTTTTCGACCCGGAAGGAACTTCGCGCGCCTGCGGTGCGGGCGCGCGAGATAGATTTCACGTTAGAATTTTACAAGAAGTTAACGTGCGGCTGAAAACGCGTTAACGGGCGTACCCGGTCTAAGCTTACTAAGGGCATTGGCGCATACTGATGCCCTCTTCAGCCGACGGCTCCAGGGCCATGTTCATGGCTACTCCCCCGATCGGCTTCCACCATACCCGACTCGCTGACAGGCGTTGCGTACCACTACTCTTCCCCTTCATTGCCTATAAGAAAACAGAATTTTGTAAACATATTTTATCAAATAATCCGCGACTTTGCAGTTTATTAAGATTAATATAGCCACTATTACTTGATTTGTCAAGAGATTTCCAACCGTTCCTGCTTGCTTAAGCAGTAAAATTTTTGGATCTATTGACTTACTTTGGAAATTTAGGTACAATTATCTTGTAGTCAATTGTCGATTCTTAGCGAAAGGGGGCGAAAAAACAATGATGAAATCAACCGGAATTGTAAGAAAAGTGGATGAATTAGGTCGGGTGGTTATTCCCATTGAATTACGGCGCACACTTCAAATCGAAGAAAAAGACGCTCTTGAGATATATGTAGATGGGGAAAGGATTATCTTGAAAAAATACGAACCGGCCTGTATCTTCTGTGGCAATGCGGAACGAGTGACGATTTTTAAAGATAAAAACATCTGCCAAGATTGCCTGGAATCGATGAAAGATGTTTCTTAAAATGCTTTCTCCCTGTTTCAAACAACTCTTTCCCAATGTCCCCGGAAATGCTTTCCTGTGTGTTTCGTGAAGTATGTTTCTGCAGACGTACTTCTGAAAAAAAGATTTCTTTCTTAATTTGGACGCCTGGTGTACACCGCCATTCTCTTTATTGTTTGTCATCGCCAAATTTTAATAATCACCCACCCTATTTACGGGTGGGTGATTACTTTAACTTTCCATCTCTTTCTGTTCTGATAAAAACCATTGATATAGTCCGTGTCTGGAGAATCCTTCTCTCTGTGCCACCTCTCGGATGACCTCGGACGCTTTCTCCCCATTTTTAATCCGTTCTATAAGTTCAGGATAGAATCTCCGGTATTTTTCGGTACTATCCTTTATTTTCGGCAAGACTTCTGCTTTGCCCTGAATAACCAAGGTGAATTCACCCTTGATCTCTCTTTCCTTCCATTCCGTCAAAGCTTGGCTGATGGTGCCCCGCCAAAATTCCTCATAAACTTTGGTTAATTCTCGCGCAATTGTGATCTGACGGTCACTGCCCAAATGCTCCTGCAGATCCTGTAGAGTTTCTCTGATTCGGTGCGGGGCTTCATATAAGATAATTGTCCGGGGCTCCTGGGCTAAGGCAGCTAATTCTTCTTTTCTTTTTCTTCCTTTGCGCGCCAAAAAACCTTCAAATACAAAGCGTCCGGTAGGTAGGGCAGAAGCCGCCAGCGCCAAAAGTAAAGCGGATGGTCCGGGAATCGGAACAACCTGGAATCCCTTTTCTACAACTTCTTTAACTAAATAGGAGCCGGGATCCGAGATGCCCGGCATACCTGCGTCGCTAACCAGAGCGATCTTTCTCCCGGCTGCCAATAGAGTAATAATTTTTTCCGTTTTATATCTCTCGTTTTCCTTATATAGACTCATCAAAGGTTTACTGATTTTAAAATAGGCTAAAAGTTTTTTGGTTTGTCGTGTATCCTCCGCGGCAATCATGTCGACTTCATTCAAAACCCGCAAGGCCCGAGCGGAAATATCCTCCAAATTGCCGATAGGGGTGGCTACTAAAAACAGTTCTCCTCCTATTCTTCTCTGTTCAGCATCGCGCTTCTCCGTGTCGTCCATCCCCATCATCCTCACATCCATATATTCCGGACAAGCTCCCCTGTGCAAAAGATCAACGCCCCCCGTATCGTAGAGAAGGGGGCGTTGATCCAGGAGGATTCGCTACAAAGTACGCTGCTCGTTTCCTAACATAAATAATGTTCTAGTCATATTGCAGGTTATATAATTAAGAAACGATCACGAATCGCCATAAGTTCCCGGATTTTTCCCCTGTACGCTATCGTTTACCCGCCACCATCTATACTGCAAGTATATGAAGAGAAAGAAAGGAAAATAAAAGATGGTCGCCTTTACAGTGGACCACTGGTGATAACGGATTAAACCCCACTGGATAAAGATCCGTTCACCAATGGCGTTGGCCAAAATCCACGCCAGCCAATTTAAAACAGACCACTTAGGGTATTTATCACTAAAATAAGCAGCCAATCCCCCCTGGGGAGGAGCAATGCCCAGGTCTGACCAGAGACTTAGTCCTCCGGTGGTGGGTCCGATATATTCCCATTGTTTATAAGTTACACCGCAAAGATCGGCAATCACTCCCAAAAGCGCTGTAAAGACCAAGGTCGGATAGTACCTACGCCACTCATGTACGGGAACGATCAGCAGAAAAGCCAGCCACAGACCTAACCCTGCCACCTGGTAAGCCATTACCTGCCTCCCTTTTTAGACTTTTCTTCTTCCCTCATCGTTATAAAGAGAACTATTTTTAATTTCTCCCAGGAGGGGCCGGAAAAATACGAAAACTTTCACTGAAGACAGAGACTTTTCCTTCCGGCAAAGTTTCCAGAAAGGAAAGGAAGTTAACGACCTTCTCTTTACTTTTATAACTAAATCTGCCGTCCTTCCAGACAAACTTATAAACTACTCGCTCTTTATAATTCGGATCATTAACGAACCCAAAGAGCCAGAATTCCCCGTTGATTTGGAACAATCTTAGATCATCATAGGAAATATCACTATTGTGCGCCTTCACCCAAGACACCTGATCTTTGGTGATAATCTCTAAAAAGACTTGATTCCTCTTCTGCTCCTTATGGTATTCTCTAGTCAAAATCAATAATTCATTCCGGCCGTCACCTGTGATATCCGCCTGATATACTCCGGACACCGGATTCCCATCACCAATTTGCAAAGGATAATGGCCAATCCCTTTGAGCTGAAGCTGATCGTCTTTGGTCAGCATGGCCAGCCGGTATTTGGGTGGCCAAGTCCAAATATCCTCGTCTATTCTAATCAAAACAAGCGCTTCCTGGAGTCCGTCTTGATCCAGATCTTGTAAAGACCAGTGGTGGATCCGCAGAGGGGTCATGTATTTGAAGATATAATCAGCCAGATTCCCTTGAAAATCCCTTTGCGGTATGGTGGAGCTAAAAACGTCGGCTCTCCGGTGATTAGTACGCAGCAAGAAATACTCATAACCATTACTCGTCCAGACCGGCTCTTCTACCCGGTAAAACGCTTGCTTATACTGGCGGCTGCTGCAGACTTCTTCCTCAACCACTTTAAAACCGCCTAATCCGTGATAGGTCTTCTCCGGTAGGGCGACCCAGGTCTTTACTTTTATTCTTCCGTTTGGTTCCACATCGGCAGTGACCACCCGATAACTCAGTCCTTCTCTGGTGTAATCCTCAAAGAACTGTAGGTGATAACTGCCGTTAAACTCAGCGGCTTTTTCAAAAAACAACCCAGTGTTATTTAAGATGGTCAGTTTTAAAGAGGATAAGCGTTCGCCATTACCCAAAAAAGCCAAATGATTCAGGCCATTCCCAGGAATAATATATGAGGTCCGATAAAAGTTGCCTTCCGGATCCCGCGCTAAGCCATAAGCTTCAAAGGGGAGTGGAGTCATACTATATTGACAACCTTCAAAATCCCAGTTGATCAAGGCCGCCTTCATTAAAACCTTCCGCGTATCTTTGGCATCCGGCACCAGATAGGTGACGACAAACTCCTCTTCCACATCACGATCCAAAGCGGGGTCAGATATAATCTCCACGATTGACAAGGTATTAGTAGGCAATAATGAAGCGATCGCACGTTCGCCCGGGATCTCTTCCAGCTTGTTCAAGGCGTTTCCCCAGCGGTAGGTAATCACCTTCTCCCCGCCGTCCGAAGTGAAGAATTGAGGCCGCCACCGGGAACGGGCATAGGAAAGGTAATCCTGGCGGGAAATTTGATACCGCTCTTCGCCAACTTCCAGTCCATCGCGCATAAAATCCCAGACCGCGCTCTTAATCTCCAGGAGGCCTTTCTCTTCGCCCGACGGAAGAAAAACCCCATGGATGACCAGTTCCCCTTCGTAGTCAATGAATTGGAGATCGTACTGACCGTCAACGGAAAAGACCTGATAATAGCTGTGATTCTTAAATTTATATAAAGTCATCTCCACTTTGTCGGATTTTTCCGGATGGAAGAGTGTCCAAAACTCTAGGATCCCATCACGATCCAAATCGGCGGCTTGCAAAATACGGTAGGTGTAAGCAGTGTCCGCAAAAGCCACCCTTCCTTCGGTCTCCGGATTTCCCACACCCAGGGTTTTGTGGAAAACCAGGGAATAGCCTTGAGGTGTCTGATCCAACAACATTACACCCAATCTTCCCTGGAGAGAATATAAACACAAGTATTCCACTTGTTCATCCCGGTCAAAAGCGGCATCCGCAATAATCTGCACTATCTTGGAGCCTAAAGGAAAATAATCGGTCAATTCCCATCCGGCTTCTATCGAAGGCAGGGATAGAAAAGCCGTTGTGAGAAGAATTGCCGTTAAACAAAGAAAATAAAATTGTCTTCCGCGCACTGCCACCCCTCCTTCCGTAATATGATATATTTCAACATGAAATTATACATCCCTCTTGCCAAATAGAACTTAATCCTATATTACCTCTACCCGGTGGTAGATTTTTTTACCTTTCCGCAACAACAAACTCCGGTCAAGGAAATCCTCTAGAGAAACCACTGTCTTTACATCGTCCACTGTCTTTTGGTTCATCGTGATTCCGCCTTGTTCGATCAAGCGCCGTCCTTCCTTCTTGGAGGGCGCCAAACCGGTCAGGACCAACAAGTCAAGGAGGGCAATACCATTCGGGTAATCCCCAACCTTAATTTTTGTACTGGGTAAGGCCTGTTCACTACCGGCGCCGGCAAAAAGTGCATCCGCCGTGGATTGGGCTTTTTTCGCCTCCTCTTCTCCATGGGCCAGTTTGGTCACTTCAAAGGCTAAGATCCTTTTGGCCTCATTAATCTCTTGCCCTTTTAGCGCTCCCAGTCGTCGCACTTCATCCATGGGAAGGAAAGTAAAGAGGCCGAGGAACCGCTCGACATCGGCATCATCTGTATTCCGCCAGTACTGATAAAAATCATAAACGCTGGTCCGCTTGGAATCGAGCCAGACCGCCCCGGCCTCGGTCTTACCCATCTTCTTCCCGGAGGCCGTAGTCAACAAAGGCCAAGTAATTCCGTAGGCTTCCTTCCTTTCCACGCGGCGGATTAGATCTGCCCCTGCCAAGATGTTGGCCCACTGGTCGTCCCCGCCCAACTGTAGGATACAACCGTGCTTTCTGTACAACATCAAGAAATCATAAGCCTGTAAAAGCATATAATTAAATTCGATAAAGGTCAGCCCCCGCTC
>DATCJV010000207.1:0-30966 GCA_036562625.1 Bacillota bacterium | reverse complement strand
GAGCTATTGTAGTGCTCTTTATTTATTAACCTGATACCGGGTGATGGTTGGAGAAGAAAGCGCGCGTGAAACTGAAACAGGAGACGGCGCTAAAGGGGGAAAAGCTGTGCCCGATATAAACCTGATCTTTAAAATAGCCGGGGTGGGAATTTTGATCTCCGTATTAAACATGGTCTTAAAGCAGGCCGGCAAGGAAGAGCAGGCCCAGATGTTAACTTTAGTGGGTGTTATCGTTGTGCTCTTTATGGTGATTCAATTGATTCAGAGATTATTTACCGAAGTCAGAGCGGTCTTTGGTTTATAGGAGGAATAGCAAGTGGAGATACTTCCTTTTCTCGGAATGGCCCTAATTACTGTGGTGTTGCTTAGTATACTTCGCCGGGATTCACCGGAGATGGCAGTAATGCTTTCGATTGTAGCCGGTGTGATGATCTTTCTCAGATTGGTGGGGCGCTTAACTGAGTTAGTGGAGGCTTTTAATTATTTAGCGCTACGAGCGAAGATTGATTACTTGCCTCTGCAGACAGTGCTTAGGGTGATGGGTGTAGCCTACTTGGCGGGGTTCGGCGCGCAAATCTGTAAAGACGCAGGAGAAAGCAGCTTAGGATTAAAACTGGAACTGGCCGGGAAGATTGTCATCCTTTTTTTAGCTGTGCCGGTCATGGTGGCCATCATGGAAATGATCCTACGCCTGCTTTGAGAGGCAAATGATGATAGAGTCTGGCGCAAGATTCGATTCGAAGGCGCGCCCGAACCGGGAGCGTTTTTTTCGCCGGCGTCGTCATGGACCAAGTCTTCTCTGGCGGCTCGTCCTGTTACTGGTGTTAATATCATTAAGTATCTCACTGTGCAGCGCACGAATCTTGGCTGAAACCCACATCCGCGCAGAGGGGGTTGGTCAGGATGAGATCTTGACCGGTCTCTCTTCAATCACTGAAGAAGAATTGAACCATTTGGATTTGGATAGGGTCCATTCTTATTTGGCCCAACTTGATCAGGAAACCCGAGAGTTAATACCAAGATGGGATCCGCTGGAGTGGATTAGGAGCGGGGTTGGACTGAACTTCAACTTGGTTCTGCAGAACAGCGCCAAGCTTCTCTGGGGGGAAGTGGTCGTTAACTTTAGTTTGCTCGGCAGGGTGATTATTCTGGCGGTGATCGGAGCGGTGCTCACCCATTTCCAACAAGCCTGGGCCGGGGTAAGCCTGGGTCATCTGGTGGAGAGTATAATTTACTTAATCCTAATGGGTCTTTCCATCCAGAGTTTCACCTTCACGCTCCGCCTAGCCCATGAAGTCTTGGAGCGGCTGATCAACTTCGTCTATGCCTTACTCCCGCCCGTCTTTGCTCTTTTGACGGCCGCTGGGGGGGTGACCCTAACCACAGTCTGCCACCCGATCATCTGGGGAGGGATAGGCCTGGTAGTGCATTTGATTAAAGGCTTGGCGCTGCCGGTGATTTATCTATCCGGAACCGTAGGTTTGGTCTCTCGTTTGGCGGAAGGGTTTACTATGGGCAAGTTAGCGGCCTTAGGTCGCAAGTTATCCATCGGACTGTTAGGCTTGTTGGTCAGTATTTTTTTAGGACTGGTCACAGTACAAGGGATTACTGTGGCAGTGGCGGATGGTGTTGCCTTACGCGCAGCCAGGTATATTACAGGTAATTTCCTTCCCTTGGTAGGCGGAGCGATCGCCGATAGTATTGAATTGGCCGCCGGGTGTTCTTTGCTGTTGAAGAACGCCCTAGGCGCCTTTGGGGCGGTAGCGGCGGTGATCATCTGTATCCACCCAGCCTTGAAGATCTTGGCTGTTTCCTTAATCTATCAACTGGCGGCGGCTGTAATTCAACCCCTGAACCAGGAGAGATTAGCCGATTCCTTACAGGAGATTGGTGGAACAATAATGGTGGTTTTTGCCGCGGTTGCCGTCACCGCGCTGATGGTCTTCTTTGGCCTCTCCATTCTGGTCGGGTTGGGAAATATCATGGCGATGATTAGGTAGGGACGAGGTGGGTGTGGTGAAAGATGCTTTGCGCTCCCTTTTGGCCTTGATTCTCTTAGCCGGTTTTCTTGAATTATTGCTGCCCGAAGACGAAATGCGGAAGTATTCCCGGATGGTCCTTGGGTTGCTGGTTTTATTCTCTCTGTTGCAGTTAATGGTCTCTGCGGGGAAAGAGTTTTCTTTGGAAATATTGACCGCAGATCCAAGCTTATCAGATCAGAAGAGTGTTGATCGTTTATTGGCAACCGGTCAACGGGTGCGGGAAGCTGGTGTGAAAAAGGCAGAATCCGCGGTACAGGAACGTCTGGCCAAGCAGGTGAACACAGTGGTTCAACAGATTTGCCCCGGATGCAAGACCCGGACCGAGTTGGTCATCTCCGGTGGGGTATTAACCATGGTCCGGGTGTATCTGGAAGAAATAGATCCGGAAAAATCCATTGAGGTGGTTAAGATCAAGAAAGCAGTGGGTGAGCTGCTAATGATTAGCCCGGATTTGGTGGAGGTGGAGAAGACAGTTGAAGGAAGCCGATAGATCCGCACGCTTGCAGTTTGGAGGGAGAAAATACTCAGGCATAAAAGATGGTCTGTGGCCGGTCTTTAAGCTGTTGTCTGGTATACCTGTGGGAGAGCGGGGAAAGATTCTGGTTTTATCAATAATGATGCTGATGGGGATCGGCCTCATTCTGTTATCCGGTTCGGGGGGGAAGACGCCACAGCAGGAGCAAGTATTGAGCAAGAAAGAGCCGGTAACAGTCATTACCCATGGAAAGACTTTTGATCTTTGGGTGGAAGAAAGAGTAGAAGATGCATTGCTCTCCGCTTTAGAGCGGATTGAGGGTGTAGGCAGAGTAAAGGTGGATCTTACTTATGCAACCTCTGCAGAAGAGGAGTGGCTCTTTCGTACGCATGAAGAAAAAAGGGAAAACCAAGATCAAAACGGAGGGACGGTTTTGGAATGGAGGAGCGAAAAAGATCCGGTTTTACGGAGACAACGGGATGGAGTGGAGGAACCCATTCGTGTGAGAACCATGGCGCCAAAAATCGCCGGAGTTTTAGTAGTGGCGGAGGGAGCGGCGGATGCGGTGGTCCGGGAGAAACTTTGGCAGGCCACAGCCACCGTGCTGGGGATTCCCTTGCACCGGGTAATGGTAGTGACCTGGGGGGAATAAGGCAGGCTGTGGTCGGCAGTGAGGCGGAGCCAGTAGGCAAAGGATGGATAATCATCGCTCTAGTTTTGGTTGTCGGTTTTTTGATCGGGTTTTTTTGGGTCCATTATCCGGTCTATGAAGAAGAGCAGGGTGTGCAGTTGATTCTTCCGGTTACAGGCGTTTCTACGGTGGAAAGTGTTTCCAAAAAACAGGAGGCGGTACCTGGAGCGGACAGAGACTTGGTTGAGTTGACCGAGTTGCGTTTAGCCAGGGAAAAGGAGAGGAGCAGGTTACAAGAGAGACTGGAAATGTTATTGGTGACTGCGGATGAAGAGAACAGAAAGATTATTCATGATCAGTTGTTGACACTAACCAACAGATCCAGTATGGAAAGGGAGGCTGAGAACTTATTGACCGCTCGTGGTTGCCGGGAGGCGGTAGTGGTGACGCATGATCAATCTGTAACTGTGGTAGTCAAGGGGATGACACTTGACGCCGCCACGGTCTCGGCCATTGGGGAACTTGTTGCTGAGGTTACCGGGTATTCGTTGGGACAAATCAGGATTATCGAATAAAGAGAGAAGGTGAAGAAACCACAGGGAAAAGGGGACTGTTGGTGACAAAAAGGAGAATAAAAAAGAGGAAAAAAATACTTACCGGTGAAATAATATAAGATGTTGTTGACCATGGTTCCTTTTTGTGGTATAAGTCATAAAAGACTTTCATCAATTTTGACTCACTCTTCATGCTGAGGCGGGCGCTTTTTGGCTCCTGGCATTTTTTCGGGCCTACCGGGTCAAAGCGGATGAGAGTCGTGTTAACCACAGTTGCATCTGAAGGAGGACGGTTATGAAGGTTAAAGAGATAAAAGAGTTGATTAGGATATTAGCGGAGACTGATATTACAGAATTAAAACTGGAAAGGTTTGGAACTAAAGTCGAAATTAAGAAAGGTCGTCCGGAGTTTGCCACCGCCCCTGTGGCTACAGTGAACAATCTTCCCTCTGCTCCTCAGGTTCAAATGACGCCCGTCGCGCCTCAACCGATGCCGTCTGCCGGCGCCGAACAAGCACTGGGTTCCTCCTCTCCAGAGGAAGATATGGAGTTACCGCCTAATCAGGTGATGATTGTCGCTCCGATGGTGGGTACTTTTTACCGGGCGCCAAGTCCGGGAGCGGACCCATTTGTCGAAGTCAACCAGGTTGTAGAAGCCGGAGAGGTGCTTTGTATTATTGAAGCAATGAAACTGATGAATGAGATCGAGAGCGACACCAGAGGCAGGATTATTAAGATCCTGGTAGAAAACGGCCAACCTGTCGAGTATGGACAACCTATGTTTATATTGGAGAAGGTATAAAACATCCCGGAGGTGGAGGTTTAATTGTTTCGGAAAATATTGGTTGCAAATCGAGGGGAAATCGCCTTACGGGTGATTCGGGCCTGTAAAGAATTGGGCATCAAGACGGTGGCCATTTATTCCGAGGCGGATCGGGATTCGTTACATGTGCGCTATGCAGATGAAGCCTTTTGTGTGGGGCCGGCGCCCAGCAACAAAAGTTACCTCAATATTTTAAATATTATCAGCGCAGCTAGAATAGCCGAGGTGGATGCGATCCATCCAGGATATGGTTTTTTAGCGGAGAACCCCCGTTTTGTGGAAATCTGTGAGACTCATAAGATAAAATTTATCGGACCGACAGCGGAGGCCATTGAAAAATTGGGTGACAAGGCCCAAGCCAAACAGAGCATGAAAGATGCTGGAGTTCCAGTGGTACCCGGTTCTGACGGACCAATAGCTGACTTTTCTCAGGCAGCGAAGATCGCGGAGGAGATTGGATATCCCGTGATTATCAAAGCGTCGGCCGGGGGCGGTGGACGGGGGATGCGGGTGGTCTATGCCCCCACGGAATTGGAAAAGGCTTATCAAACCGCACAGATGGAGGCGGAAGCTTCCTTCGGCAACTCCGAGGTGTATATAGAGAAGTTTATTGCCAAGCCGCGACATATTGAAGTGCAATTGCTCTTTGATGAACACGGGAACGGAATCTATCTGGGCGAGCGGGATTGTTCGGTCCAGAGGAGACACCAAAAGGTGATCGAGGAGTCACCATCCTCCGCGGTTACTCCGGAGATTAGGAAGGCTCTGGGTGAGGCTGCCGTTCGCGGCGCCCGCTCCGTGGGATATACTAATGCCGGTACCGTAGAGTTTTTAATGGATGAAGACGGTAGTTTTTATTTTATGGAGATGAACACCAGAATACAGGTGGAACACCCAGTGACCGAAATGGTGACTGGGATTGATCTGGTCAAGCAACAGATTTTAATCGCCGCCGGGGAAAAACTCACTATCCGCCAGGAGGATGTGGTATTAAACGGACATGCTATTGAGTGCCGGATTAATGCGGAGGATCCAACCAAGAATTTTATGCCTTTCCCGGGTCAGATTGAGTTTTATCAACCTGCCGGTGGGCCTGGAATCAGAGTAGACAGTTGTGTCTATACCGGATACACCATTCCTCCCTATTATGACTCAATGGTGGCCAAGTTGATCGCCTGGGGGAAAGACCGGGAGGAGGCGATTAAACGGATGACCAGAGCGCTTGAGGAGTTTGAAGTGTATGGTGTGCCGTCCACCCTCCTTTTTCATTTGGAAGTAATGCAGAATGAGTATTTTATTAGAGGTGAGGTAACCACCGACTTCATTGAAAAACACATAAAAATGAAGAAAACAGAATAGACTTGAATACCGTACATCCGTGAGTGATCTGGCAGAAGTCTAGAGGAGGTGTTAAGCTTGGCCAGTGGAACAATTCACGAAAAGGAATGGAGCGAAAAGAACGGCACGGTCCGCATCGCCGATGAAGTGGTGGGAATTATTGCCGGTTTAGCCGCGACGGAAGTTAAGGGTGTGGCTGGAATGAGCGGCGGAGTAGTCGATGGGATCTCTGAGTTATTGAAGAAGAAGAACCTTTCTAAAGGAGTGCGGGTTGAGGTAGGAGAGACCGAGGCGGCCGTCGATTTATACGTAGTCATTGAATATGGCGCGAAAATACCTGACGTGGCTGTAAGAATTCAGGAGAATGTCAAGAAGGCCATTGAGAGTATGACCGGTTTAATCGTAGTCGAAGTCAACGTGCATATCCAAGGAGTGGAATTCCGTCAGGAGGAACCGCCGGCTCCTCCAGTGGAAACAAGAGTAAAATAAGGCGTTAAAGGCGTTGCTGACTGTAAAACGATAAACGCCTGTGGCGCAAGGAAAGGAAGAGTTGCTGAGCATGAAGGTTTCTTATCGATTGATTATTCTTTTTGGTTCCCTCGTGATGTTGGCCATTTCCGTTTTCTTCTTTGGCCTGCTGATGGGACAAGATCCTTTACGGATCGGCGAGTTTTTAGTGGCGAAAGCCGGAACGGAAGGCTTGAAACTATTACTTTTCTTAGTCTTTTTTATCCTCTTTCTTTTGCTTGCCATGGCCGGTTTACATACCAAGCAACCCTTAAGAGCAATCATCCATGAGACTGCCTTGGGCGAGGTCAGGGTGGCCTTTTCCGCAGTGCAATCCTTGGCTTTACGGTCGGTAAAGAAGATTCGTGGGGTGCGGGAAGCTGAAGTGGATGTCCAGGCCGATGTGGATGGCCTCAACTTTGAAGTGGAGATCGTTTGCAACCCAGACCTGAACATTCCCCAGCTGGTACAGGAGATTAGAACCAAGTTGGCTGAGTATATCAGAGAGACGGTAGGAATTCCGGTGAATAATTCCACGGTCACCGTGGCTAGAATTGCTGCAGAACCCCGGGCCAGGGTAGAGTGACTTAACGCTTGGCGTTAAGTACGAAATAAGGAGGGCAAGGACGATGGAGGAACCATGGGTCCGGATTGAATATCTTCTCCAATACAAGGGTAGAATTGTCGGGACTTTATTGGGGTTAATCACCGGTATTCTCGTGATTACACTGGGCTGGCTGAAAGCGATCTATTTTTTAATCTGCGTCAGCTGCGGATACTTTGTAGGAAAAAGGATTGATGGAAAAGAAAACCTTTTTCAGCAGATAAAAAAGGTTTTTTCCGCAGAGGAAAGAGGATAAGGTTGAGAAAAGTTTGAAAACAAGAGGTAGGATTGGATGAGTAGAAGATTGGCGAGGGAACTGGCTTTTCAGACCTTATTCCAGGTGGATATCGGTCATATTCCCTGGAAAGAAGCGCTGACCAGAACAAGTCAGGATCATGACCTGCCGGCAAAATCCCGGATCTTCTTGGAAGAACTGGTCGGTGGGGTAATTAATAATTTAAAATGGATTGACGACCTGCTTACGGAGTTCTCCGCGGAATGGCCCCTTCAGCGGATGGCCAACACGGATCGGAATATTCTGCGGCTGGCTGTTTTCGAGTTGATGCGCATGAAGGACGTTCCGGTGGAGGTAACCGTGAACGAAGCGGTAGAATTGGCCAAGGTATACGGAGAGGAGGACTCCGGTCGGTTTGTCAATGGTGTGTTGGGCAATATCATCAGAAAGATCAGCCGGGCGGTCCAAGCGGAAGGGTCTTCCCTGCCTACGGAAGCGGAGGCAGAGAAAGAAGAGAACAGGAGATGAAGAGTTTGGGCGGAGCTGACCATGGTTTTTTTCTGGGTTTGGATACCAGTTGTTATACAACCTCGGTGAGTATTGTGAACGAACAAGGGATGGTAGTAAAGGACTTACGCCGGATCTTACAAGTAAAATCCGGAGAGAGAGGGCTTCGGCAATCGGAGGCCCTCTTTCAGCATATGAAGAACATTCCACAGTTGTTGGCCGAAGCTGTGAAAGTCACTGGCGATGGCTTAAAACTGAAGGCCATAGGCTATAGTGGTCGCCCCCGGCCACGGGAAGAGTCATATCTACCGGTGTTTTTAGCGGGGGAGAATTTTGGTAAAGCCTTGGCTTATAGCGCAGGGGTACCGGCTTATCCCTTTACTCATCAGGAAGGGCATATCAGAGCGGCCCTGGTGGATACCGATCTGAGGCTAACCGCTGAAAACAAGCGGTTTCTGGGGTTTCACTTATCCGGGGGGACTACTGAAGTTTTATTAGTGGAAAAGACCGGTCAGGGAGGTTATCACCTGCAAATCCTGGGCGGAACCACGGATCTGCATGCCGGTCAAATGCTGGACAGGTTAGGGGTGGCCATGGGACTTCCCTTCCCGGCCGGCAGACATTTGGAGGAGTTGGCCCAAAAAAGTCTACGGCGGACGGAGGGGCGCGCCGGAGGAGCGGAGACAGGAGTTGCTGTCGACCCTCTGCCCATTTCCGTACAGGGTTTATCCCTAAGCTTGTCCGGTCCTACTTCGGCCGCCTTTCGCCGTTTGCAGGCCGGAGCTCATCCCGCTGATCTGGCTTGGGCGGTACAGGATTGCCTGTTGCGTTCAGTCGCCGCTTTGCTTGAAAATGCCGTCCGGGAAAGCGGTTGCCGGCAAGTATTGTTCTTTGGGGGAGTGGCTTCCAACTCTTATCTGCGGCAGGGATTAATCTCCTCCTTTCCTCAGTTGGAGTTGTATTTTGCCCGGCCGGAACTTTCTACAGATAATGGGGTGGGGATTGCCCTCTTGGCCTGGGAATACTGGAGGGATACACATGCAGGGTAAAATGTTGATTATTGATGGGTTAAGCTTGGCACACCGGGCTTTTCATGCCCTAAAAGAACAGGATTTTCAGACCTCGGACGGGGTGCCGACCGGGGCTTTATATGGCGTTGCCATGATGGTCTTACGGTTACTGGAAGAAGAAAACCCCGACTATTTCATGGTCGCCTTTGATCTGGGAAAAACCTTCCGTCACGAGACTTATGATGATTATAAAGCCACTCGCCTGCCCATGGAGGCGCAATTTAAGGAACAGCTTCCGCTCATTAAAGAGTTCTTTCACTTGCTGGGCGCACACGTGATCGGAGTCGAGGGATACGAGGCGGACGACGTGATCGGGGCCATGACCACCTTGGCGCAGAGTCAAGGCTTACAGGTGGATATCTATTCCGGAGATAAAGATTTGTTTCAATTGTTAGGGCCGGGTGTACGGATCTTCTATCCGAAACGCGGGGTGACAGAGAAGCAGATCGTGACGGCGGAGACGATGAAGGAAGACTACGGTTTAGCCCCCGAACAGTGGGCGGATTATAAGGCGCTGAGGGGTGATCCCTCTGATAATATCCCGGGAGTCAAAGGCATCGGAGATAAGACGGCCACCTCTCTTCTGCAACGCTTTCACAGTGTGGAACAGTTATTAGCCCGTCTTGAGGAGGTGGAAAAAGATCGTATACGGACACAGTTGTCCGCCCATGCTCAGTTGATTCCGGAATACAAGAGATTAACTACTATCTTGCGGGATATACCACTGCCTGTCGCCCCGGACGACTGCCGATGGACGCGGCCCGACCATCAGCCACTGGCTGATTTCTTCCGGAGGATGGAGTTCAAGAGTTTACTGTCCCGCCTGGAAAAAAAGGCGGAAGCCACCCAGCCGGTGGTAGAGACTAGAAAGTTTGCAGTTACAGATTATACGCTCTTGACAGCTGACGATCTTCCCACTTTTTTGGAAGGCACCAGCGAACAAGTTGTTGCTTTTCAGTACTTGGCGGAGGAATGCAATTGGGCGCAAGGGAAAGCCTGGGGTGTGGCTTTTTCTACGGGTACGGGGAAAAATGGCTTTCTTCCACTTCCTTCTACCCGTTTGCCGGAGAGCTTAAGCCGCTGGCTGAGTGATCCGGAGGCGAAAAAAATTTGCTACGATGCAAAAACGCAAATGACCCTCTTGTCTCATTACGGTGTGGAGCTTGGGGGGGTGGATTTTGATCTATTGCTCGCCGCTTATCTGCGCAGCGGAGGAGAGAAGGCTCTGGACTTTGTCGGTCTGGTCCGGGAGGTTTTGGGTATTGAGGAGATTCCTCAAGTGAAAGACAGAAGAGGAAAGCCTGTAGATTTGTTGAGTGTAAAACCTGATCTCTTTCCAGAGGATGGAGTAATCTCCGGAGTGACTAGGGCGGTCTTAATTAATCAACTACATGCCCCGCTCAGGGAAGAACTGGTCAGGACCGGGATGGATAAGTTATTCTTCGAGATTGAGCTACCTTTAGTTAAAATACTCTTTGCCATGGAGCAAAAGGGAATCAGGGTATCCCCGCCCCGCCTGAGGAAGCTGAGGGAGAGTTTTCTCAGAAGAATTCATGATTTGGAGAGAGAAATTTATGAACTGGCCGGAGAAGAGTTTAATATTTCCTCACCCAAGCAGTTGGGAGCGGTTCTCTTTGAACGCCTTAAATTACCGCCACTGAAGAAAACCAAGACTGGTTATTCCACGGATGCCGGTGTATTGGAGGAACTTTCCGGAAGACACCCGCTGGTCCGTAAGGTGCTGGACTACCGGACCCTGACGAAACTAAACAGTACTTATGTTGAGGCTTTATTAGGCCTGATCCGGCCGGAAACGGGCAGGGTGCATACTACATTTCAACAGGCTGTAACCGCCACCGGTAGATTGAGCAGCACTGATCCTAATTTACAGAATATTCCGGTCCACTCCGAGGAGGGGCTGGAGATTCGACGTTGCTTTATTCCTGATTCTGAAGACCGGGTCTTTGTCTCTGCGGACTATTCTCAGATTGAGTTGCGGGTAATGGCTCATCTGTCCGGTGATGAAAAACTGAGAGCAGCTTTTCTACAAGATGAAGATATTCACCAACGTACAGCAGCGGAAATCTTTAATGTCCCGCTCAATGAGGTGACTCCGGAATTGAGAGGACATGCGAAAGCGGTAAACTTTGGGATTATCTATGGAATCAGCGGTTTTGGCTTGGCCAAAGGAACAGGAGTCCCGCGAAAAGTCGCGGAAGAATTTATTGCTGCTTATTTTTCCAGGTACAGTGGGGTTCAAGCATATCTGGAAGAGTTGATCAACCGGGCACGGGAGACCGGGTATGTTACCACTATCTTTAATCGCCGCCGTTATTTGGGAGATTTACAGAGCAGAAACTTTCAAAAGCGGTCATATGCGGAACGGATAGCCAGAAATACCCCGATCCAAGGTTCGGCCGCGGATTTGATCAAATTGGCCATGGTCCGGGTAGCAGATCGGCTCCGGCGGGAGAAGGTCCCTGCCGACCTCTTGCTGCAGGTGCATGACGATCTTTTGGTGGAGACCGACCGGGCGACAGCCAAAGAGGTAGCTTTGATCCTCAAGGAGGAAATGGAGACGGTCTTTAGCTTGTCCGTACCTTTGCGGGTTGATCTTAAGGCCGGAGATAATTGGGGAGATTTAAAGAAGATATGAGGTTGGGAAAAACTTAGTTGGGTAAGAAGATAGATCGTACACATGAGACGAGTCGCCCATTCTATATGTGAAGGCGAAGGGGGCTGAATACAGAATGCCTGAACTGCCAGAAGTTGAAACGGTAAAGCGGACACTGGCTCCGGAGATCGAAGGAAAAGAAATTATTGGCGTAGATGTTTTTTTAGCCAAGGCCGTCAAACCCAGGCCAAAGATAGCGGAAGAGTTCTTGCCGGGGCGGGTGATTCAGCAGGTGACTAGGCGTGGCAAATACCTGATCCTTACATTGGATTCGCAGGTAAAGGTGGCATTTCATCTACGAATGACCGGGCAATTATTATATCAGCCCAGGGAAACGCCGCTGGCGAAGCATACTACTTTCCGTGTGAGCTTGACTGATGGGTTTGACCTGAGGATGGTGGACCAGCGTAAATTTGGGACAATTAACATTTTTTCACCGGACGGGGCGGGGTTAGCTCCCCGCGGCCTGTTGACTCTAGGGCCGGAACCTTTTGATGCGGACGCCTTGTTCAGCCTCAAGAGAGCCGCCGAGCGCAGAAAAGGGCCTGTGAAGGGAGTTCTTTTGGATCAGCGAGTACTGGCGGGACTGGGGAATATTTATACTGACGAAGCTTTGTTTCGCGCGGGAATTAATCCGACCAGACCGGCCAATTCATTGACGGAAGAAGAATGGACACATTTATATGAGCAAATCTGTGGAGTTCTGACCGAGGGGATTTACCACCGGGGCACTACTCGACGGGATTATGTGGACGGCCGGGGACGGCCTGGTGGTTACCAAGAATTGTTAAAGGTTTACGGGCGGAAGGGAAAGGCCTGTCCTATTTGCGGAGAACCCATTAAGTATGCCAGGATTGCCGGTAGGGGCAGTCATTTTTGTCCGCATTGCCAAAAGTGAGCAGCACCCACCTGTACCATTCATACATAAAATTATATGGATTGGTATGAGGGGGGATCGCCAATGGGATTTTGGTCCGCGCTATTCTTTGCCATCGCCCTGAGCCTTGACGGGTTTGGAGTGGGAGTAGCCTACGGTGTACAAAAGTTAGTTCTACCGGTAAAGGCCAGAGCAATGATTTCGGTGGTTTCTTTTTCCGCCATTACGGCTGCTCTTCACTGTGGAGGGTTCATCGGCAGTCTGTTGCCTGGGGAATATGCCACCGCCCTAGGAAGACTGATTCTTCTGGTGATTGGCTTATGGTTTTTATTTCAGGCTTGGGTGAAAAAGAAGGAAAAGAGTGTCACAGAACAGAATCTACCCTTAGCAGAGTTTTCTCTGAAGAGTCTCGGGATTGTAATTCTAGTGCTCAGACATCCGTCTGCCGCCGACTTCGATCGGTCCGGATCGATTAACACAAAAGAGGCGGTCTTCTTGGGTATGGCTTTAGCCATGGATGCCGCGGGCGCCGGAGTCGGGGCTTCCATCGGAGCAAGTTGGCCTTGGTATACTTCATTATTGGTGGGATTGAGTAAATTCACCTTTCTATCTACCGGGTTGGCCTTTGGTAGAATATATCATAAGCAGCAAGCCCAAAAAAGAGCATATCCCGGTTTGGCTTACCTTCCCGGTCTAATCCTTTGTTTTCTGGCCATAAGTGGTTTCTGAAGATTAACTCCGGACGCCTGTAAAAACCCCGTCTAGGTGAGTCCCTGGAAGGAGCGGTGTGATGATTATTGGCTTAACGGGTGGGATTGGAACCGGAAAGTCAACGGCCGCAGATATATTAAGAGACTGCGGTCTGCAGATTATCGATGCGGATGAGGTGTATCACAGTTTATTATTTCCCGGTTCCCCCATTATGGAGGAGATTCGCCGGGTGTTCGGAGCGGAATATTTTGAGCCGGACGGAAGACTCAACCGTCGACTGTTGGGGGCTCAAGTCTTTACTGATCCCCATAAGTTACAGTTATTGGAGAGTATAACTCATCCTCCGCTTAAGCAGGAGATTACAACCTTGCTGTCGCAGGCTCGCCAGACAGGTCGGGACACGGTGCTGGATCATCCATTACTTTTTGAGATGAAGATGGAATCATTAGTCGATGAAGTGTGGGTGGTGACTTGTCCCCGCTCCTTACAAGTCTCGAGGATTTGCCGGAGGAACGGGCTCCGTCCCGAGGAGGCCGAAGCACGAATCAATGCCCAACTGCCAATGGAGATCAAGGAAGCCTGGGCGGATGTAGTGATTAATAATTCGGGGACGATTGACGATTTAAGATTTTTATTAGAAAAGACTTGGAAGGAGCGGAGAGTATGAAGCCCAAGGTAGCTTTAATCGCTCATGACCGTAAAAAAGCGGAGATCATTGAATTTGTCAAAGAAAACAGGAGAGTCTTTGAATTATGTGAGCTATACGCGACCGGGACGACGGGGCGTCTAATTCAACAGGAATGTAAATTACCGGTGAATGCCATGCAATCGGGGCCCTTTGGCGGCGACCAACAGATTGGGGCCCGGGTGACTGAGGGCGCCATTGATCTGGTTATTTTTTTACGGGATCCGTTGACGGCTCAGCCTCATGAGCCGGATGTCAGCGCTCTTTTGCGAGTCTGCGACGTGCATAATGTGGCTTTAGCCACCAATCGGGCGACTGCGGAGATGTTAATCATTGCGCTCAGTGAAAGGCTCGGCCTGGGATATTATACACCTCGCGAAGCATAGAATAGATTACACGCGTCGCGCGCAGAAGCGCTTGGAGGTGTTTTCATCGGTTTTATTGATTATTAGAAAACCTCGTCTACTGGTCTTCTTTTTCTGTCTGCTCTTTGTAGGCTGTCTTTTATTTCACAAGGAAATTGGCAGAGTGCTCTTTTCTTTTCAATACAGGGAGATTATTGAGGAACACACCAAAACCACAAAGTTGGATCCGAGATTGGTGGCTGCCTTAATTTATGTGGAGAGCGGTTTTAATCCCCGGGCTGTATCGAAGAAAGGAGCCAGAGGACTAATGCAGTTAATGCCGGAGACGGCGGAATGGATTGCTAAGCAGCGAGGGGAATCCTTCGACCTGGACAGCCTCTTCATACCTCTGGTCAATCTGGATTTGGGTATCTGGTATTTGAACTATCTTCATCAGGTCTTTCAAGGAAATACCGTGACTATGTTAGCCTCTTATAATGCAGGATGGGCGCGGGTGCGGGTCTGGGTCGAGGAGGAGGTTTGGCAGGGAAGGATTGGGGATTTACGTAATATTCCCTACCCGGAAACCAGAAGGTATGTGGCTAGGGTGCTTCGGGTATATCAAATCTATAAGTATATATATCCGGCAGTATAGTAGTTCGTCGTAGTATTAACTTAGGAATAATGTTGGTATACATTGGAAGAAGGAGTGTCGCCAGATGAAGGCAGGCTGGATTTCGTTGGGGTGTCCGAAAAACCTGGCCGATACGGAATATATCATGGGATTGCTGTCGGATCAGTATCCCTTGACCACCGATCCGCGGGAGGCGGAGATTTTAATCATCAATACCTGTTCCTTTATCCAACCTGCGACTCAGGAATCGTTGGATACCATTATGGAATTCGCCCAGTATAAACGGGGGCAGTGCAAATTATTGGTAGTTGTTGGTTGTTTAGCCCAACGTTATGGGGTAAAGGTACAGAGGCTAATCCCGGAGGTGGATCTCTGGGTGGGGACCGGAGAGTATTCCCGTCTTCCCTCTCTGATTGCCGAGGCCTTAGAGAAAAAGACGAAGGGGGTCTACACCGCTCAACCGGGGTGGGTGGGAATGAATCCGGAGCAAAGGGTCTTAAGCACCAACGGGTATACTGCCTACCTGAAGATCGCTGAAGGATGTAATAACCATTGCCTTTTCTGCATTATCCCTCACTTAAGGGGGAAATACCGTAGCAGAGATTTTTTTCAGTTAATAACAGAAACCAAAAAGCTGGTGGCAGGCGGAGTTAAAGAAGTTGTATTGGTGGCCCAGGATACAACAGCCTATGGGCAGGATTTGGATGGCCGGACCTTTTGCCAGTTGTTATCAGCTTTAGATGAAATAGAAGGTGAATTTTGGCTGAGGATTCTCTATACTTATCCGTCACGGCTAGATGATGAATTGCTCACCCTGATGAGGGACTCCAAGCACATTTGCAACTATTTGGATATTCCCCTCCAACATGTGGCGCCCGCAGTCTTAAGGGCGATGGGAAGAAAGGTTGGACCTGAGAGTTATCTGGAATTGATTGAAAGGGTCAGAAAGTTTATTCCTGATATTTCAATTAGATCTACTTTTTTGCTGGGTTATCCAGGGGAGACGGAAGCAGACTTTCAACAGGTATTGGCGTTTTTAGACCAAGCCCGGTTGGATTGGGTGGGGGCCTTCCCATATTACCGGGAAACGGGGACAGCGGCTGCTAAGTTGAAACCCCAGGTCCATCCGAGTACCAGAAGAAGAAGGGCCAGGGAGGTTTTGAAAGTTCAGCAAAGAATCTCGGCGGCAAAGAATAGGGCTTTAATCGGTAAAAGACTTAAGGTCTTGGTTGAGAAGAAATCCAGGCGGGAGCAGAATGTGTGGATTGGCCGTTCTTACCGGGAGGCGCCGGAGATTGATGGGTTCGTTGAGATAGAAGCTCCTCCCGATCGCCTTCTACAGGTGGGAGAATTTGTGGAGGGCACGGTGACCGGGGGAGAAGCCTACGAGGTACGAATTAGGCTGGACACTTAGACTGCTTTCTTCGGGAAGAAGGGCTAACCTTATTTGGCACAATTATGACAGGGGCCAAAGGAATAATTGAGCGTAATGTCGAAATAGGTTTATGTCGGTCATTGACGCGCCAGATCGATGGCACTATAAAAACAGTTGGGTGGTTAAATATGACTATATCAAACTCCTTGACTTTGTTGAGGATAATTCTGACACCGGTATGTGTTGTTTTTCTATTTTTGCCTATTCCCCAGAAAGAATATTATGCGGCCGGTGTTTTTTTATTGGCCGCCATTACGGACGGTCTAGACGGATATGTGGCGAGGGTGAGGAAAGAGACGAGTGCTTTTGGGAAAGCCTTCGATCCGTTGGCTGATAAGATTCTAATCGGCGCTGCCCTGTTAAGCCTCTATAAATTGGGGAAAGTCGCTCTCTGGATCATCTTGGTCATCCTTGGACGGGAGCTGCTGATTACTCTGTTACGTTCCTTCGCGCAAAAAAAGGAGTTGGCTATAGCCGCCTCCATCTGGGGGAAGATAAAAACGGTCACTCAGATTTTTGCGGTTATCGGGTTGATTCTGGACCTTCCGGGAGCCCGGATTATGTTGTGGGCAGCTGTTTTCTTCACTGTCTTCTCCGCTCTTGATTATGTCGTCAAGTGGAAACAAGTTTTTTCTTCGTCAGGCTCGCGTCGCTAGGTGGGTCCGATCTGCGAATTGGCGTCACACGGCCCAGTCATTACTGCTGTTACGCCAGTAAATATCCTACGTTATTAGGCGTCGCGCTACCCGGCGTGAAAGTGTTCCTTTAGTAGAGTCTGTAGTTTACCGGTGAAGACTTTTCCGCCGGAGAGAGGGTAGTATTCTCCGGTTTCTTCATTAATTTGGTAATCCGTTCGGATTTTATCTTTGTTTTCTGCTATATATAGAATTGTCTTGATCAACCAGTCAATTTCCTGCCGTGTATTAAAAAAGGCTAGACTAACCCGGACCATGCCTGGCAGGTCTTTTTTTTGCCCCTTTTTGGCTAATGATTCATAATAAAGAATCTCCTCCTCCCTTAAACCCAACAGTTGATGAACATAAGGGCGGGCGCAGAAACAACCGTGCCGGACAGCGATTCCTCCTTCATAGGCCAGCGCGGCGGCGGTTAAACCATGGGGCAAACCGGCAATATTAAAGGTAATCACGCCAACCCGCCGGTGGGTGTCTGGTGATGGACCGTACAGGATCAGGTCCGGAATTTTTTGCAGTTCTTGGAAAGTATAGGCCGTTAATTCCTCTTCGTAAGCAGAGAGTAGGGGAAAATCATTTTCTTCCAGCCATCTGAGGGCTTTGGCCAAGGCAAATGCCCCGATTAAATTGGGGGTGCCGGCCTCTTCCCGATCAGGTAATGGCGCTAAAGTAAAATTCTTCTCCGAGACCGCGATGACAGTTCCTCCTCCTAAGGATTCAGGACATCCCTTCAGGAAGATGGAAGGATGGCCGATTAACACACCGGAACCGTAAGGAGCGTATATTTTATGTCCGGAAAATGCTAAAAAGTCAAGGTAAGTGCCGGACTTCTCCAGAAAGACCCGGTGGTGTGGAAGGAGTTGAGCGGCGTCAACCGCGATTTTGGCTCCATAATAATGGGCCATCTCCGCTATGGTGTAGATGGGATTAATCAAGCCGGTCACATTGGACGCTCCGCAGAGAGTGACTAAGGTTACCTGTTTCCGACGTAATTTGTTCTCCAGGTCTTCCAAGTCCAGGATACCGTCTTTGGTGACGTGAACAAATTCGGTTTGATGCCGGACACGCCAAGGCAAGTCATTGGAATGATGTTCCATTTTTGTGGATAAGATGATCGAACCGGCTTCGCGGGGGAGCCTATATGACAGCTTATTCAGGGCTTCGGTGGTATTTTTCACAAAAAAGGCGGTATATTCTTTGGTATTTCCACCTAAAAAACGGATCACATAATCTCTGATCCGCTGGTATAGATCAGTAGAGAACTGGGATTTAAAGCCAAATCCTCTGTGAATGCTGGAATACCATGGCAGAAGCTTTTCAACGGCTTGGCTCACTGCTTTTAGGGGCGGGGTAGTAGCGGCATTATCAAAGTTAATATAGGGACGGTTCCCATGGACCGTTGGGACCAGTTGGTCCAGGCCGATAATTTGTGAACGCCAAAAGTTTATGGTCTCTACCTTCAAGCTTACCCCTCCGCAGACTTTTTCTTTATCTTATGTTATTGAGTCATCAGCGGTGAAGTTCAGATTCTTAATCACTAGAGAACCAAAGCGCCCCGGACCGGAGCAAATTTGGGGCGCTTTTCACTTTGGCACTACCGGTAGCTTAAACCGAATTTTCCATGGATTCTTTGTTTATTACCTTCTTTAGCTGGGAAAAGTAGAACTAGACCAACGCTCGTGCGGAGCAGGGCATGAGCGATGAAAGGAGGGTTAAACAGATGGCGGCTGGCCAAAAAAGTAATAGCCTTGTATACGCCCAGGCGAAGAAGGCGCTGGATCAGATGAAGTATGAGATTTCCAAAGAGCTGAATATCGATACTTCGCCAATCCAGGGGGACTACTGGGGTTACATGACAGCCCGGGATTGCGGTGCTGTTGGGGGACATATGGTCAAGAGGATGATAGAAGCTGCTGAGCAGACCTTGTCACAACAAGCAGTTCAGAATGTACAAGCCGGTTTCCGGGCCGGTTTACAACAGCAAGCGCAAAGCCAGGGCAATAATACCAACCAAAATCTTAGTTTAAACAATCTAAACCAGTACTATTAATGTCAAACCTGTGAAGGAAAGTGAAAGGGCTGTCGGTAGGGACAGCCCTTTTTTGGAATTTTGGTTACTCTTCTGGGTTTAACAGTCCATCTCTTTTCGTACAGCCTGTACACAGTGGCCAATTCCCAAAAGCAATCAGATTAAACCATATTTTTTACCCACCCGCTCAATTACTTCAAGGGTATCATCAAGGTCTTCCTGGGTATGGGTAGCCATCAAGGAGAGGCGCAATCTGGATAATTTTTTGGGGACCGCCGGATAATAAACTGGATTCAAGAAAATACCGGCTTGGTGAATTTCTCTGCTCATTAACATTAATTTGTCATTGTCCCCTACAATAATCGGGATGATCGCAGTCTCGGCATTCCCAAGATCAAACCCCATCTTCTTCAGATTGCTGATCATGTAGTTTATATTATACCAGAGTTTCTTCCGGAGTTCCGGTTCGGTCTGGATCACTTCAATGCCGGCGATCAAGGCGCCGACTGCAGCCGGGGGTAAAGCGGTGGAGAACATATGAGACCGGGCATAGAATCTAAGGTAGTTCACTACTTCTTTGGAAGAGGCGACAAAGCCTCCGACTACGGCCAGAGCTTTGCTTAAAGTTCCGGCTACGATGTCGATCTGGCCCTCCATCTGAAAGTGTTCGGGTGTACCGCGACCGGTCTGGCCAATCACCCCCGTGGCATGGGCTTCGTCTATCATAATCTTCGCGCCGTATTGGTCAGCCAGTTTTTTGATTTCCGGAAGGCGGCAGATGTCTCCATCCATACTGAAGACTCCATCAACAATGATTAATTTACCGTTAAATTCTTTATCTGTGGCTTGGAGAACCTTCTCCAGACTGTTCAGATCATTATGCTTAAAGGTACGCAGAGTTCCTCCGGAGAGACGGCAGCCATCAATGATGCTGGCGTGGTTCAGGCGATCATTAATGGCTACGTCGTTTTGGCGTACTAAGGCGGAGACACAGCCGACATTCGACGAGTATCCGGAAGAAAAGATGATCGCGTCCTCGCAACCTTTCATCTCTGCCAGTTTTAATTCTAATTCCCGGTGCAGATCCATACGCCCGCCCAGTAATGGCACACTACCGGCACCACCACCGTATTTTTCCACAGCCTTGATGGCTGCTTCTTTCACCCGGGGATGGGTAGTTAACCCCAGGTAATTGTTGGAAGCCATCATCACCATTTCCCGTTCAGTGTTGGTGTACCGGTCCAGGATGGTTACTCTACGCTCTGACGGACTGGTCAAGATTCGGCCCCAATGGTGGAATTGCTGATTTACCAATTCATCTGTAAATTCGTGAAAAGCATAGGTTTTAGCCAGGATATCCCTGTCGGGAAATTCCAGAAAATGGCTGAGGTCTTTGCCTTTAATCTCTATGGTAATCTCCTCCTTAGGTAAATTCTGCGCGTGTAAAGAATGATAGGTACAGCATCATAGAAAAAATGACAGAGAATCCAAGAAAAAACATGATGTTTATCTAATTAATCTTACCGCACACCTTTACTTCGGTCAAGAGTTTTGATAATATTTTGGGATAAGCCTTTGGTCTAAACGGGTCGTTAAATCCGAATCTTCTGGAAGCAACTGATCTAATTGGGCATTTCATGGAGAAAAGGGGGGGAAGTAATACTGACTGTGTCGTCAATTCGTAAGCTGTTTCTTTTTTGCGGTTTTGGAAGATAGCGCGCGTATTTCGTGTACTTCGTACACGCGGCAGAATAAATGTAGAGGTGATCTGGAATGGAATTGTGGTTCACGGAAAAGCAAACTGATGAGCTTGCCATCTCATGTTTGGTCAAGAATGTGGTTTTTCGTGAAAAAACTAAATACCAGGATCTGGCGATCGTAGATACATATCAATATGGGCGCCTGCTCGCGTTGGATGGAATAATCATGACCACAGAGGCGGATGAGTTCTTTTATCATGAAATGATCACGCATGTGGCGATGAATACTCATCCCCATCCCGAGCAGGTTCTGGTGATCGGTGGAGGTGACGGAGGGAGTGTGCGCGAGATCCTGAAACACCCTACGGTTAAGCGGGTGGTTTTGGCGGAGATTGATGAAGGAGTGGTCAACGCCAGTCGTCGTTATTTACCAACCATATCCGCAGGGCTCTCCGATCCGCGGGTAGAGATTAAGATCACCGATGGAATAGTGTATGTTAGAGAACACCCCAATGAATTTGATGTGATCATAGTAGATTCCACAGACCCGATCGGGCCGGCGGTGGGACTTTTCGCCCATGAATTCTATAAAGATGTCTCCAAAGCTCTACGCGTGGACGGTATTATGGTGGCGCAAACCGAATCTCCTGTTGTGAATCAGGAACTGATCAGAAGGGTCTGGGGGAATTTGCGGGGAGTATTTCCCATCACCAGAATGTATTTGGGAATAGTACCAACTTACCCCACAGGCCTTTGGAGTTATACCTTAGGATCTAAAGGTCCGGATCCCACCGCGGTTCCGGCAGAGAAATTCCTGCCCTTGGAGACCAGGTACTACACGCCGGAGATTCATAAAGCCGCTTTTCTTCTTCCCCCTTTTGTTCAAGAATTGCTTAGATAAACAGTTGAATCCGGGAGGCTGCGGCTTTTTGCAGAAAAGTCTCAGCATCTCCCGGTGTTAATAAGTCGTAAGGAATTAATTCTTCATTGCGGAGACCCAGGATCTTCATGGAAGCTTGGCAGGCGATGAAGTTAATCTTGCGTTCCATTGCCATTTTGATCAAGTCCTGAAGGGACTGGGTTCCGCGCTTCCGGATTAAAAGCCGCATCAATGCCCCGCCCAATCCGCAGAAGTTCAACTTGGAAAGACCGGTTTTTTCCGGACCTACCGGGAGAAACAGTTTGAACATTTTTTCTAGAACCCCTCTCCCTTTACCTCTTTCTTTGCGGAGAAGTGAAATACCCCAAAAGGTAAAAAAGATGTGGACTGGATAGCCGTTTCCGGCCGCAGCGCAAGCAATGGTGAAAGCTGCCATGGCCTTGTCCAGATCTCCGCTGAAGAGAATGATGCTTACCCCTTTTTTTTCACCAGTTTCCATCAATACCATTCTCCTTTCTTTTGCCACTGTTAGCTTAACCAGTAAGCAGTGGGGTTAGTGACAGATCTGCTTGATCATTCCCGGATCTAAAAAAATGAACTGTCTAACCTTGGAATAAAATTCATCTGTGAAGTTACTGCTTTTTTAGTCAGGATAAAATACTGATTTTGGAAGAGATAGAAACACCTTTATAGAAAAAGGCGAATAAGTTTATTCTGGAAGTGATCCAAGCCTCTCTCGAACAATTGGATCAATTTACTGAGTAGTGATTCTGTCTATATACCATAGTTGAAGACGTGCTTTTTAATGTTTGTTTAGCATTATCCAAGCTAAAGCAGATATTTCCTTTTCCAGGAGGTAGATGAGTATGTTATAATCGTACCCAAGGGGGAAGATGTTATGTTAAGTATAAGCCGAGATACGTTTCTGAAAGACCTGTTAATCTGGTTTTTGCTGAGTGTTATCTTGGCTTCTTTATTTGCCGCCGGTGTAAGTGAAGTGGCTGATAATTACTTTTCCCAAGCTGTCGCCGGTCTAATGGGCGAAGTCGGCGAGTATGACCTGTTATTTCAAGTACGGACTGACCTGCAAGATGTGGCTGTTTCGCAGATTAAAAAGGTAATAAAGGAGAAACTTCCTGGTTCCATTGTGAAGAAGGGAGTCAGTGTCGCCGGGAAAACCGCCGTCTTTGTGGGACTGCATACGCGCTATCGTACCAAAGAGGTATATTCCGATCTTGATCTTTATTTTCAAGATATTACGGGGAACGCTGGCTTTACCATCATGACAGAGCCTCGTTTAACTCTGTCCGGGATGCCCAGAAGAGTAATAGATTTATTCATCCGGGAAGCGGAAGCCATTCCCGGAGTGAAGTTTGCCTTCAAAGATGGAGGGAAAATAGCCGTTCTCTTGGAAAGCACTAGAGATCGAGAAAGAGTGCAGAAAGATTTGAGGCGGATTATTGATCAATATCAAATTTTGGAGGTGACTTTTCCCTCTGGATTTGAAGTGGAAAACTCCGTGGAGGCCGGCCGGACCTTAGCACAATTATTAGCGGGTAAAGATGGTATTTCCTATATCAGAGATGTGACCGCAGGGGAAAGCGCCAGCGATGAACAGGCGTTATTGTTAACAATTTCTGAGATAAAGAGGTTTTTACTCTCTTATGCCGGGCAAGTAGAGATTACTCCGGCTGCAGGGAGTAGGTTATTGGTAGGCGATCTCTTGGTATTGGAGGGAAAAGAAAGCAACAGGGCCTTGCAAGAAGGCAGTACCCTTGGGGGTGAAGATGTCATAGTCAAGGTCACCTCCGATCAGGGCGGAAATGGGAAGAAACAAGGCTTGATCATTCAGGGGGACGCCAGTCAAATCAGTGAATCTACGGCATTTCTGGTGGAAGAAAAGAATAAAGTGGGCAGGAAGGTTGCCACTGTAGAAGTGAATAGTCCCAAAGACAAGTTAGACAGGGCCCTAACGGACTCGATCGAGCTTTTACAACGTTTGCACGGCTTAGAGGACATATCCATGGAGGGAGACGGGGTTTTTACAGCCGCAAAGACCCTCCAGGCCGCTTTGCGGGACGCCGATCGGTTACTTTCCGGTTCCGGGCTGTCCGGCGCCGGGGAGGTGGCGGAGTTTTCCCATCTCTTAGAGGGAATAGGCGGCCAACTGCAGACGATGGCCGATACTTTGGCCAGGCTGAGTTATTTTGAAAACAGGCTGAATGACGCCGTTGCCGGCTTGGAAGGGGTACAGGTTCTGACACGTCTGGGCTTAATCCCGCCTTTACAGGGAGACTTGGCCCGCAAAGCGCAGTTGTTCGATGATGAATTAGGCCGCCTAACGGAGAAGCTGAGGGAGTGGGCAAGAGGCCTTGACGATTTTATCAACGACTTTAACCCATTGGTGCAAACGTTGTTGTCCTGGAAAGCCAGAGCCATGGAATTGGCTGCGCAAGTAGACACGGTACAGAAGGCCTTGACCGGAAAAAGCGCATCAGGAAATGTTTTAGCCGAATTATCGGGCTTGACCGCTGAAAGTCTGGCTAGAATGGAAGAACTGGATCTGGACGGTTTGGAGAAGGAATATGCCATGTTTATTACTGGTCTTGAAAAATTAAAATCCATTAATACAGCTGGAATTGTGGATGAATTGAAGACCGTCAAGTCTTCCTTGCCGAAACTGCGGGATGAAGAGATTGGACGCGCCATATCCTGGCTGGACAATTATTTAGGGGGAGAAACCCGTTCCAGGAGTAAAATTCGTTTATTTGTGAATTCCGGTTACCGCCGAGAAGGGCCTCTCCAAACCGTGCGGGAGTTTTTCGGCTCCGATCAGGTTGATCTCCATGCCTTACCTGCAGCGGAGGTTGAATCGGACGTGCGTAATGAATTAACCCAACTTCTACAGGAGGTAAAGGGGGTAATTGCCGCTATTACCGTAATCATTCTTGGGGTACTCTTCTTCTTACTGGATCAAACGCCGGTGATGGCAGTCTTACATTATCTTGATTTGGTGGCGCCATATCCTGCGGGATGCCGAAAAGAAGCCCAGGTGTCCCATAATATATGGGCCAAGTTTGGGCTAAGGGAGAATTCGTGGCGGAGACTACTTCCGTGGTTGTATAGTTTAGTCTTAGGCAGTCTCTGGTCTTGGTTGACGTTCCTGTTTTCCGGAGCACAGGTTCCTTATGTAAATAGCGCACATTTTCTGTTTGTCGGTGGATTCCTTGGGCTCTTCTTCTTTATGACCGCCAATCGTTTTCACCAGCTTAACTTGGATGAAGTAATTGCGGGTACAGCCTTGGGGTTGTCATTTACAGTGATTATGCGAGAAATTGTTATTCCTGCCGGGAGACCAGGCCTGCTTCAGTTCTTAAACAGAAGGAAGATGGTGATGAAATGAGAACAGCGGAGACGGCTATCAATGCAAGGTCGACAATTAGCCCGATCCTGAAGATTGAAGGCCTTAAGAAAAGCTACAAAAGAAAAACGGTTCTGCGTGGGATTGATCTGTCTTTGCTCCCCGGGGAGACCGTGGTCTTAATGGGCCCCAGCGGATGCGGGAAGTCCACTCTTGTGCGGTGTATTAACCGCCTTACCGAGCCGGATGAAGGACGGATCTTTTATGAAGGACGGGATCTCACCAGATTACCGGTGGGGGAATTATTGGAAACCAGAAAAAGAATCGGCTATGTCTTTCAGCATTTTAACTTGATCAGGCGTTTGAATATTCTGGACAATGTGGTATTTGCCTTGCGTATGCAAGGAATACCGGTAGCGGAAGCGGAAAAGGTGGGGATTGAAGCCCTGGCCGATGTGGGACTGGCGGACCGAACCAGGGATTTCCCTGAGGAACTGAGCGGCGGTGAGCAGCAAAGGGTCGGTATCGCCAGAGCATTGGCGATGAAACCTGCCTTGATGCTTTGGGACGAGCCGACAGCCGCCCTTGATCCGATCTTAGTGGGAGAAGTGCTCGAAGTGATGGAACGGATTGTGTGCTCTGGAAAGACCACTATGCTGATTGTCACCCATGAAGTTGGCTTCGCCCGCCGGGCAGCCGACCGTATTATTCTGTTAGCTGGGGGGGAAATAGTAGAAGAGGGGACTCCAGCAGAAGTTTTTTCCCGGCCAAAGTCGGAAATTGGAGAGAAATATAAAAAACTCTTAAAAGGATAATAAAAAGATGGTATAATAAAACAGTTAATCGTTGACCCGGAGGTGGATCCTTGAATAAGATGCAACAAACCATCAAAGAAGAGGTGTTTGCCCGGGGACAAGCACTTCATTCCGGGAAAACTGTGGAAATGAGGTTGCTCCCACAGCCAATCGATACAGGAATCAGGTTTTCCCGTTCCGATCTCCCCGGCAAGCCGGTTATTGAAGCTAAACCGGAGAATGTTTTTGATACAGTTAAGTCAATGAGTTTAGGTAATAGTAAATGGCATATTCAAACTATTGAACATTTAATGGCGGCTTTACACGGTTTGGGTGTGGATAATTTACTGGTGGAGGTGAATGGGGAGGAGTTGCCTCTTGGCGACGGGAGCGCCTGGTTTTTTACAGAATTAATCTTGAAAGCGGGTCTAGTTTCTCAGGAAGCACCGCGTCGGGTAACAAAGATTACCAAACCAATTTGGGTGGAGGATCAGAAGGAGCCCCGCTCATATTTGCTGGCTTTGCCTGGCGAAGGTCTACGAGTGAGCTACTGTTTTACCTCCGATCATCAAGCGACCGGTGACCAGTTTTGTCAATATGTGATTACTCCGGAAACCTTTCAACAGCACTTGGCCAGGGCCCGGACCATTGCCTTCGAAAAGGAGCTGGCTTTTCTGCGCGAGCAGGGCTTGGCGTTGGGTGGAAGCATTGAGGAGGCCGTAGTCGTCGGAGAAACCGGATATTTAAATGAGTTACGGTATCCTAATGAAATAGTCCGTCATAAGGTCCTGGACATTCTGGGCGATTTATATCTGCTTGGCCCCGTTGAAGGACAGATCATCGGGGTGCGTTCCGGACACAAGATGGATTACGAATTGACACTGAAGATTAAGAAAGCTATGGAAGGAGGCAATTGCAGTGGAGATTAATGAAATAAAGAAACTATTACCGCATCGATACCCCTTTTTAATGGTTGATCGGGTGCTTTCTTTTGAACCGCAAAAGAGAATTGTCGCTTTGAAGAATGTCACCGTAAATGAAGAGTTTTTTAACGGCCATTTTCCGCAACGCCCGGTGATGCCAGGGGTGTTAATTATCGAGAGTATGGCGCAGGTGGCCGGTTTGGTGATGCTGGTGGAAGAGGAACATAGAGGAAAGATTCCTTTCTTTACAGGAATTGATAATGCCCGTTTTCGCCGGCCGGTAGTTCCGGGAGACCAGTTAATTTTGGAGATAGAAGTCGTTCGGATCAAAGGCAATGTCGGAAAAGTCAAGGGACGGGCATTGGTCGAGGGTGAAGTGGCGGCAGAAGCTGAGTTAATGTTTGTGCTGGGAGGTTAATTTGTGAGTTGTTTTTAATCAGGCTTCAAGAGGTGGCTTTGACGGAAAGCCTCGCCAGAAAGCTTCGACAAATGCTTTAATAGAAAGTTTCGATCAAAACATTAAAAAGCTTCGCAGGAGTTATGCCAGAAAAGTTTTGACAAAAATTTCAAAAAGCTTTGACAGAAGTTGAGCTAAGAAAGTTCTGACAAAAACTTCAAAAAGCTTTGACAGAAGCTTTAATATAGCGTTCACATACCATTCTGCAGGGATTGACGGACTGCTTGCCGAATTGCTTTATTTAGGCGCCGGGTGCAGCAATTATCACCGCAGGCTAATGTTTTTCCACAAAATGACGATGATAATAATAGACCAATGAAAGGGGCCCTTTCCATTATGAAGATTATTGAGAATAAAGTTGTTCCCTTACGGGACATACATGAAACAGCGCTTGTCCATCCCAACGCTAAACTCGGAAAAGAGGTAGTTATCGGTCCCTATGCCATTATCGGAGAACACGTGGAACTGGGCGATCGTTGTATAGTAGGGCCTCATGTGGTGATTGAAGGATGGACGAAAATCGGAGTGGGCAACAAGTTCTATCATGGCGCCACCATCGGTTGCGAACCTCAGGACTTAAAATTTCACGGTGAGAAAAGTTACTTGGTGATCGGAGATTATAACACATTTCGCGAGAACGTGACGATCAGCCGGGGGACTGAGGGTGGTGGCGGGGAAACCCGTATTGGCAGTAACAACTTGTTTATGGCGTATACCCATGTTGCTCATGACTGTCAAGTCGGCAACCATGTGGTTTTAGCCAATGCTACCGCCTTGGCCGGGCATGTGATAGTGGAAGACCGGGTGGTAATTGGAGGGTTAAGCGGGATCCATCAGTTCTCGAAGATAGGTAAGATGGCCATGGTGGGCGCTTGCACTAAAGTAGTAAAGGATATTCCTCCTTTTGTGATTGTTGATGGAAACCCGGCTAAGGTAGCAGGAATTAATGTAGTGGGATTAAGAAGAAACGGTATTCCACCGGAAGTAAGGGATGAGATTAAGAAGGCCTATCGGATTCTCTATCGCTCCAACTTAATCATTAACCAAGCAATTGAACAGATGGAACAGGAACTGCAAGGTTCCGCGGAGATTGACCACTTCATCAGGTTTTTACGCAACGCGGAACGTGGAATTTGCCGATGAGCGGAGCAGTCTGGGCTATTCTGTCCCTGTTTGAGCCGGTGCAAGGTGAAAGAATTACCGGCAGAACGATTTCAGGAGATCTCGATTTTAGTTGAAAGGAAATTTTGGTTTTGATTAAGACTAGACAATAGAGTCTAGTTTTTTTACAAACTGATAGCTGTTTGGCACAGTAATTACAAAGCAAAGGCTAGGTGAAGTAGATGGAAAGGTTTGGGCTCTTGGCCGGCTTGGGAAGGCTTCCTCTAGAGGTGGCTGAGGGAATGAAGAAACAGGGATACGATCCGGTTATTGTGGGTTTACAGGAAGAGGTCGATCCTTGTCTGGAAAAAGCAGGTTTTTCTTTGGTTAAAATCAGCATGGGAGCCTTGGGCCAGATTCTAGAATACTTTCAAGGTTGTGGTGTGACTACATTGGTCATGGCCGGGAAAGTCGGAAAGGAAGCGCTCTTCTCCGGTCCCAAGCTTGATGAGGATTTACAAAATCTTTTGTCGCGGCTCCAGAATAAAAAAAGTGACGCCATCTTGCAGGCAGTGGTCGATTATTTTGAGGAGCATGGAATCAAAGTGGAGACTCAGACCAGGTTTTTGGAGCATCTAATACCAAAACCGGGTCTCTTAACCAAATGCCCGCTAACTACCAGCGAGATGCAGGATGTTCGTTTTGGGTTTTCCTTAGCCAAAGAGATGGGCAGACTTGACATCGGCCAAAGTGTAGTGGTGAAAAATGGCGTTATTTTGGCAGTAGAAGCTATGGAAGGAACGGATCAGACCATCTTAAGGGGAGGAACTTTAGGGGGAGAGGGAATAGTTGCGGTCAAGGTAGCCAAACCTCATCAAGATCTCCGTTTTGATATGCCGACCGTGGGTTTGAGTACGCTGAATGCCTTAGTACGGAGTAAAGCGAGGGTTTTGGCGATTGAAGCGGGCCTCACCTTTTTCCTGAACAAAGAAGAATGTATTGTTGAGGCGGAAAAGAATGGTTTAAGTGTGATCGCGGTGGATCAAGATTCAGGTATTGACAAGTGATCAAAGAAGGGATTTCGGGTTAAATCACGAATTTTTCAGTGACCTCGCTCTATTTGGCAGTGAGGCAGTATAAGAAGAGATTTCCATGACGGGGACTGCATATGGAAGACCTAAAGGAGAGAAAAGGGTGCGAAAGGCTCTTACCATTCCAATGGCTTTCTTGGCGACCGGGTTTGTTTTAGCCATCACCTTATTAAGCTTGCATAGGTTAGGCTGGATTGACTTTACGTCTTTACAAAGCAGGCCCCTTTCCCTGCTTCCTCTGGTTCAAAAAGAAGCTCCAAGTGATTCGGGATCTTCAGAATCTAAAGGAGAAGCCCATGATACCTTAAGAATTGAAGAAGCGGAGATCTCCTTGATTGATGAGGGAAACAGATTATCTTGGGAGCTCTTTATAGAAAACATGACAGAAGATGAAGATAAACAGTATTATCTCCTCTCTCGTATTCATGGAAAGTATTTTCCGCTGAACGGCGAGGCCTTCCACATCCAAGCGAAAGCAGGCCGGATGACAAGAGACTTTTCTCAGCTTGAGCTCTTTGGTGAAGTCACGATTAGCCGTTCGGATCTTGCCCTTACCGCTCTGGAAGCTTTTTGGTCGACGGAAGCAGCAAAGATTACCTTCAAGAATAAAGTCCGTTTGCAAAGAGAAGACGTGCGAGTTGAAGCAGAAGTGATGCACTCCGATCCTGATTTGGAACGGATTGAGATTGAAGGGAACTCGAAGTGGAGCCTTACCGATGTAACCGATTAATCGGATCCACGACATTTTCCCTCTTTTGTTATATAATTATTAATGAAGAATGTTTGGGTATAGACTACACAGAGGAGCTAAAGGATGAAAAGGTTTCGGGTTCTCCTTTTATTAGCATGCCTATCACTAGTCTCAGTAGTGAAGGCTGAAATCAAGATGACTCCTGATCATACGGCGCATAGTACTCCGGGGAATAGTAAAAGTAATTCTGCGCAGCAGTGGGAGGTCAAAGCTCCGGCCGGCAGCGAAATGGATTTAAAAGAAGACAAATTGCTGTATTTTGGCACGGCAGAATCTCCGGTGACACTGACTTCAGCGGAGAATTCCTTCAAATTAACCGCCCGACAGGTTGTGTATTATAGAGGAAGGGAAATGTTTTTCGCCCAGGGTAAAGTAGTGATTGATGGAGAAGATCCCGGCACGCCATCTCAACGTTTTGTAGTCTCCGGGGAGGAAGTAATTTACCTCGTTGGCCGGGGTGAATTGGAGTTACCGCAGGGTGGAACTGTTCAGAATCCGCAGGGGGATACTTTGCGCGCGTCGAGAATACTGATTTTTTTGGATACAGACTCCGCTACACAGGAAATAAAGTCTTTTGAAGCCTCCGGCGGGTTTGAATTAGCCGGGGAGAGAGGCCGGTTGACCGGGGATGCGTTACGAGGAGATAACCGGCAAGGCCTTCTGGAAGCAACGGGAGATATTTATTTTCAATCTAACGATAACGGACTGTCCGGGACTGCGGAAAAAGCCGTATATTCCGAAGAACTCAAAGAAGTGCATCTTTTAGGAGAACCCCTCCTTTATCAAGGAGAAGACTACATTACGGGAGAGAAAATCATTTATCACCTCGAGATTGAGCAGGTGAAGGTGATTGGCCCGGTGAAGGCCAGGTTATGTCGATGAAAGGGGCGCCAAGCGCGTGGGTATTTTGGCTGAAGGCCTAGTTAAAGTGTATAACAAACGCCGGGTAGTAAATGGGGTTTCTTTATCTGTGAACCCCGGTGAGGTTGTTGGGTTGTTGGGACCGAACGGCGCTGGCAAAACCACTACCTTCTATATGGT
>DATCJV010000204.1:0-1973 GCA_036562625.1 Bacillota bacterium | reverse complement strand
ATGACAAACACCTGTTTCGTGCGGAGAATATCAACTATTATTATGTATTATTAAATTCCCCCGCCAATAATCCTGCCCGTTCCAGACGATTTTTTATCCCCTGCGCCCGGCAAAAAAGGGGGAAATCAGTCTTCCTCTTTCAGCGCATTTATAGCGCGTCTCCCCTTGATTAGAAGCTTCTTCACCAAACAGTCCAGTGCAGCGAGGCTACACGACACACCGGGCTCACCTTTTAAGGCCTGCTCTATCTCTCTCAGTATTTTTTTGGCGTTTTGAAGGTAACTATGGTAAATAAGCCACACTTTTCCGGGAATATTATGGCCGGTCAATACAGGGAACAACTCCAGCTTAAACTCTGGAGTCAACTCCGTCGCTTCCGCCGCCTTCCGTAAGATCTTCTTCATCATCTCCCGGTCGTTCAGTAAGAACAAGGGTAAAGTAGCTATCCCGTTCCGCCAATCCCGGAAGCAAGTCTTGCCGGAGGAGCGAGGATCAGCCACCAAATCCGTTATATCGTCCAAGATTTGGTATGCCATGCCGAATTCCCGTCCGAACCTACCGCACAATTCACTTACTTCCCTAGGGAGAAAGCCCGCTTCTCCTCCTAAGAGACAGACAGTCTGAAAGAAGCGAGCGGTCTTCTTTTCAATCCGCAACAGATAGGGAGCCAGGCCGTCCGGGGCAAACCGCAGCGCTTCCTCTTCCATCTGCGCTTCGACCATCTCTTTGAGCAAATTGTTGACCAAAGCCATCCCCCCGGGCCTGACGTTTTCGTGGAAGATCCGGTACGCAGTGGCAAAGAGGTAATCTCCTACCAAAACCGCGGGCTTATCCCCCCACCTCTTCCAAACCGTCGGATATCCTCTGCGTAGTTCTCCCCGGTCCAGCAGATCATCATGGATCAAAGTAGCCAGGTGCAAGACTTCCGCACCCGCGGCCAGTAAGTAAATCCTCTGCTTGGCGCAAGCCCGGTTCTGCCGGAGGGAAGCGCATAACAGCAAAAACCGGCCCCGCAGAAATTTCCCGGGATGACTCAACAGATCTATCAAGATTTCCTTTAGAGGAGAGGCGCATTCCGAAACCTGGGTCTGTCCATAAAAAATCTTTCGTGTTTCTTCAGTATACATGGATTACCTCCATTCTCTTTCCGGCGGCCGATGTTTTACCGGTCCTAGCGGCCAAGTCTTCTGACTGTCTGCGACCATTTCATGTCGACCGTTACTTCTATAGGCAGCCTGGAAAATTCAACCGTCCAGTCCAGCTTCTGCCACTCTCTGGGATAACGGGCCTTGATCATTCGGCCGATCCCAAATATATCCGCTGCCACAGTCTGTGCCCGGCGAATGGCCGACTCCGCCTCCTGTCGAACCTTGGCGGCCACTCTTTTCTGCAAATCTTCCCCCTCCAGATCGGCCGGTCCGTAATCACCGGAGAACTCTCTGGTTTCAAAACTGCCGGTGATCTCGATCTTAACTCTGAAACTCCGTCCCTCTTTTTTTATCCTATAGACTGAACCGGCGTCCACCAAGCCGACGACGATCGAATCCTCCGGGTGAAGAGGAGAGGCAATCACATAATTTGATTCTTTGTATTCGTTTTGGAGAATATCCAGCGCGCGAGTTTCAAAGGGCGTAAACCACCCCGCCAGTTTGCCGTCTTTAATTATGGCCGCGCCTCCGGTTTCAATGGATGTTTTCCCTTTTTTCACCCGAGGTAACACCGGCTCAATGCCTTCATCCGCTTGGTATACATTGTACTTCCCTAAGTCAGAAATATAGATGAGGCTACTGCCGCTGGACGGGGAGATTAGGTTGAGGATGTAGGCGGAAGTGGACTGCCCGATTGGAGGATCCATAGATAAAACTTCCTTGGCTCTTCCTTGCACCACAGCCAATCTGGACATGCGCTGAATTTGAAACTGACGGTTGGCAAAGTCCACCACCCTTTCGATCCCCACTTCTTTGGCTAAATCT
>DATCJV010000195.1:0-14287 GCA_036562625.1 Bacillota bacterium | reverse complement strand
GGCAGAAGGGGGTGGCGAGCAGGCCGGATTCAGTGCAAATGCTTACTGTCACCTCATTTTCCCGACCGTGATACCGGCACTTTTCTGTAGGAAGCGGGGTTTCGTCCTTAATCTCCAGGCCTGTGGTTACCCAGTAAGTTTTACGCACCACTCTTTCCCTGGGACAGTCAGGGGTGGCCAATTGTCCGGAATCGAGGCAGATTTCCAAAGTGATCGTACTGGCCAGAGGGGCGGTCTCACTGTGCAGGTTACAGGAGGTAGTGGGCTCGGTTCCTTCAATAAATATTTCCGTGATTACCTCCGGACAGAATGGTGTGGCTTGCAGCCCGGATTGCGCGCAGATCTTCACCCCGAATCTTATACCTTGGGGAGGTGTGAAATCCGTAATCGGTTTATCCGCCAAGGCCTTCCGCATAAATATCCCCCAAATTCTGGCCGCTGTAGCGCTTCCTATATTGTAGCCGTCAATTTTCAGGGGAACGGCTTGGCTGTCATTACCAATCCAGATGCTGGCCAGCAGATCCGGGGTATACCCAACAAACCAGGCGTTTGTATAATCGCTGGTCGTTCCGGTTTTTCCGGCAGCCGGTCGGTCAAGCCGTGCGCGTTTCCCGGTTCCTTCTTCCACTGCGTCTTTCAGCATGTCAGTAATTAGATAAGCGGTGGTCTCTTTGAGCACCACCTGCCGGTGGGGGATATTCTCCACCACTGTTTGGTTGTGATCGTCAATTACTTTTAAAATCGCCATGGGTTCGGAGTAGATGCCTCTGTTCGCCAACGGAGTGTAGGCAGCGGCGATTTCCATGGGGGTGACTCCTTTGGTCAGACCGCCCAGAGCCAAGGAGGAATAGCCAAGATCATTCTTTTCCCCGGATGTGATCAAACTGGTTAACCCCATTTTCTGTCCGGTCCTAATTACCGCGCTGGGACCCAGTTCATCAACGAGCTTAACGGCGATGGTATTAATCGAATGTTTCAAGGCTTCTCTTAAGCGTAGCGGCCCTTGATAAGTCTTGTCATAGTTCTGCGGTGTCCAGAATGTATCTTCTCCGTTTTCATCTTTACCGGCCGGATATTCCACGGGTTCATCAATTAAAACCGAGGCCGGGGTGAACTTACCGCTGTCAATGGCGGCTATATAAACAAACGGTTTTATGGCGGAACCCGGCTGTCTGTAAGCCATCACCGCCCGATTTAATTGGGTGTTTTGAAAATCTCTCCCCCCAATCATCGCCCGGATATGACCGTTCTTCGGATCCAAGGCGACTAAAGCTGCTTGAGGTTGAGTAACTCCGTTTTTATCCGGCTCTTTCGCCGTGGGTAGTTCGGTGAAGGCTTCCTCTGCCGCGCTTTGCAAATTCAGGTCCAAGGTAGTATAGATCTTATAACCCCGTGTATAGAGTATTTCTTCGGTAAAATTGTACTTCTTGACCAGTTCTTGGATGATATAATCCACAAAGTATGGGGCTTTTCTGCGGTTAGCCCGTAAAGGGAAGACGTCCAAAGGCTTTTTGTTGGCTGCGTCCATCTCTTCTTTTGTGATAAAGCCCATTTCCAGCATGGAATTGAGAACAATAGACCGCCGTTTTAGCGCTGCTTTCGGGTCTTTATACGGCGAATAAATTTCGGGTCCTTTGACTATACCGGCCAATAAAGCAAATTGATGCAGTTCCAACTCCCAGATACTCTTATTGAAGTACCATTGTGCGGCGGCTTCCACGCCGTATCTGCCATGTCCAAAGTATATATAATTCAAGTATTGTTCCAGAATTTCTTCCTTGGTTAAAGTACGTTCGATATTAATGGCGATGAGAGCTTCTTTAATCTTTCTGGACAGTTTCTTTTCGTGCGTAAGCAAGGCATTTTTGGCCAATTGTTGCGTGATGGTACTGGCCCCCTGTTGGTATTCACCGGAACGGATGTCGACCCAAAGGGCGCGTAGAATTGCCTTGAAATTGATTCCCCGGTGGGTATAGAATTCCTGATCTTCTACGGAGATAATGGCATCTTTCATTAGTTTCGGAATCCGGTCAATATCGACTTCGATCCGGTTTTCTAAAAATAGTCGGGTAATTTCTTCCCCGTTTACATCATAAATTATGGTGGCCACTTTTGAATCAGGAATGTCCATAGGGAGCTTGGAACCGAAGTAAAGTGAGACAAAGATCCCGATTAAAAGCCCTGAGATAATGATGGCTATAATTAGTGGCCAGGTTAAGCCAAATATTACAGTACGGTTGGACATAGAATCCCCTCGCTTTCGGCAGGTCACCAAATCTTTTTAATTATATCATAAAATCAGTAGAAGAAGTTAGATCAGATCTCCATTAATTAAAGGGGGTAAAAGGAGTGCGCATGAGATTAACCGGACGAAGAAGACGTCCCACGCTTTCCATTGCCATAAAAAAACCCTCTGTTAAACTCCTCTGTTTCTTGGCTTTAGTCGTCATCGGCTTCTACTATGCGGACGTGCGTTTAAGGCCTACCCTCAAAGGAATGGCGGAAGCCAAAGCCAGGGTGGTCGCTACCAACTCGATTAACCGGGCCATTAGAGAGCAAGTAGTGGCCAATATTCATTATGAGGATTTAATCTTTGTTAAAGTTGATAACCGGGGACGTGTCGTTTTAATGCAACCCAATACCGGTGAAATCAACCGGTTGGCCTCGGATGCCACCATCACAGTGCAGGAACTGTTGAAACAGATCAGCCGGGAAAAAATTGGTATTCCTTTAGGTCAGCTTTTCGGCGCGCAATTATTGGCCGGTTTAGGCCCGGATCTTCCCATCAGAATTGTTCCGGTGGGCACGGTAGAGAGCCGGGTTTTTGATCTATTTGAAGAGGCTGGGATTAATCAGACCAGGCACAAGATATATCTGGAAGTAAAAACCAAGGTTAGAGTATTAGTTCCTTTGCTTTTATCAAACGTCGAAGTCAGGGTGGAAGTTCCATTAACGGAAGCAGTGATCATGGGGGAGGTTCCCCAAGTATATTTCGGCGGACGCCCCTTGTTTTCCTTGCCGTATTACAACTCCGGGTCACCGGAGCAAGTGGAATAGGTTTTAAAAAATTTATGGTTCAGAATATATGAAAAAAAGAGTATCGTTAACTGTTTGCCAACAGTTTTGTGACACTCTTTTCCTGATTATTCTAACTCAACTCAATTGCTGTTCGGACGGATAGCCGGAGAGAAAGGGTCAGTCAAATAAGACACTGACCGAGATGTTTTGGTGGATGCGTCTGATCGCGTCACCTAATAATGGCGCCACAGAGATGGTTTTAAGCTTGGGGATCATCTTTTCTTTCGGAATCGGCAGGGTATTGCAGACTACTACCTCTTTAATCGCAGGATGAGATAGCCTTTCTATGGCAGGAGGTGATAATATACCGTGAGTGGTTAGGATCCGGATCTCTTTTTTCGCGCCCCTTTCGACTAAAGCTTCAATAACTTGAGAAAGGCTTCCGGCTGTGTCCACCATATCATCGATGATAATGGGGGTCATGCCTTCGACATCGCCGATGAAAAACGCCATCTCCGCCACATTCGGCGCCGGCCGCCGCTTATACATAACGCCCAAAGGCATGTGCAGCCGGGCGGCTAATTTTTCAGCTTTTTTCACACTACCGGCGTCCGGAGCGATAATTACACCGTCATCAATCTTTGAGTTCTTTATGTATTGAGCCAACATGGGGAGGGCTGTCATATGATCAACAGGAATATTGAAAAAACCCTGAATCGCCGGGGTATGCAGATCCATGGTCACTACCCGGTCGACCCCGGCAGTGCTTAAAATATCAGCTACCATACGGGCGGTAATCGGTTCACGCGGCGCTGATTTCTTTTCCTGACGGGCATAGGCGTAAAAGGGAATGACCGCGGTGATTCTCCCGGCTGAGGCGCGTTTCAGGGCATCAACCATAATCAATAATTCCATTAAGTTCTCATTAACCGGATTGGAGAAGGGTTGTATGACAAAGACATCCACACCTCTGATGCTTTCTTCATAACGAACATAGATCTCCCCGTTGGCAAAGCGTGATATATGCACACCGCCCAAAGATACGCCTAAAAAGTCGGCAATTTCCTGAGCCAATACGGGGTTCGCTGTTCCAGAAAAAAGCTTCATTTGGCTAAACTGACTCACCTCAAGACACCTCCAAATTTGATTCGGACAAAAACAAAAAAGACCAAGATCGGTCTTTTTTGGAAGAAATTAGATCGCGCGTTGCACTCTTCCTGACCGCAGGCAACGAGTACAGACCTTTACGGTTTTGGGGGTACCTTCAATGACTGCATGTACCCTCTTTATATTCGGTTTCCAATTCCGCTTGGTTTTAATGTTAGAATGACTAACTTGGTGGCCGGTTTGCCGTTCTTTCCCGCAGAACTCGCAACGAAACGCCATCATCATCCACCTCCACATCGTCAATAATTTCAGCAAATCCGATTGTATCATATTGCGTGGTTGTCCGCAAGGAAAAGAAGAACAATCCTAGACTTTTTACAAGAAATTTGTATAGATTTTCTGGTATGCTGTATATAGCCTTACCAGAATACACTGGAATTGAGCTACACGACTATATTCCGGGTTTACTCCGCGCTTATGTGGAAGAGACGGGCCGACTGTCGTTCAACAATAACCCCGGTTATCCAGGTAACTTTGGACGGAAGGGAAAAATAGAGAAAGGAATTTTCGGGTAAATGACGAAAATATTAAAAGCCGCGTGTGCAAACGGCTTTGGTTGAATAATATACATATAAACGGATGAGCAGAGTCGTCCGGCTTGTAGAATTATAGCAGAAAAATTTCTTTTGTCTTGGTTTTTGTGTTTTTTTTCCGAATAATAGCAGGAGTTGCTCTTCTAAAGGCGAATAGACACTAGGAATTTTTCTTGCCGGCAAAGGGGGACTGATTTAGTGGAGAGAACACTCTCCGTTAATTCCAGACGGGATTTGGGGAAGATTAACATCGCTCCGGAAGCCATTGCCATGGTTGCAGGAATAGCGACTCTACAATGCTTTGGTGTAGTGGGGATGTCATCTAGGAGTCTTCAGGATGGGATCGCCCAACTTTTACATGGAAAAGAGAATCTGACCAAAGGCATTGAGGTGCGAATTGATGACGATCTTGTTGAAATTGATCTGTATGTGATTGTCGAATACGGAACAAAAATCAACGAGGTAGCCCATAATGTGATTGAGAACGTTAAGTATACTGTAGAGGATCAGTTGGGCTTACGTGTGCATAAAGTTAATGTGCATGTTTTAGGTGTACGTACCGGAGATAAAGGATGATTTGTGCACGTTCCGTGCACATCGTTCCGTACACACCGCATGTTCCATACTCATTGCACATTCTGTACACATTGGCACGTTTCGTACGCATTGGCGCATTCTACGTCACTTTGTGCGCACATTATGCGCATATCTGCGTTTAGTGTATACGTGATAGGGAGGGTCAAGGATTGAGCCTTGATTATATTGATGGTCCAAAGTTGAAAAAACTACTTGAAGCAGGCGTGGAAACACTTTTCGAGCATAAGGAAGAAGTAGATGACTTGAATGTATTTCCGGTTCCAGATGGTGATACCGGTACCAACATGTATCTTACTTTTCAAGCAGCCTTACGAGAAGCGTTAAAAGCCCAGGATGATGTGAAAAGCATACTGGAAGCAGCCGCTCAAGGCGCCTTGATGGGCGCCAGAGGAAACTCCGGTGTGATCACCTCACAATTCTTTCGGGGGTTCGCCAAAGGAGTAGGGAACGCAAAAAAACTGGGCATCCCTGAAATTGCCGATGGGATTGCCGGAGCATCCGCCCTTGCTTATCAGGCTGTGCGTAAACCGGTTGAAGGAACGATGCTTACCGTCGTCCGTGAAGCCGGGGAGAAGGCCAAGGCTTTGGTGGGTAAAAAAATTAAGTTGGAAGAGTTTTTAATGACCGTTTTTGAGCATGCCGAAGTAGTCCTGCAGAAAACTCCGGAGATGCTGCCTACCCTGAAACAAACGGGGGTTGTCGATGCGGGAGGAAAAGGCATCCTCTTTTTCTTTCAGGGCGTAATTGAAGGTTATAAAGGCAAAACATTAAAGAGAAAATTGGCGGAAGAGAAGTCGGTCATCAAATCCGCTTCCAGTTATACAGAGGGAGAAATAAGTCTGGTCGACTTTGCTTTTCAGTATTGTACCGAATTCATTCTACAAGGGAAGAACCTTAAAGTCGAGGAGATTAAGAAGGACCTTTCTCCTCATGGCGATTCCATGCTGGTGGTGGGCGACGAGAATACGGTGAAGATTCATATTCATACCAACAATCCAGGATTAATCTTGGATTATGCGGTCAGATTGGGAGATATGTCTGAGATTCAGATCAGCAACATGGTTGAGCAAAGTCAACAACGTTTGGAGAAGATCCGTCAGTATAATAATGAAGAGGAACTTCCGCAAGAAGTCGGCCTGGTAGCGGTTGTTCCCGGGGAAGGCTTGCATAAAATCTATAAGAGTCTGGGCGTGGCGGAGGTTATTGAAGGCGGGCAGACCATGAACCCGAGTACGGAGGATTTATATAAAGCAGTGACCAAGGTTCCGGCCAAACAAGTTATTATCCTGCCTAATAACGGTAATGTGATTATGACCGCCGGGCAGGTCGGAGAATTGACCGAGATTCCGGTAGCGGTGGTTCCTTCCAAGACTATACCGCAGGGGATCTCCGCCTTGATGGCTTTTAATCCTCATGAAGGCTTACGGGAGAATTTGGAGGCAATGACCAGGGCCATCGGTAATGTGGTTACCGGTGAAGTCACCTTCGCCGTACGTGATTCTCAGTATAATGGGTTTGAGATCAAGGAAGGCGATATCATGGGATTGAAGGATGGAGATATCGTCTGCGTTGGAAAGGATTCTACTCAGGTATTAATAGATTTGCTAAAGCAAATGGTGGAGAAAGAAGATTCGTTCATCACCATTTATTATGGGCATGATATAAACGAAAGTGAGGCCCAAGCCACCCTGGCAAAAGTGCAGGATCTTTTCCCTGAGGCGGATGTAGAACTGTACTATGGTGGACAACCTTTATATTCGTATATACTCTCTGTTGAATAGGCCTGGTTCTACTGCTGGAAAGGAAGTTTATGAGGTGGTTAGTATGGTTCACATCGTAACGGACAGCACCGCCGATCTTCCGAAAAAGGTGGCGGATGCTCACCGTATTTCCGTGATGCCTTTAAATCTTCATTTTGGTGAAGAGATTCTAAAAGACGGTGAGGATATCTGGGCGGAAGAATTCTATCATCGCTTATCTTTCGAGGCGACGCTTCCTACAACCTCGCAACCGTCTCCCGGAGAATTCGTGGATTTATATCGCAGGATCGCAAAAAAAGGTGATACAGTAATCTCTATTCACCTCTCCGAAAAACTCAGCGGTACCATTAACTCCTCGCGTTTAGCCGGAGAGATGCTGAAGGGAGAAATAGAGGTAATCGCTGTTGACAGTTCCTTTGTGACCATGCCTTTGGCCTTGGTGGTTCTGGAAGCTGCCAAAGCCGCCCAAGAAGGCCGGGCGGTTGAGGAAATATTATCCAGGATTGAATGGACTCAGCGGAACATGGCGTTCTATTTTACAGTAGGCAGTCTTGAACATTTACATAGGACTGGCCGGATTGGCAAAGCCACCACCCTGTTAGGAAACCTCTTGAGCATTAGGCCGATCCTAAGCATCAAGGATGGGTTGATTGTTCCGGTGGAAAAGTTTAGGGGGAACTCGAACCGTCTTGATCATAGATTTTTGGATTTGATCCGGGCGGATTTGGGAGCAGATCCGGCTGAAGTATTTATTATTCACGCCAATGCCCCGGATGAAGAAAAACGGCTGGAGGAGACTTGTAGGGAGCGCATTCCCGGAGTCAAGGTATTCAGCGCCATCGCCGGGCCCATTGTCGGAGTGCATACCGGTCCAGGCGCTTTCGGTCTGGCCGCGCTTCCTGCCCGTTGAAGAATAATGAGAGTCATCGCTGGTTTGTACAAAGGATTACGACTCATGGGACCGAATCATCAAGGTCTTCGTCCCACCACTGATCTGGTGCGGGAGGCTTTATTCAGTATTTTACAGAACTTTCCTTCCCCAGTTAAAGAAGGAAGGGTGCTGGATTTGTTTGCCGGATCAGGGGCTTTGGGTATTGAGGCCTTAAGCAGAGGAGCTTATTATGTAACCTTTGTGGAACAGGATCCCAGGAGTTTGCGGCTGTTGAAACAAAACTTGCAGCGTTTGCGGGAAGAACATTTGCCGGCTAGGGTCATACCGGGGGATGTTTTTAGAACATTACCCAGGCTCAGCAAGGAAGATGAGCGTTTTGACTTAATCTTAATCGACCCTCCCTACCATGCTAATCTTTGGTGTCGGGTAGTCAGGGATCTTGATGAGCTTCAGCTGTTGAAAGCGGAAGGCGTGATAGTTTTAGAGTTGCCGAAGAGATTGGAATTACCGGAGAATATTGGGGGATTGACCCGTAAAGATAAAAGGATTTATGGTGAAGTCTCCTTGGAATTTTGGGGGCATAAAACAAGTGGAGTTGAAAGAGATGATGACTGCCATCTGTCCGGGTAGTTTTGATCCGGTGACCAACGGACATTTGGATATTATTGAAAGAGCTGCTGAGATCTTTGACCATGTGATTGTGGGAGTTTTGAAAAATCCTAGCAAAAAATCGCTTTTTACTGTGGAGGAGCGTTCGGCTCTGCTAGAAGCGGCAGTCAGTCATCTGCCCAATGTGGAAGTGGACCATTTTGAAGGGCTCCTGGTGGATTATGCAAAGCGTAAGGGAGCCAGGGTAATCATTAAAGGACTCCGGGCAATCTCCGACTTTGAATATGAATTTCAAATGGCGTTAACTAATAAACGGCAGAACCCGGAGATTGAAACGATGTTTATGATGACTAAAAATGAGTATTCTTTCCTGAGCTCCAGTATGGTAAAGGAGTTGGCTTATTTCGGAGGAGATCTTACCGGTTTGGTCCCGGAACAGGTCATTGCCGCTCTGCGTAGGAAATTCCATACTCGGGGGTTAAGTAATGACTAGGATACATTTTTTATTATTATTGGATCGCTTGGAAGAATTGATTACAAATCGCCCGCGGATTGCCGGGCGGTCTTTGGTAGTAGTGGATGATGTCTTAGAACTGCTTGATAAAATCCGTATGGCCTTGCCCCCGGAAGTTAAAAGAGCCGATGAGATCCTCACCGAGCGGGAGGAATTTTTAAAGAACTCCAGAAAAGAAGCTGATCAAATCATCAAAGCCGCTCAAGAAGAGGCCAAAAAACTCGTGGCCGAACATGTTATCCTACAAAAAGCGCAAGAAGAAGCCAGAGCAATTAAGAAAGAAGCGGATGATTATTCCCGGCAGGTAAAGAAAGAACTTAGCCAATATATACATAGAATCTCCGAACGTTTAGAAGAAAACTTAACGCTCGCGGTGAAAATTATTAAAAGTATAGACGAGGAGTTTAAGGAATCCTAGCCACTGCGCAGCAGAGGTTGGAGCACTTGGTGGCTATATCCTCTCCTCATCAAAAGAAAAGATTTGGTCCGAATAGTAAGTTATACATACCTTGTACATATATGGTAGGTTTAAGGAGTGGAGAAGAGTGCGAAAACGCCTTCCCGGTAAAGCCGGGGCCGGCCCGGCGCGCCACAGTAGAAAAACTATTCTCTGGTCTGCAGTTGTCCTGATTTTATTGGCGCTGTCTTTACCGGCCCGTGCCACTGTCCTGCAACCCGGGACCAACAATCAAGTGGTATTACAAGTTCAGCAGTGGCTGGTACTCCTTGGCTACCTGAAACATCAACCCACCGGATATTACGGCGCCCTGACCGAGCAGGCGGTGAAAGCATTTCAAGCTGAGCAAAATGTCGTAGTGGATGGAGTGGTGGGTCGGGAAACCTTCTCTTTATTAAGGGAAAGAATTTGCCAGACTTTTTCCTCTGCCGATTTGGTCTCTTCCAATCCTGATAGCGGATCACTCAACAATCGACGAGCATTTTATGATCCGGCGGGGAAGAACACCCGGTCTATACCGGAGACTTTCCCCGTTCACGGGGAACTACTCTCCTGGGACCAAGTAAAACAAGTCTTTTTAATCGGAGATACAGCCCAGGTACTGGATTTAGAGACCGGCCTCTCTTTTCGTATCTATAGACACGGCGGACATCTTCATGCTGATTGTGAGCCATTATCTCCCAAAGATACAGCCATTATGTTCGCGGTTTTTGGCGGAAAGTGGAGTTGGGAAAGGAGAGCTGTCATTGTGGAGGTTGGAGAACACAGGATAGCCGCTTCGCTCAATGGACAACCTCATGGTAGATATAGTTTAAAAGACAATAATTTCTTCGGCCATTTTTGTGTGCACTTTTATCAGAGCCGTTTACACAAGAACGGTAAAATCGATCCCACCCACCAGCGGATGATTCTAAAGGCGGCCGGGATTAAGGAGAGTAAGGACTTGTAATGGGTAAAAAAGGCATTAGTATTGCAATTGACGGTCCGGCTGGTTCCGGAAAGAGCACGGTTGCCCGCAGAGTTGCGGAAGCACTGGGTTTGCTTTATGTTGATACAGGTGCGATGTACCGCGCGGTTACCCTCAAAGCCTTGCGGGAAAAGATCTCCCTTGAAGATGGTGAAGCTTTAACTAAATTAGCCAATGAGGTGGATCTTTCTTATAAAAAAATGCCGGACCTTACCTACCGGTTGTTCCTGGATGGTGAGGATGTCAGTGACGAGATTCGCACGGAAAGAGTTAGCGCGGGTGTATCTTTGGTTGCAGCCGTAAAAGGTGTGCGTCGGGCTTTGGTGGAAAGGCAAAAGCGGATGGGAGCCGCCGGTGATGTGGTGATGGATGGGCGGGATATAGGTTCCACTGTATTGCCTGAGGCTGATTACAAGATCTTTTTAACCGCCTCCATACACGAAAGAGCGAAACGCAGGTGGCTTGAACTACAAGCCCGAAAGGTCGACGTCTCGCTGGAAGAGATAGAAGAAGGGCTGAAGAAGCGGGATTATATCGACAGCAACCGGGAGACTGATCCGTTGCGTCCCGCCCCCGGCTGCCTTATATTGGACACTACGGATCTTAATATAGATCAGGTGGTGGGGAAAATTTTAAGCCTGATCAATAATGAACATTGATTCGAGATTCACGTGGAGGAAGAACTTTAATGTTTTATAAATTTGCCTGGCATTTATTGTATTTATTTGTTAGAATCCTATATAGATTAGAAGTTAAGGGGAGAGAGAATTTTCCGCAACAAGGTCCGGTGATTGCCGTTGCCAACCATGCCAACCTGATGGATCCGATTCTAATGGGAATCGGACTGGGGAAAAGACAAGTTTGTTTCATGGCCAAAGAGCAGTTGTTTAAAATTCCGGTGCTGGGCTGGATCATCCGGAGACTGGGGGTTTTTCCGGTGAAGAGAGGCGCCGGCGACCGGGAGGCAATCCGCTCTGCCTTGCGCATATTGGGAGAAGGTAAGGTGGTGGGCATGTTCCCGGAAGGAACCCGTTACCGGGATGGCCGTATTCATACTTTGCGGTCCGGCGCCGCCACTTTAGCTGTGAAGAGTGGGGCTGTTCTCTTACCAATTTTTATTCAGAATTCACATCGCATAAAATTTCTACACTTTCCGAAGATCCGGATACTCATTGGAGAACCGTTTACGATTAAAATATTGGATAATAAAAAGGAGACAATAACGGAAGGAACCCGTTTGCTCCAGGAAAAAATGCGCGCCCTGTCCGAGCAGCTGAAGCAATCCACGACTGATTAGGAATGGTTTGGATTGTTAACAATCAATGCTTGATTAGCAATGATCTAATCACCGGATAGAGTTCTGTACGGACCAACAGGCGAACCGGCGACCGACAGTATTTATTAGTAATTTTGGGATGAGGAAGTATGATCGCAAATAAGCAGAGCAGAAAAAAGATCCTAATCGGAGAAAAAGCCGGATGCTGTTTTGGCGTAAACAGAGCCCTGAAAATCGCAGCGCAAACCCGGAAAAACCATTCCGGAAAGGTTTATACCTTGGGGCCTTTGATCCACAACCCCAGAGTAATACAGAAGTTAGCCGATGAGGGAATTACACCCATCGAAAGTCTGGATCAGGCGGCGCCCGGTGGGATATTAATCATTAGATCGCACGGCGTTGGTCCGCAATTGGTGGCTGCCGCAAAGGACAAAGGTTTGCAGATAGTTGATGCCACTTGTCCCTTTGTTAAGCAGGAACAGAAGCTGGCAATGGGTTTGCTCAGAGAAGGCTATGAAGTAGTGGTGGTGGGGGAAGCCAGCCACGCGGAAGTGACTGCGGTGGTAGACTCCTTGTTCGGTCAGGCTCTGGTGATCGCTCCAGATGATTTGACTCCCTTGGCGGAGAAAAAGCTTTCTCCCCGTGTGGGTGTGGTTTGCCAAACCACCCAGAGTCAAGAAGGTTTGAACCGGGTGGTAAATGCCTTACTTCCCTTGGTGAAAGAGTTGAAGATCCATAATACTATTTGTAGCGCTACCACGCAGAGACAGAATGAAGTCTGGACTCTCGCCGAAGCAGCACAAGTTTTATTGGTGATTGGGGGGAAAAACTCCGCCAACACCCGCCATTTGGCAGAGATTGGGGCTTCCCTGGTTCCCACCTATCATATAGAAGATACAAACGAGATCAAGCCAGAATGGTTTAGAAATATTAATACTATTGGGATTACAGCCGGCGCTTCAACTCCGCAAGAACAGATCGAGGAGGTTGTGAACTGGCTGGAAGAAAACTTGCAGGAGGAATTGGAATGGACGAAAGAGATCAAATGACCCAAGAAAAACCGGAAGAGGAGGTAAAAACCACCCCTGAGCTTTCTGTAGAAACAGAAACTACAGCTGTGGAAAGCACAGCAGAAGAAAGCGCCATGACGATGGAGACCGACCTACCCACCTTGGAAGAGGGCGCTATTATTCAAGCCAAAGTAGTGCTGGTCCAAGATGATGCCGCTTATGTTGACGTGGGATGGAAATCTGATTTACCTGTGCCTTTACATGAACTGACCGCTGAAAAGGTTGCTTCCGCCCATGAGGTCGTCAAAGAGGGCGATTATATAGAAGTTAAGGTCTTACGGTCACGCGATGAAGACAAAATCCTTTTATCCAAACGGCAAGCAGAACAGAGTAAGGCATGGCAGGAATTGGAAAAAGTTTATAATGAAAAGCAACAAGTTACCGGAGAAATCAAGAAGGCAATCAAGGGTGGTTTGGAGGTAGAAATCAAAGGATTAAGGGCATTTCTCCCGGCCTCCCAGGCCGACCTTGGCTTTGTCCGCGACCTGCATACTTTGGTCGGGCAAGAGAGTAACTTCTATATAATCGAATTTTCTATTCCCAAGAAACAATTGGTTGTCTCCAGACGAGCAGTATTAGAAGAAGAGAAGGCCGCAGCGGAAGATAGAATTTATGCCCAGATTAAAGAAGGGGATACCCGGACCGGAGTAGTTACCCGGTTAACCTCTTTCGGCGCGTTTGTGGATATCGGCGAGGGGGTCGAAGGATTATTACATGTCTCCGAAATCTCTTGGGATCACGTGGAGCACCCATCTGAACGTCTGAAAGAAGGAGACCAGCTTCAAGTCTTGATCATAAAAATCGATCCGGAAGCCAAGCGCATCTCCTTAAGTCTGAAACAACTTATCCCGCATCCTTGGGAGACCGCGGCGGAAAAGTTTAAGGTTGGAGACATCGTAGAGGGTGAAGTGGTGAGGATTACGCCCTTCGGCGCTTTTGTGCATTTGGGAGAGGGGATTGACGGCTTGATTCACATCTCTCAATTAAGTGAGGAGCGAGTCGAAAAACCTGAAGACGTGGTGGCAGTCGGGCAAAAGGTGAAGGCGAGGATTCTGAAGGTTGATCCGGAGAACAGAAGGATCGGTCTGAGCCTTCGGGAACCAAAGCCCAAGAAAGCGCCGGAATTAGAGAAAACGGAGCAAAATGTAGAGAGCAAAGAGGAGGCGCCCCTCCTTTACCAGGAAGACAATAAGCCCTTGGCCTCAAATTTAGGAGACTTATTGGCGGAAAAGCTGTCCACCGCCAATGACCACAGCGGAGAAGAAGGCTGAAAAGACATATAAGCTTATTTTTAAAGACTGTCCGTTTGGACAGTCTTTTTTTGTGCGCCTGAACCGAAGATTTTCCTTTCCTTCGGTATTGGATGGGGCTCATGGTGAAATAATAAGGTAGTCCCTACTCCTTAACTACCGGGACGGGCGCCCCGG
>DATCJV010000201.1:0-50583 GCA_036562625.1 Bacillota bacterium | reverse complement strand
GGCCGGCCCCTCGTGCACCATCATCTGGGGATCGACCGCTGCTTTTTTAACCACCGCGCCGTCCGGAGCCAATGATCCAAATAAGATGGCAAGCCCGCCTTCCTCATGATACGGTTGATCCAAAGGTCTGATCACATCTGGTTTTAAAACTCTAGCATTCTTTATATTATCTCCAATTGTCCCACCTGTCACCGAGCGGCACTCTAGATTGATGAGATCTTTTTGCGCCAAGGTAGCTAGTACCGCCGATATTCCTCCGGCCGCATCCAGGTCTTGAATATGATGGACCCCTCCCGGCCGCAAAGAACACAGATGCGGAGTCCGTTTACTGACTTCATTAATCCAGTTCAAATCAAGTTTCACCCCGATTTCCCGGGCAATGGCCGGTAGATGTAGCACCGTATTGGTGGAACCACCCACCGCCATATCAACGGTAAAGGCATTGGTGAACGCCTCTTTCGTCAGGATCTGTGCCGGCCTCAAATCAGCCTTGACCAGATCTATAATCTTCATCCCTGCTAGTTTTGCCAACCGAATCCGACGGGCATCCACCGCTGGAATGGTCCCGTTCCCAGGTAATCCCAGCCCTAATACCTCAGTCAGGCAGTTCATGGTATTGGCGGTAAACATCCCGGAACAAGAACCACATCCCGGACAAGCCCGCTCCTCAATCTCCGTCAAATCTTCTTCTGTTATTTTTCCCACAGCCTGCGCGCCGACGCCCTCAAAGACCGTGTTTAAATCAATCTTTTCCCCCTTCAGCTCACCGGCGAGCATCGGTCCGCCACTGACCATCAATGCGGGAATATTTAATCTGGCGGCGGCCATCAACATGCCAGGAACAATCTTGTCGCAGTTCGGCACTAAAACCAACCCATCGAAGCAGTGCGCGCTGGCCATAACCTCTACCGAGTCCGCGATCAACTCCCTACTGGCCAAAGAAAACCTCATCCCTTCATGGCCCATGGTGATTCCATCACAGACTCCGATTACTCCGAATTCCACCGGGGTCCCACCGGCCATTCTAATCCCGGCCTTCACCGCTTCAGTGATTGTTCTGAGGTGCAAATGTCCGGGGATAATTTCATTAAACGAATTGGCCACGCCAATCAAGGGTCTGCTCAGTTCCTCATCGGTATAGCCCATAGCCTTAAATAACGAACGGTGCGGGGCTTTGGTAACGCCCTTTTTTACTTGGTCACTCCGCAATCTGATCACTCCTTATCATTATCATTACTCACTTCATGGTTTTGTGTGTATTCGTGAAATCCTGCGTAAATCCTTTACCTGTGTCACTATACTATCGTTTATTTTTGATCTATCTGTTTTCCAATACCACTTACTGAGGTTACATTTAACAGATACTCAATTTTTACACGTGAAGGCCAACCAAATTTCTGCTTTCACCTGCTACTGCCTTCCGCGTCCGGACTGGGACGCCCCAAAGCTTAACATAGGTATATAGGTATAAAAAAGCAACCACTTGTCGCAAGTGGTTGCTTTTTTATGACACGTTCAAAAGCTAATATGTACGCGGTTTATAGGTCCGGCAATAAGTTTCCTTGGAGGCGCTGGCTTCGGCTTCATTCTCGCCCAACCTGCCGATCTCCATGTCACTCGCACTCGCTGCTTGATTATCCACCTCAATCCCATCGGCGTCGCAGAAATTATTCTTCGACCAATACTCGCAACTATCAACATAACATTTGACTTCTATATTTTTAGCCAAGACAATCCCTCCTTCGGATGATAGTATTCCGCCCCAGTCTGTCATACATACATTTAAAAATCTTTTAAGATAGGAGTGCCACACAGCACACTCAGTCCAATGCGGAAATTAACGCCCTAGCCGCTAGAAGGCCCGCTACCAAAGGAGGCAAGGACTTTTTCTTTTTTCCTTCCCGCCAGGAAAGAGGGAGTAGTTCGAGACCAACCAAAAAAAGCATGGCGCCTGCGGCAAACCCTAAAGCGGAAGCACTCATGAACGGCGAAAGACGACCAATGACTCCGCCCAGGAGCGCGCCGGCGCCCATTGGTAATTCGGTCAGAATTAAGATTAAGGCCACCTTTTGCCAACTGGTTCTCGCCAGTTTTAAAGTAATGGCTACCGCCAAACCTTCCGGTATATTGTGCGCTGCCATTAATAAAGCCAGTTCCTTCCAGAGGGGGGATGACGGATTTTCTGCAAAAACTGCGCCCACCGCCACGCCTTCAGGTAAATTGTGCAGAGCAATGCCCATCCCCAATAACATACCGGCACGGGTAAACCGCAAATCTATCTCTTGGTCCGAGGAGTCAAAAGAATGGTCAGCCGGTTTGAATCGGGAACGAAGAAGGATGATAAAGAAGATTCCTGCCAGAATCCCCCCCCAAGCGCTTGCTGTATCCAAACGAACGGCTTCCGGGTATAGATCCCAAAGCACTATCCCCAGCATCATCCCTCCGGAGAATCCTACCAACTCCCTATCTTTAACTTTGGCCAAATCGGGGGCAAATCCAGCCAAGCATCCTCCGATTCCCGTTCCAAGGAGGCCCACGGCAAAACCGATTACCGTAGCCATGAATACTACCCCATTCCTTCACCCCCTATTTATTCTATTCCTCCCAAGTCCTTGGATATGTGCGGGAAAAAAGGAGAGAATAAAAACTCGGAATGAACTGAACCTCTGTTGGCTACTGGCTGATCTCATTGAAAAAAAGGAGGGTGCTTTGTGCAGAACGGAGGATGGCTCTTCTTTTTATTACTGGCTGGAATCGCCGGATCTTTAATGGCTGTACAGGGTAGTCTTAATTCTCTGTTGGGGAAGAGTATAGGTCTTTTGTATATGAGCTTTGCTATTCACCTCTTAGCAGCGATCACCGCCGGACTTCTTATTCTCTTCTTTCCACCCCCATCCGGTCTGCTCAAAAAAATAACGGCCACTCCACCATATGCTTGGTTAGGAGGGCCGCTCGGCCTGGCCATCATCTTCGGTGTAGCAATGTCCATTCCCCGGCTGGGGGTGGGGGTAGCTACCACCGGAATCATCTTCTTTCAACTATTCACAGCCTATCTGATTGATCACTTCGGCTTCTTCAACCAAGCACACTCTCCCTTTACCTGGATAAAGGCAGCCGGGATCCTCTTCATGGTCACAGGTTCTTATCTGCTCTTGAAAAAATAATTATCCTTTAAGAACAGCGGAGACTACATCTAGAACCTTCTGGGCTTCAAAGGGTTTTAAGATGTAATTCTTAGCGCCTGCTTCCACAGCTTCAATTACCTTGGCTTTGGAGCCGATGGACGAGCACATAATAATCTTGGCGTTCGGATCCATGCTCATGATCTCCTTAACCGCTTCAATCCCCTTCATCTCAGGCATAGTAATATCCATGATCACCAAATCAGGCATGAGTTCCCTGTATTTTTCCACAGCCTGTGTTCCGGTGACCGCCTCTCCTGCTATTTCATAGCCAGCTTCCGTAAAAATCCGCTTCAGCATCAACCTAACTACTTGGGCATCGTCAACTAATAAAACACGCACACTCATAGCAAAACCTTCCCTTTTATTATTCTTAAGTGAAGTTTTTCTTTTAACCTTCACTTAACTGCCGCTTGTGGGACTGTCTCGCCCTATTAACTTATAATGTAATGAATTTTTAGAGTAGATGCGTTTATACACTATCAATTAATGTTGATGTTTTGTGTATATCGTCCCATCTCTTTTTTTACTTTACCTCGGTTCACTCTCGGACTAAAGTCACACCGGTTAAGCGCTGATCCCTATTATCCTTCCAGTACCGCCCTGACAACTTCAACCACTTTTTCCGGGTCAAAAGGTTTAATGATAAAATTCTTGGCTCCGGCTTCAATGGCCTCCAAAACCATAGATTTTTGTCCCATGGCGGAACACATAATTATCTTGGCGTTCGGATCTTGCTTGATGATCTCCCTAACCGCATCAATCCCCGACATTTCGGGCATTGTTATATCCATGGTGACTAAATCCGGTTTCACTTCCCCATACTTTGCCACCGCTTCTACACCATTTCCAGCTTCCCCAGCAATCTCATATCCGGCGTCTTTTAAGATCCGGGTAAGCATTAATCTTATGACTTGAGCGTCGTCTACTAGCATTATCCGCTGGCCCATACAATAACCTCCTATTTTTACTCTTACATTTTATATCGGCTGACTGGGCTGTTTTCATAAGAAGAAATTCTGCTGAAACAAACCCCGCCGGTAAAACTTTAGCTAATAAAAAATCCCTGCATAGCAGGGATTTTTTATTAGCTGACTTCATTTCCGTACTGGTCAACTTGTTTTATTCTTTCTTCCTCCCCAGTTAGAGCATTTATATAAACTAAATACCTGTTCTTCTCCAAGGTCCCGCCCACCTCATAGCAGAGAGTCTCTTTAAACTGATCATTCAAGATCACCACTTTCTCTATAGTATCGATTTTGAGGTGAGGGTTGACCTTCTTCCGCACCTCATCCTGGGTGAGACGGGGCTGTGGGATCCTGCGGTTTGGATCATGAAAGGTTAAATAAGCGATGGTATCGACCCCAATAATCTCCCCATTATCCAGGGCGACTTTACACTTGATTAAATCTGGTTGTACTACTGTATCCCCTTCTTTTGCCGCTAAACTGACCATTGCTGTATTACGGAACTCCTCTACCGCGATGACCTCCATGTTCGGAAAACCTCTTTTTTCTAGATACTCCTGACACCTTTTGGCCCCCTCTTCCAGAGAGAGTCCGGCCCGGTCAACATCCCGCTCTTTGAGTAACCAAACCAGATGTCCTCCTTGCATGCTCATGGCCATACGTAAAACAGGAGCGGCCGTCCGGCGGTTCTTCTCCGCTTCCTCCCGTTTAGTCAGGCGAAACATATAGACTGGAAAATCTCCCTTACTCTGTCCTTCATAGACCGCTCTATACGCTTCACCATCCAGCTCTGCCAGGCGAAGCGCAGTTTCTCTGGCTTGTTCCACATTAACCTTGGGCCCAATTAGTCCTTTCGGCGTCGGCTTGAAATTTAAGAGATTACCCTCAATATCAGCCTCCGGCAGTCTCTTAAAACCATCCTCCAACATCATAAAGCCTTTGGTCACATTATTGGTATTCAGCCGCTCCGAAACATCGGCGGCCATGGAAGCCATATCAATCCGGTCAACATCCAACCACCTCTCTTCACCTTCCAAGACCCTTTCCTGTAAGTCTGTTAATTGTTGTGAAAGATAGGTGGCTTGATGATGGAGAGAGGCCAAAGTCTTCCAGTCTTTTTCTTCCATGGCCCCGGTCTCCCCCTGGAATTCCCTGGTCGCTTGTCGGTAACAGAAGGCGGCGACTGTGGCCAGGAAATTCTTTGTTCTGCTGAGTTCAACCGCAGCCAAGGGCAGTTGACCGATATCCTCCTGGGAAAAGTTGGCCTGTCGCCAGATATCAGTGAAATACTCTCTAAGCTTTTTCGGTGAGTTGGAGACCATGGCTTTGCCCAACTGATCCCGTAAATCACCCACGTGGAGCGCTAACTCAGAAAAGGACCGGTTATACTGGTTCTCTGCCCGGATCTCCCAACTTCTCTTCGCGCGAAATTGAGTGTATCCCCAAGCCAAAGAAACAATAAGGGCCATTACCAGCAATGGAATTGTATACCGGCTGGTATTTCTGGTTTCCACATGTTCTTCTCCCATGATGTTTACCCTTCCTTTCGACCTTTTCTTCTTGATTGGGCGTCACCTACCTTAGATCGGGTCACGCCGATTCCATCTACGTGTAATATTCCCTGCTCAAATCTGGATATACGAATAATCTCTATGTAGATATAGCCTTTCAGGAACCCCCACTTCATAATGGTGCAGTGATAAAAAAACTCTCTGCGGATGATCCAGAGAGTGCTCTGTAGCAATTAATTTATACTATTTTATTAATTCTTCTAGGGAAGTTTTAATGCATTCTTCTTTACCCTGAAGGTTACTGCGCTCTTCAGGCCCAGCGCAAACAGATACCCAATACCGGCGAGTATAATAATCATCGCGCCGGCCGGAAGATTCTTCAGATAAGCAAGGATCAGACCGGAAACAGTAAAGAAAAGGCTATAGAGGAAGGCCAGTGCCATCATACTTCCCAGCTTTTTCGAGCCCAGACCGGCGATGGAGGCGGGTAAGGTCAGCAAGGCGATGACCAAGATTAGCCCCACGATTTGAATGAGGATTACTACGGTCAAGGCGATTAGGCACAATAGTAATATATAAAGAACCTCCACAGGAATTCCGCGCAAACGGGCGTACTCCTCATCAAAGCAGATGGCCTGAAATTGCCGATAAAAAACGAGTACCAGAAGTAAGATCAATAAATCCAGACCGCAGAGAATCGCTAAATCGGTAGCGGAAACAAGCAGTATGTTACCAAACAAAAAGCTGGTTAGATCCACCTTATATCCGGGTGTAATTGAGATAAAAATCACCCCAATAGCCATCCCGACTGCCCATAGAGCGCCGATGATCGTATCCTCATGTTGCTTGGCCTTAATACTGACCAATCCCAAAAGCACCGCCGAGCAAAGAGCAAAAACAACCGCGCCCAACAGGGGGTGAAGTCCTAAATAATAGGCTATCCCCATCCCTCCCAGGACGGCGTGGGCGATCCCCCCGCTAATATACGAGATCCGTTTCACTACCACATAAGTTCCTGCCATTCCACAGGCCACACTAGCAAGCAGCCCGGCATAGAAAGCATTTTGCATAAAGGCGTGCTGACCTATAGTTGCCAAAAAATCCGTCATCATCATCTTCTCCCTCAAGTGCGTGTCGTGTAAAATTGGCTTCATAACCGGCACTCATGCCTGAGCGAATGCATGGCGCCGTCATATGCTTCACTAATAATTTCTTCACTAGTGATCTCGTGGGCGGGATGTATCTTAAGCCTCTTATTCACACAAGCCACTTTATTAACATAAGAGGAGATAAAACCCAAGTCATGAGAGACCATAATAATAGTCATCCGTTTATTCAAATCCCGTAAGAGGTCATATATGTCTTTCTCCACCCGACTATCCACGCTGGCCGTTGGTTCGTCCAGCAGCAACAATAAAGGATTGGACGATAAAGCCCGCGCAATCAAGGCGCGTTGTTTCTGCCCTCCGGAGAGCGTGCCGAACCTTCTCTTCGCCAACTCTAAAATGCCTACGGACTGCATGGCCTGGACGGCGGCTTCCAGATCCGCCGCCCGGCGCCGTGGAAATAAACTCCCCGGTTTGATTCTACCCATCAAGACCACATCCTCCACGGTCACAGGAAAATCTCGAGCAAACTCACTATGTTGAGGAACATACCCGATTCGGCTACGGATGTTTCGCGGATCCTGTCCCAAGACTCGGACCGAACCGGAGACCGGAGCGAGGCATCCCAGGATCAACCGGAGGAGGGTGGTCTTCCCTCCGCCGTTCGGGCCGATCACTGCCAAGAAATCTCCCTCCTCCACCTCAAGGTTGATCTCTTCCAAGACCGGCCGTTGGTCATAGGCAAAATACACCTGATCCAAAGATACGATCTTCTGCATTTACATCAACTCTTCCCTCATAACCCGGGCTATACTCTTCAGGTTGTTTAGATAATCCTCTGCCAAGGGATCAATCAGGACCACCTTACCATTGACCGCTTTAGCCACTGTCTCCGCTTGTTTTGAGCTAAACTGCGCCTGCACAAAGACGACTTTAATCCCTTCTTCCTTGGCGAACTCAATGATCTCCCCCAACTCGCGTGGTCCCGGCTCTTTTCCCTCCATTTCAATGGGAACCTGTGTTAAGCCATAGCGATCACAGAAATATCCCCAGGCCGGATGAAAGACGAGTAGTTTTTTATTGGTCAATCCGGAAAATGCTTCTTTAATCTCCAAATGCACAGCGTCCAAGTCAGTCAGGAACTTCTGGAGATTATTGCTGAAATACACTTCTTTTTCCGGTCTGAGTTCTACTAATGCCTGATAGATCGTTTTGGCTTGCTTTTTTACTAACATAGGATCAAGCCAAATATGTGGATCCAGGCCCCGATCATGGTGATGATGATGTTCTCTCCTCTTTCCCTGTTGCTCTTTACTGGTCGGCGCCAGGTTACTAGAGTAACGGTCCATTTTTCTCAGAGTAATACCTGCCCTGGTATTAATGACTTTCATGTTGGGGGCAGCGGCTGTAAACTTCTTTAACCAGGCGTCTTCAAAGGGAACTCCTATGGAAAAATATAGAGCGGCCCGGGTGAGTTCCGACATTTGCTTGGGTAATGGTTCATATGTGGCCGGACTTTGTCCCGGACCCACCATGACCGAGACCTGTACCGCCTGGCCGCCGATCCGCTCGACAAAATATTTTTGAGGAAGGATACTGACAAAAACCGGGATACTCTCCTGCTCTACCGCGCAAATTACCCTGTTAATCTGCACTGCCATTAACAGAAACACAAAAACCCATAATACCCGCTGAACTTTTACCACAAACCTCACGCTCCTCGGACCTTTATTGTCCATCCGGATCTGAAGTCTATTTTATCCATTAATGAAAAATAAATGCAGACGCAAATTAGTTGCATAAAAGCGGGGAAGACCACCTGCCGAGCGAAATCGCCCAAAGGTTTTTCTCAGATCCCCTCCATTTGCTGTTCTGCGCACTCTGGACAGATCCCTCTTAAGTAAGTCTCCTGTTCCTCCACTTTATACCCGGGTTTTGGTTCAGTGAAGGTTGGTAATTTTACTCCAGTAAGGCATTCTACTCTACCGCATTCTCTACACACAAAGTGGGGATGACAGTGTTTTCTGCTCCCACAAGCACACAAGGCATACCTCCATAGACGATCACCCGTTTCCACCCTGTGGACGATTCCTACCTTAAGAAAGGCTTCCAAGGCCCTATATACTGTAACCCGATCCAGCCCATTCTTGGAAAGTTCCGCAGTAATCTCTTCTTGGGACAAGGGGTGTTCACTATCTAATAAAATGCTGATAATCTCCACTCTCCCAGGAGTACAACGCAGACCCGCTTTTTTCAGAATATTTACCGCATGGCTCATGATTTCATCTCCACCATCCCTAAACCAAATAGTAACCTTGAGGTATATTTGTGAACATCAGTCAGAATACTCGGGAAACCACTTCTAGTAAACGCAAATTTGTTGCGTTTATATTTTATCCCTAATCTCCTCTTTGTCAAGTACGGATAATAAAAAAACCACTCCTCTCTCCCGGAGTGCTTGACTTCACTTACTTCCCTTGACAACTCCGCCAATTGGGATTATTATCATGTTAGTTCAGGCTAACAATTGATCCATATTTTTTTACACCGCTTGTTAGGGCACACTAACAATCTTGCAACAGCAACCGGAGGTGTTTTTTTGAAAAAGACCTTAAATCAACTGCCGATTGGCCATACTGCCGTAGTTAAAGAAATTATGACAGATCCGATCACCAAAGAAAGACTGGAAAGTCTGGGCATTATCGAAGGGGTGGCGGTTGACGCCATCCGGGAAACACCATTAGGGTGTCCCCGCATCTACCGGGCACTGAACACACTAATCACCGTCAGGAATAACGTGGCGAAAAAGATTATCATCGAAGAAGGTGAATTAGGGTGAGAAAGAGACAGGTCTCAGCAACAGAAACGGAAACCGATGTGCAGGCCGAAATTTCAGCTGCCTTGATCGGAAACCCCAACACAGGCAAGACTTCTTTACTGAACACCCTAACCGGGATGAGCCTGCATGTGGGGAATTGGCCGGGAAAAACCGTTGAGATGAAAGAAGGTAGCGTCTCTTTTCACGGTCGAAAGATCAGAATAATAGATTTACCGGGCACATACAGTATAGCCCCGTATAGCGAGGAAGAGAAAGTCTCCCATGACTATCTGATGACCCACGACCCTGATGTCATTATCCAGACAATAGATGTAAACGCCTTAGAGAGAAATCTCCTGATGACTATGGAGCTTTTGGCGTTGGGAAAGAATCTGATTCTCGCCTTTAACTTCAATAAAGAAGCCAAACACCGGGGCGTGCAGGTGGATATCCCTAAACTGAGCGCGGAATTACAAGTGCCAATCGTCCGCATTGAGGCTAATACCGGTGAGAACGTTACTGAATTATTAGAAGAAGTACTCCGGGTCGCTGACATGAAAAGAGCGGGAAATCCGCCCAAAGCACCGGATTATATTCTTTCACTTAAAAAAGAGGCTCAAACATTTTTCTCAGATGAACTGGCGCACGCTCGCGCCATCAAACTAATCCAGGATAAAGTTACTCCTTATTATAAAGTGGCCGAGGCCAATGAGAGAACTGACCGGATTGATGCGGTTGTTCTCCATAAATATGCAGCCTTTCCTTTGTTTATATTGGTAATGTTTCTGCTTTTCAAGACTACTTTCACCATCTCCACACCATTAATTGATCTCGTGGATCGTTTCTTCACCCTGATTGGCGAAGGTGTATCTCTACTCGGTTTACCAGCATTGCTGAATTCTTTTCTGGTTGAAGGAATTATCGGGGGTGTAGGCTCTGTAATCTCTTTTGCCCCTCTCATCTTTATCCTCTTTGTCTTCATCGCCCTCCTGGAGGACAGTGGATATCTGGGGCGTACCGTAATCCTGGTTGACCGGGTCTTTCACCGGTTCGGAATCTCCGGACGCTCCTTTATCCCGATGATTCTGGGTTTTGGTTGTAATGTTCCGGCCATCATGGCCACCAGGACCATCAAAGCCCGCCGGGAGAGGTTAATTGCCATCTTTACCAATTCTTTTATGTCCTGTGGGGCAAGACTCCCCGTTTACCTGCTCTTCGCCGGGATCTTCTTTCCCAAGAACGCCGGGGAAATAGTGATGCTCCTCTACCTGACCGGCGTGGTCATGGCTTTAGTGGTCAGTTCCATATTGGCCAAGCTAATGAAAGAACAGGGAGAAGAGGCTCTGATCATGGAATTGCCTCCTTACCGAATCCCGACCGCCGGCAATGTATTAAGAAGCGCCTGGGCTCATACAAAAAGTTTCTTGAGAAAGACAGGCACGATCATTTTTGGATCTGTCTTAATCATTTGGATATTTGCCAGTTTTCCTTGGGGAGTGGAATACGGAGCAGAGAGTAGCCTCATTGGTCTTCTAGGCAAGCGAATCGCTCCCCTCTTTGCACCCTTAGGTTTCGGACATTGGACTTTTTCAGTGGCCTTGATCTTCGGGGTGGTAGCCAAAGAAGTAATCATCGGCGCTCTCGGAACTCTATATGGAGTAGGTAGTGAAGCATTGGCTTCCATATTGCCAATGTATTTGACTTCTGCAGGTGCCATCAGTTTTCTCTTCTTCGTCCTGCTTTACCTGCCTTGTCTCGCTACTATTGCCGTGATCAAAAAAGAGACCAATAGTTTAATGTTTACCCTGCTCCAACTGGTTAGTTCCTTCTCGTTGGCCTGGATCGTCTCGTATTTAGTGTATAATATCGGAATGAGGCTGGGTTTTTAGCCCAGCCTCTTGTCATTCTAGGCCGGCACCGGTGATCTCCATTTTTGTCACCTTATTATTCTATCTATAGGTCCGACCTGGACCCGGCAATACCACTATTGTTTTCCTTTCACCCGATCATTTGCTTGCACCCATCATCACCAGTCTTTCCCTGAAATAGATGGAAAGAATGAGTTTCCCTTTACTATACCTTGGTTTTCAAGTACAATTACAATGTACAATTTTTTAAAGAGGTGTCGATTAATATGAAACGCATAACAACTGCTCTTATTCTTATGTTCCTTCTGGCTTTCGCCTTTTCCGGTTGTGGTAATCAGCAAAAAGAAGATTCATGGAAAGAAGTGCAAAAAAAAGGAGAACTCGTGCTCGGCCTGGACGACAGCTTCCCACCCATGGGATATAGAGATGAAAACGGCGAAATCACTGGTTTCGACATTGACCTGGCCAAAGAAGTCTGCGCCCGTTTGCAGATTAACTTGAAAGTCCAACCCATTAGCTGGGATGCGAAAGAACAAGAGCTCAACACGAAGAATATCGACTGTATCTGGAACGGCTTAACCATCACCGAGGAACGAAAAAAGACTATTCTCTTTAGTGAACCCTATATGGACAACCGCCAGATCCTGGTCGTACGGGCGGATTCCAAACTTAATTCCCTCTCGGATCTGAGAGGAAAGAGACTGGGCTTACAAGCCGGATCCAGCGCTATGGATGCCTTAAACGGCGCCCCGGAATTCAGAGATCAACTGGCGGAAGTAGTTGAATTCGATGATAACATGACCGCACTCATGGATCTGGAAATGGGCGGGCTGGATGTTGTGCTGATGGATGAGATCGTCGCCCGGTTTTACATTCAGCAAAAGCACAAGAGTTATCTCGTGCTTGACGAAGCCCTAGCCAGCGAGGAATATGGTATAGGTTTCCGGAAAAATGATATCGAACTGAGGGATAAGGTCCAAGCGACCCTTGAGGAAATGGCTGCCGACGGCAGCTTGGCAGAGATCTCCAAAAAGTGGTTTGGGGAGGATATCACGGTAGTGGCTAAGTAGTCCTTCCGCCTTTGCCCAAGACGCTTCTGATCAAGCCTGGAACTACCACAACCTGTTACACATACCCGTATTATATAATTACCAGTTCGGAGCGATCCGTTCGGATGAGATCCGATCATCATAGAAGAAAAGGGTTGTGAGCGACCTCACAACCCTTTCTCCGGATCGCGCTTTTAAATAGGCGCTCATCTTTATGAAGGAGTTTTTCACATGCTTGCGATTTGGGATGGGGCAGGCTCCGTAAGGCTTTTGGGTCTTCTCCTACAAGGAACAATCACAACTTTACAGATTTTTCTTCTAACCTTACTGCTCTCGTTGCCCTTGGGTCTAGTAATCGCCCTGGGCCGGATGAGTACGCATAAGTGGATTAGCAGTCCGTTAAAGCTTTTTATCTTGATTATGCGCGGCACTCCCCTGCTCCTTCAGCTGATCTTTGTTTATTTTGCCCCCTCCTATATGTTGCCGGAGGGCCTCAGTTTTAGAATCCCCCGTTTCACCGCGGCTATAATCGCCTTCACCCTGAATTATGCCGCTTATTTTGCTGAGATTTACCGGGGTGGCATTCAATCCATTCCTCGCGGCCAGTATGAAGCCGCCGCTGTTCTAGGGTTCACCAAGACACAAACCTTCCTCCGGATCATCCTTCCGCAGGTAATCAAGAGAATTCTACCGCCGATCAGTAATGAAGTCATTACACTAGTCAAGGATACCGCCCTCGTTCAGATCCTTGGCATCTCAGAACTCTTCCGCGTAGCCAAGAATGAATCCTCCCGGATCTTCTCCACCACCCCGCTTTTTATCGCAGGTCTATTCTACCTCTTCATGAACTGGATCGTTACGAAAATCTTTCATAATGCCGAGAAGAAATTAAGCTATTACAAGTAAGGGGACGGAAAGATGCAGATCTTAAAAGTGGAAAATTTGTTTAAAGGCTTCGACGAACTGGAAGTAGTGAACGGGGTTTCCTTCCAGATTCAACAGGGAGAAGTAGTCGGTGTCATCGGTCCGTCCGGTTCCGGAAAGAGCACCCTCCTGCGCTGTCTCACCCTACTGGAGAAGATCGAGCACGGCCGAATCGTCGTCGCCGGTGAGACTATGGTCGAAACCTCTCCGCAAGGCCAAGTCGTATACGCTCCGGAGGAAAAGCTAAGAAAGATCCGGTTACGCCTGGGGATGGTCTTTCAAAACTTCAATCTTTTTCCGCACTTTACGGTTTTGCGGAATATTACGGAAGCTCCTGTACTGGTCAGGGGAATTAGCCCGGAAGAGGCCGAGGCCACTGCCTTACAACTACTAAAGAAGATCGGGTTGCAGGAGAAGGCCACTGCCTATCCTTACCAGCTTTCCGGAGGACAATGTCAGCGGGTGGCCATCGCCCGGGCGATGGCCATGAAACCTGATATCCTCTTCTTTGATGAACCGACTTCTGCCCTTGATCCGGAATTAACCGGTGAAGTTCTAAAAGTCATCCGTAATCTGGCGGTCGAACGGATGACCATGATGGTGGTTACCCACGAGATGAGCTTTGCCCGCGATGTGGCAGACCGGGTAATCTTTATGGACAACGGGCAAATCATTGAAGAAGGCCCGCCCCAGCAGATCTTTGATAACCCATCCAATGAAAGAACACGGTCCTTTTTGCAGAACTACAACCTTACTTTCAGAGCCTAAACTGATCTTTTAATTTTACACACACTGCCTCCCCAGTCAGCACCATTCCTTATTCTGCCATCTTCCGTACAGCCTCCAGATTCTTGATCTTTATTGATGCTCTGTGATAATCAAGCAGACCTTCCTCCTTCATCTTTCCCAACTCCCTGGAGAGAGAAGGTCGCGCCACATTGAGGAAGTCCGCCCACTCATTACGGTTTAGCGGCAGCAGGAAAGTGGTTGCTCCGTATTTTTTGTACTGCTCTAGTAAGAAAGCACAGATCTTTCCCCGCAGACTCTTCATGGATAAATACTCCATCTTCTTGTTTAAAAACAAGGCCCGGTCGGAGAGTATCTTCAACATATTGGTAATCAGCAGCCGGTGACTGGCACATTGGCGCCGGCAATTCCCCACAATCTTTTCAGGAGGTAAAAACATAACTTTCCCCTCCCGTTGGGCAATGACTGTGGCCGGCCATTTCCGTTCTCCGGAGAAAGCCACCATCTCCCCAAACATATCACCTGCGCCCAAAGTCATCACGATTATCCGGTGGCCGGCGCTGTTTTCCTTGGTGACCATCACCTCACCCTCAAGGATTACTCCTACGCCATTGAAGTCTTGCCCGGCCACGGTCAGGCATTCATCCTTCTGAAACTCCTTAACCACCGGATTTAAGCATTGAAGCATAACATTTAAATCCTCCAGCTCTACTCCAGCGAATAAACTGCACTCGGTCAACTGCCGTCTCCATTTAGTAAACATTTTACCTCCATCCATTTGGTAACATTGGTTACCGATTTTTATTTTATATTTTAATACAATACACTTGCCAACACAAGTAAAATACTAATTTACCAGAAATACTCATCGCTTTCGCTGCCCTTCTACTAGGAAACAACAGAATCAAACTACCGACGAGAGGTACCCATAAAGGTTTATACTTTAAACACTCGACGAAACACCTAAATTTTGAGGGGAAAGGATGATCAAGATGAAAAGAAAAATTGTAGTCATTGATGAAGACAAGTGCAATGGCTGTGGCCTTTGTGTCAATGCCTGTCATGAAGGCGCCCTTCAATTAATTGAGGGCAAGGCCCGGCTCGTCTCTGAGTCTTACTGCGATGGTCTGGGAGACTGTTTACCGGCCTGCCCGACTGGAGCGATTACCATTGAAGAACGGGAGGCCGAGCCCTACAATGAAGAAGAAGTAAAAAGACGTATGCAACACCTGAAGAAGGATTTGCCCTGCGGTTGTCCGGGTACGCAGGCGAAAACGATCCACCGCACAGAAACAGCCATCCCGGTCGAACCAAGGCAGGATCATGGGTTTCCTTCCCAGCTACGGCAGTGGCCTTGCCAGATCAAACTGGTCCCGGTACATGCACCGTATTTCAACCAAGCCCATCTCCTGATCGCTGCCGACTGTACGGCTTATGCCTATGCCAACATCCATAATGACTTTATGAAGAACAAGATCACCTTGATCGGGTGTCCAAAACTAGACGCCATCGACTACACGGAGAAACTTACTGAAATCTTGCGGGCCAACGAGATCAAAAGCGTTACCGTGCTCCGCATGGAAGTACCCTGCTGTAGTGGGATTGTCAATGCTCTAAAGGCGGCTTTGGTCAATAGCAAAAAGATGATTCCGTGGCAAGTAGTAACTATTGCTACTGATGGCACGATTATAGACCAATAAAAATCTTACTGTACTAGCTATAATCTTTATTCATGGCGTCATGGCGTCTTCTTAACCTAAAAAAACCAAGGAGGTTGTACTGATGAGTAACATGTTCTGTTTCCAATGTGAGCAAACTGCCGCCGGGAAAGGGTGTACCAAGAGCGGGGTATGCGGAAAAAACCCGGAGGTAGCCAACTTACAAGATGAGTTGACCTGCGCCTTGGTGGGGCTGGCCCGGGCGGTGGCAGGCAAGCAAAGCCCGAGGCGAGCTGATGAATTAATGCTGCAGGGCCTCTTCGCCACGATTACTAATGTAAATTATGACGCAGCCCGGATCAGAGAATTAATTGGCCTGGTCCGTAAAGAAAAAGAAACCTTGGGGAAGGCCGATGATTTAGATCCCGCTGCCCTATGGAGCGGAGATCAAGATCTCACTTCCTTACGCTCCACTTTACTGCTGGGACTGCGGGGAATGGCCGCCTACGCCTGGCATGCATATGTGCTCGGCAAGACCAACGACGAAGTAACCGCCTGGTTTTACCGGGGAATGCGGGCCATCGGCGAGGAGCATTCCATCAATGAATGGCTGGATCTGTTAATGGAGTTTGGACAGATCAACCTGAAATGCATGGCCCTTCTGGATGAAGCAAACACCTCCGCTTTTGGCCATCCAGTGCCAACCAAAGTCACAACAGTCATTGAAAAAGGTCCTTTTATTGTAGTCTCCGGCCATGATTTGGAGGACTTAAAGGAACTTTTAGAGCAAACACAGGGAAAAGGGGTAAATGTTTATACCCACGGCGAGATGTTACCCGCCCATGCCTATCCGGAACTCAAAAAGTACCCACACTTGAAGGGGAACTTCGGTACGGCCTGGCACAACCAGCAGAAAGAGTTGGACGGAATCCCCGGTGCTGTGCTTTTTACTACCAACTGCCTGATGCCGCCAAGGCCTTCCTATATCGACCGAGTTTTCACCACAGCGGTGGTGGGATATCCGGGAGTAACTCATATTCCTGCGAAAAATGGAAAGAAAGATTTTACCCCTGTGCTTAATAAAGCCCTGGAGCTCGGCGGCTGGAAAGAAGATCGGCAGTTGACCGGAATCAATGGCGGTCAAGAACTGCTGACCGGGTTCGCCCGTAATACCGTGCTGGGAGTAGCGGATAAAGTAATTGAAGCAGTAAAGGCAGGCGCCATCAAACACTTCTTCCTGGTTGGCGGCTGTGACGGGGCGCGCTCCGGCAGAAACTATTATACGGAATTCGTGCAAAAAGCGCCCAAAGATACGGTCATCCTCACCTTGGCCTGTGGTAAATACCGCTTTAACGACCTGGAGTTGGGGGAAATCAATGGACTGCCCCGCCTCATGGATATGGGACAGTGTAATGACGCCTACTCCGCTATTCAGGTCGCATTAAAGCTAGCCGAGGCCTTTGAGTGCGGAGTCAATGAGCTCCCCCTCACCCTCGTGCTCTCCTGGTACGAGCAGAAAGCAGTCTGTATTCTGCTGACCCTGTTATCATTAGGGATCAAAGACATCTACCTCGGACCGACCTTGCCGGCGTTTATTTCACCAAAAGTCTTAGAAGTACTGGTGGAAAAATTCGGGATTAAACCAGTCAGTACCCCGGAGGAAGACCTGAAAACAATCCTTGGCTAAGTAACAGGGAGGGGAGATGAAAGTCTCTTCTCTCCCTTCAATTCAAACTTAGCCCAAACTTCTTTTCGGGGAAGTAAGGTGCAAGATGGGACCTTTAGAAAACCTGAAAAGTCAAACTACATAAAGGGTAAATTGAGCGATGAAGCTTGATAAGTCATTGACCTTATCTTTAACTAAAGAAAAAAATACAGCTTCGGGAATATGAATATAATATAAGGTATCGATCGCAATGCGCTAAGCAAGTAGTACCTTCCTGCGGGAAGGTTTTTCTTTTTATTTAACGAAATCTCTAATGAAAGGAGGGTGCTCGATGCACAAAAGAGGATTCTGCCTGGTTTTGCTGATGGTTCTCTTCCTTCACCATCCTGTGCTTGCCTTTGATGCTTTCACCGTTAACGAAAAGCTCGGCCGGGGCATCAACCTGGGAAACGCCTTAGAAGCACCCAGAGAAGGAGAGTGGGGAGTCGTCCTCAAAGCTGAATACTTTCGACTGATCGCCGAGAAAGGTTTTGATTCCGTACGAATCCCTATTCGCTGGTCAGCACACGCAGGTAGAAGAAGCCCGTATAAAATCAACGAAAGATTCTTTAAGCGTGTAGACTGGGCCATCGATAACGCCTTGAAAAACGGGTTATCCGTCATCATCAACTTCCATCACTACGAAGAAGTTTATGCCAGACCCGAAAAAGAGCGTGACCGTTTCCTTGCCATGTGGGAACAGGTCGCCCGGCGCTACAAAGACTACCCGGAGAACTTGGTCTTTGAAATCCTGAATGAGCCTCGAAAGAATCTTACTCCCGAACGATGGAATACTCTCCTGGCTGAAGCCCTCGCTGTGATTAGAAAGGAAGATCCCGAACGGATCGTGATGATCGGTACCGCTGATTGGGGCGGAATCAGCGCTCTTTCCCAGCTTAAGTTGCCTGATGATGATCGCTTAATTCTGACCATTCATTACTATAACCCTTTCTCTTTCACACACCAAGGGGCAGATTGGGTAGAGGGTGAGGCTGACCGGTGGCTGGGTACCCCCTGGAAAGGCAGTTATTATGAGAAGATAGCCATCATCGAAGAGCTACAACCGGTCTTGCGTTATGCCAAAGAACATCATGTGCCGGTCAACATCGGGGAATTCGGCGCCTATGAACGAGCGGATATGGAATCCCGGGCGTTGTGGACTGCCTTCTGCGCCAGATTATTTGAAAGCTATGGTTTCTCCTGGCATTACTGGGAATTCTGTAGCGGTTTCGGGATATATAACCCAAAAACCCGCCGGTTTCACCAGAAATTAGTGGACGCTCTGCTCTCCAACGACACTTCTTGGCTGAAGCTGGGCGAACCGGAGAAAGGAAGCGGACCGGAACTCTTGCAAAACGGGGATTTTTCGGCCGATCTGACCCACTGGATTTTTGGCGCCTGGAGAACGCCCGCCCAAGCCACCGCTACCGTTCTTGACGGAGAATTAGTTGTGCATGTCCAAAGAACCGGAGAGGAACCATGGCACATTCAATTGATCCAAGACGACCTCACTTTGGAGAAAGGATGCTCCTATCTGCTCAGCTTCGAGGCAAGAGCAGATCAAAACCGTACTCTCTCCTTTAGTATCGATGGGGACGCGCAGACAGATTTCGCCTCATTCGGAGGAAATACTATTACCATCAGTCCAGAGATGAAGACATATACTTTATTAGTTCATATAAATAATACCCTTACCACCGGACGAGTGGCCTTCAGTTTTGCCGGAGATACCGGACTGGTTTATCTTGATAACATCAGCTTTAGAAAGTATCAATAATTTGTCGGGATTTACTTTCTTAGAAAAGTTGCTTAGGAAGTATCTTCTCTCCTTGACGTAAACCGGCCCTTGCCATAGCCTGCTTGCGTGCTAACCCTCTTCTAAACAGCCTGTGTTGAACTTTAGCTGGAAATACTGTATCAGATTGATCTCTTGTCAGTATTGAAATTGACTCATTAATCAGGAAGAATTATAAATAATACTCTTAGACGGACGTGATCGATTGGATGTTAAAAGTAACAAATCTCTGTAAAACCTATGGAGAACAAGTTCTCTTCCGCGAGGCCAGTTTTACGGTTAACCCCGGAGAAAAGGTAGGGCTAGTCGGCAGGAACGGGCACGGTAAAACCACCCTTTTGCGTTTAATTCAAGGCGCTGAATTACCGGATAGCGGAGAAATATCTATCCCCAACAACTATTACCTGGGATACCTGGAGCAGCACATAGAATTCTCCAAACCCACTGTCCTGGAAGAGGTTTGTCTGGGTCTTCCCGCCAAGTATAAATATGATCAGTGGCGGGCGGAGAAGATCCTCTTTGGTTTAGGCTTCACGCAGTCTGACCTATCCCGCTCCCCGCTGGAGTTCTCCGGTGGCTATCAAATCCGGCTCAACCTGGCCAAAGTACTGGTCGCAGAGGTTAACTTGTTACTCTTGGACGAACCTACCAACTACCTGGATATCTCCTCCATCCGCTGGTTGATTAGGTTCCTAAAGAGCTGGAAGAACGAGCTGATCTTGATCACCCACGACCGGGGATTTATGGACAGTATCATTACGCATACCATCGGCATCCACCGCCAGCGGATTCGTAAAATACCCGGCAATACGGAAAAATACTATGCTCAAATCGCTAAAGAAGAAGAGATTTATGAAAAGACCCGTCTCAACGAAGAAAAAAAGCGCAAAGAAGCAGAAGTTTTTATCAATCGTTTTCGGTATAAGGCCACTTTAAGCAGTAGAGTACAATCCAGGATCAAGGCTTTAGCCAGAAAAGAAAAGTTAGAGAAGTTATCCAACCCCGAGACCTTGGATTTTTCCTTCCCTTATGCACCGCTTCCAGCAAAAGTAATCCTCTCTGCAGAAGATCTCTGTTTCTCTTACCATGGACAGGAACCTTTTCTCATCAACCACTTTAATTTGATCATCGGCCGGGAAGACCGGATTGCGGTGATCGGAAAAAACGGAAAAGGAAAATCCACCCTTCTTAAACTATTGGCCCAAAAATTAGCCCCTACTCGCGGAGAAGTCCGCAAGCACCCTAAAGTTTTATCCGGTTATTTCGGAGAAACCAATCTGCCCCAACTGGATCCAAAGCATACGGTAGTCGAAGAGATTATGTCCGCAAGCAGTGCTTGTTCTTCCCAAATGGCCCGGGATATCGCCGGCTCATTGATGTTCCAGGGCGACTTGGCTCTGAAGAAAATCTCCGTCCTCTCCGGTGGGGAAAAGAGCCGGGTTTTATTAGGAAAAATTCTCGCCTCTCCATCAAACCTGCTGCTCCTGGATGAACCCACCAACCATCTTGATCTGGAGGCTTGCGACTCTTTGATCGAAGCCCTGGATGCTTACGAAGGCGCGGTGGTCATTGTCTCCCACAATGAATTACTCCTGCACGCGCTGGCTACTAGGTTAATCGTCTTTGACCGGAACCGTATTTTTATACATGAAGGTAGCTATCAAGATTTCTTGGATAGAATTGGCTGGGATAATGACGAAGCAGAAAAGATAGAGGAAGAAAAGGCGGAGAATAACAGCTCCAGCTTAACAGATAGAAAGGCCTTACGCAAAGAAAAGGCCTCCCTCATTCAGGAAAGGTCAGAGGTTCTCCGTCCGCTGAAGGCGGAGATCGACCGATTGGAAAGAGAGATCGCCGGTCTGGAAGCTGAACTCAGCAAGAATAACCTGCTTCTGGTAGAAGCCTCCACTTCAGGCGATGGGGAACGCATCGCTTCCTATGCCAAACGAAATACAGAAATCGAAGCAATCCTGGAAGAACTCTATAACCGGCTGACTGCGGTGACAGAGGAATTCGAAGCAAACTCGGCCATGTTTGCAGAGAAACTGCAAAATTTGGTTTGATCGCCTTTCAGAACCGCCCGCTCAATATACCCCGCGGAAACTACTTGAGCCTGCATACTTTAGATCCCTCCCAAACCACGAATGGCTTCGGAGAACACAAGGTCTGACACAGACCTTCGATCTGAGTCAGACCTTAGTGATATACTCTTTACTCCTCTACCTGTCTACTTGATGGCGACGGATTAATTCTCCGACGCTCCTTCAGCAATTACAGCACAGATTGAACCTTACTTGACCCGCATAGTCCTGATGGCATTTAATACCGCTAATACAGTAACGCCCACATCAGCAAAGACAGCTTCCCAGATACCGGCCACTCCGATCGACCCGAGGACGATAAAGAAGGCTTTAACCCCTAAGGCCAAAAAGATGTTCTCTCTCACAATCCACCGGGTGCGTCGTCCAAGCTGCACTGCTTTAACGATCTTCCCCGGATCGTCCTCCATCAAGACCACGTCAGCGGCTTCCATGGCGGCATCCCTTCCCAATCCGCCCAGGGCCACTCCTACATCGGCTCTGGTAATCACCGGAGCATCGTTGACCCCGTCACCGATGAAGGCCAGTTTCTGCCGGTTTCGATGAGGGATATCCTTTTCCAGTTTTTCAACTATGCGTACTTTATCCTCTGGCAGTAATTGGGCGAAGTATTCGTCCAACCCTAGATCCTCTGCCACCCGCCGGGCCACGCTCTGTTCATCTCCGGTCAAAAGAGCTACCTTTTTGACGCCCAATACCCTTAAACCCGTTACAGTCTGTTTAGCCTGACTCTTCAACTGATCCGAAATGATGATGTATCCGGCGTAGCGCCGGTCAATCGCTATATAAATACTGGTTCCTTCCAGATCGCAATCTTCATGGTCAATGCCTTCCCTGTGCATGAGGCGGTCATTTCCGGCCAGTACTTGATGCCCATCGACCACCGCGCTGATCCCATGGGCCGGAATCTCCCGGTACTCGGTGACTTGCCCCGGCGGATCCCCTCCGGACTGATCAGCATAGGCTTGCACAATTGAGCGGGCAATCGGATGATTGGAGTGGGCCTCTGCCGCGGCGGCCATAGAAAGCAGTTCATCCCGGCTAAATCCCTCTTTCGGCATGACCTTGCTTACTCTAAAAACGCCCTCCGTCAGGGTACCGGTTTTATCAAAGACCACGGTATGGAGTTGAGCCAAATAATCAAGGAAATTGGCGCCTTTTACCAAGATTCCATGGCGGGAGGCGGCCCCGATCCCTCCAAAGTATCCCAGGGGGATCGAAACCATCAACGCGCAGGGACAGGAGATGGCCAGAAGCACCAGAGCCCGATAGAACCACAGGCCAAAAGTGGCTTCCTGCAAAATTAGTGGCGGTACAAGAGCGATTAGCGCTGCCAACCCAACCACTGTCGGCGTGTAATAGCGGGCAAAAGTCGTTATAAAGTGTTCAACCGGGGCTTTTCTCTCCGCAGCTTTCTCCACCAGATGCAGAATGCGCGCCACGGATGATTCAGCGTAAGGTTTTTTCACCCGGATTGATAGTAACCCCTCTCCGTTAATCATCCCGGCCAACACCATTTCTCCAGTCTCAACCTTCCTGGGCACGGATTCACCGGTCAAAGCTGAGGTATCCACATAAGAACAGCCGGAGATGACCTCCCCGTCCAACGGCACCTTCTCCCCTGGCTTCACAATGATCGTCTGCCCGACCCCAACCTGCCTGGGAGAGACCCGGACGGTGACGCTGTTTTCATATAAATTGGCGTAGTCCGGCTGAATATCCAGAAGCGCTTTGATGGAACGCCGGGAGCGGTTGATCGCTTGTTCCTGGAAGTACTCTCCCACAGCATAAAAAAGCATAACGCCAACAGCCTCCGGCAATTGATGAATGATAATCGCCCCGGTAGTAGCCACAGTCATCAAAAAATTCTCATCAAACAATTCACCCCGGATGATTCCGGTCAGCGCCTTCCGAATTACCGGCCAGCCAATCAGCAAATAGGCCGGGATTAACACAGCATACTCTGCCCAGGAATATGAAGTCTGATGGAGGAACTCATTAAAGACAAGCCCGCTTATGAATAAGATCCCTGTTATAACAATTACTAAAAGACGCCTTTTTTCTCCTTGATCCGCCGTTTGATCGCTGACCGTCACCAGTTTTACTCCGGGTTCGATCCGATCAATCACCTCTTGCGCGATCTCCAGCTTATCCTGGGGAAGGTCTAAACTCTTTGTTGCAAAATTAAGTTTAATCCTTTCCAGCCCGGGAATTCCTTGAAGCGCCCTCTCGATCTTACCTGCGCAGTTCGGACAGTCCAGGCCTTCTACTATACAACGCATTTTGACTGATCCTTCTTTCAGAATAAATTCGTCAAGCACAATACAACTAAGTTACTTTCAAAAAAATGCCACTTGTATCAGCGAAAATTACCTATTACTTCCCTTCGGCAAAATGTTCCTGCGCTTCCCGGATCAAATTCAGGATGTGATCATCATCAAGTGAATAATAAACCATCTTTCCTTCCCGCTGGTACTTAACGAGCCTCAAGGCCTTGAGTAAACGAAGATGATGAGAAACCGCAGGTAAAGTCATCTCCAGGATCATCGCCAGATCGCAGACACACAGTTTTTCCTGGGCCAGTAAGTATAGGATTTTGGTACGGGTTTCATCTCCTAGCACTCTAAAGAGTTCCGATAACCCCTCTACCTCCATGGCTTTCTCCTGTAACTTCTCAATCTGACTCCCTGGACAAAATACCTCACACAGATCAGTCTGTTTTTCGTCTATGATCTCTTGGTGAACAGTAATTTGAAGCACCTCCTATACGATTAAGCAATTGTTTAATCGTATTTTATTATAGAACTCTCTTCTTGTCAACAATTATCGTTAAACAGCTGATCGAGGCATACCCGCTTTTTCTTTTCACAGATAAATTAACCTGTGATTATTGGCTCATAATAAAAACCAGTGACACTTTTCACCTGTTTTTCAGTCTAAAGTATTGTTGAGATAAAGATTTGAACTTTGACAAGTTCAAATAAGAAAACACACCAAAAGGAGGCAAAGGATGCGACAGCTACCCTTGAAAAAATTAAGAATAGGCGCCCTGACAGCAGAAATCCCAATTATACAGGGAGGAATGGGGGTTGGGATCTCTCTTTCCGGCCTGGCCTCTGCTGTGGCCAACGCCGGGGGTATTGGCGTAATCGCCACTCCGGCCATTGGTATGAACGAACCGGACTTTCTACGCAATTACAGAGCAGCGAATATTCGAGCCTTAAAGAAAGAGCTTCGTAAAGCCAGAGCGATGACGAAAGGAATTTTAGGGGTCAATATTATGGTGGCCTTGTCCAATTATGCCGATATGGTGAAGACAGCCGTAGAAGAAGGCGTAGATTTAATCTTCTCCGGAGCCGGTTTGCCTTTGAACCTTCCTCTCTTGGTAGGTAAGGCCAAAACGAAATTGGCGCCGATCGTCTCCTCCGTCAGAAGCGCCCGGGTCATCATTGACCGTTGGAAGGATAGGTATTCCCGCCTACCCGATGCCATAGTGGTTGAGGGGCCACTGGCCGGCGGTCACCTGGGCTTTAAAGATAAAGAGCTGGAAGATGATAACTTTAAGTTAGAGAACCTGTTGCCTGCGGTACTTGCCGAAATAAAAAAGGAAGAAACAGCGGAGCATAAAATCCCGGTCATCGCCGCCGGGGGAATCTATACAGGACACGATATTTATAGATTTTTACAACTGGGCGCCGCTGGAGTGCAAATGGGTACCAGGTTTGTTGCTACTGTAGAATGTGATGCGGCGGAAGAATTTAAAGCAGCTTACTTGAGCGCACAAGCAGATGACATTGTTATAATTAAAAGTCCGGTGGGATTGCCGGGCAGGGCGATCAGAAACAACTTCTTGGAACGGGTCTCCGCCGGAGAAGCCACTCCTTTTAACTGCGTCTATCATTGCATCAAAACCTGTGACTTTAGAAAAAGTCCTTATTGCATTGCTCAAGCCTTAATTAATGCCCAAAAAGGCAAGTTAAATGAGGGATTCGCTTTTGCCGGTAGAAACGCCTATCGGGTTGATCGAATCCTTCCGGTCAAAGAATTAATAGCCACCTTGATGAGGGAGTTTACAGAAGCCGCCCAAACAGCAGAACCTATTCTGATGTAATTAGAGAAGAGTGGAGTTTACTAAGGTGCACATGGCGTGAAGGGTGGCGGCCAATAAAGAGCTTTCCTTTTTACAAAAAGGCCGCCCCTTTGAATGAGCAGCCTATATAGATCAGTTATTATTTTCCTCCACTTTCAGCTTGGGGTGGTGAATTGAAAAAGCAGTTGTTGCCCTAAGACCTGTTTCGGATAGTACGCCTACGGGAACTAGTATTTAAGGCCAATCCCACCCAAGATTAAGAGGATAAGGATTAAAAAGATCAGAAACGGATAATAGCTGTCATAGCCGCCACCACTGACGCTTCCCATTATATGGCCTCCTTTCACTCCATCCATGAAGGATGTTTTTCAGTCTTATCATATGAAACCGAAGACCCTCTAGGAACGGGGCGAGAGCACTTTCTTATTATACGCGCGCCCAGCCCGAATGAGAAGAAATACTGGAACGTCCCTGCCAGCCTCGACCTTCACAACAAAAACCCTCGCTTTCGTTGCTTTTGCCACTACGAAAGTTATAAATGATATGGTTCTCTCCGCAGGATCTTATAAGCCCGGTACACTTGTTCCATGAGGATTAGTCTAAATAATTGATGAGGAAAAGTGAGGCGGGAGAAGGAGAGGGCTTCATCGGCCCGGTTTTTTACTTTATCTGCCAGCCCGGAGGCGCCGCCGATGACTAAGACCACCTCTTGCCCAGACATTTCCCTGGCGCCGAACCATTCCCCAAACTCCTCTGAAGATAGTTGTTTGCCTTTTGGATCCAATACCACCATATAAGTGCCGTCTTTTACCTCTTTGAGGATCTTTTCTCCCTCGATTTCTTTAGCCTTCTCTGTATTCTGCCTTAAAGCCTCGTCTGGTAACTCGATAATCTTCAGCCTCACATAAGGACGTAAACGCTTCTCATATTCGGCTATGCCTTCTCTCAAATACTCTTCTTTGACCTTACCCACAGCCAATATAGTCACATGCAACACGATTTTTCACTTCCAATCCGCTTATTAGAGATGTATCTTATATTTTTCTGCTTATCCTCTAGACGGTAGTAGCTTCGGCAAGAGTTGGTTCTGTACCCCGTGTTTAATCTCACTCACCAATCACGTAATTATTTGCTTAATAAGGCAATAATTCCTTTAGCCATTTAGTGTTCATCTAATAAAACTCCTTTCTGCTGCAGGAGAAAGAAGACTACTTTTAGAAGATATAATAACTGTTCAGCCTTTCCGCTTATCAGAGAAGGCTTAGGGGAATATTTAAGCAGAGTACGGTATCATCTTCACTGCATAAGTATGCTACACCAAGGAGGAGAAGAAGATGAAGAAGAACCAGATAATCATCACCTACGGCGAGGACCCCCGACTAATGATCGAACAGCTTCTGGCTGCGGTCAAACCGGAGGAGATGATTAAGCCGGGCGGATCCATCGGTCTCAAACCAAACCTGGTGGTTGGTAAACCGGCGGATAGTGGCGCCACTACCCATCCGGAGATCGCGGAAGGAATTATCACCTACTTATTGACGAAAGGTTTTAAAAAAATTGTTATTATGGAAGGCTCTTGGATCGGTGATGATACCAAGCGGGCTTTCACCATCTGTGGTTATCAAAGGCTGGCGGAGAAGTATAATGTAGAATTGATTGATTTAAAAAGAGATCATACGATCACAGTAGAATCAGGCGGCTTTTCTTTTGAGATTTGTTCCCAAGTAAAAAAGGTGGATTTCTTAATCAACCTGCCGGTGCTCAAAGCCCACTGCCAAACTGAGCTTACCTGCGCCTTAAAGAATTTAAAGGGTTGTATCCCCGACCGGGAGAAACGCCGCTTCCATAGCATGGGATTGCACAAACCCATCGCCGCTCTTTCCGCCGCCATAACTCCCCATCTTACCATCGTCGATGCTCTCTGTGGAGATTTAACCTTTGAAGAGGGAGGTAACCCGATTCCCATGGGACGTCTGATCGCCGGAAGTGATCCTGTCTTACTTGATGCCTATGCCGCTGATCTGATCGGTCTGAACGCAACGGATATCCCTTATATATCCATTGCCCACCAATTGGGGGTTGGAGAGATAGATTTAGCTGCCGCCGAATTTATTGAGACTAACCCGGACGACAGAAAAGGTTCGGGTTTCAGGTTATCACGCCGCAGCCACACTCTGTCTCAGAAAGTCGCTGAAAAACAATGCTGCTCCGCTTGTTATGGTAGTCTGATCCATGCCCTGCACCGCTTAGAAGAAGAGGGAAGCCTGAACAACATCCCGGCCAAGAGTATTAAGATCGGTCAGGGTTATAAGGGAGAATGTGGAAAAGGACCCGGAATCGGTAATTGCGCCAAAGGCTTCACCCCATACCTGAAGGGTTGTCCTCCCACCGCCCGGCAGATTAAAGAGTTTCTAAGAAGTATTGAACTAATATAAACTTGGGTCCAACCTAGTGTTTACGTAAAAAATGAGGTTGTCCTCCTTCTCGAGGACAACCTCTGAAAAAGCAAAGTCTATCTTTTTGCGCCATGGTTATTCTAAGATCCCCTACGGGTAACTAGAAACTCCTCAGCTCAGCCGCAATAATCGTAAACGTCATTTTTCTTTTGTTTCTGTATACCTCCATGGTCACTTTGTCTCCCACCCGGAGATCAAGCCCTTGGAAATCAACCCCCTCTTTGATGCTCTGTCCATTAATAGCAACAATTACATCTCCCGCTTTTAAACCTGCTTTATCGGCCGGACCTCCCTTTTGTACCGAGGTGACCAGGAAGCCTTCATCCGTTGGCAGCCTGATTCCGAATCTGGTTTCCGCCAGCTTTTTACTGGATTGATCATAGGGGATGTAACGAATGCCGATTCCGCCCCGGCGCACCCGGCCCTCCTTAATTAAGAGACCGGAAATCTCCGCCGCCTTATTTATGGGAATAGCAAAGCCAATTCCCTGGGCTTCTTGGATGATGGCCGTATTGATCCCGATGATCTTTCCCTGGCTATCCAGGAGGGGGCCTCCAGAGTTTCCCGGATTAATTGAAGCATCCGTCTGGATTAAATTTGCCAAGGTGACACCCTTTTCTATCTCCAAAGACCGTCCTAAAGCGCTGATCACTCCTACAGTTACTGTGTTGTTCAAGCTTTCACCGATGGGGTTACCAATGGCAATAGCGATCTGCCCAACTTTTAGACGGTCCGAATCTCCGAACTCCGCAGTGGGCAGGTTCTCCCCATTGATCTTTATCACTGCCAAGTCAGTTAAGGGATCAGCTCCTACCACCTGGGCAGCAAAAGAACGTCCATCAGATAGAATTACTATGATTTTCTCGGCTTTACTGATCACATGGTTATTAGTTAAGATATAACCGTCCTTCCTGAAGATCACTCCGGATCCCAAACCCTGAACCTCTCTGTATCCAACCAGGCCAAAAAAGAAGTCATTTACTTCCACCAGTTTGGTAGTGGTGATCATGACGACCGCTGGTCCTACCTTCTCTACTACCTCAATGGTGGATCGTTCATAGCTGGACTCGCCATCGACCCGTTTTTCTTCTGGCGGAGGTAGTACCTCCTCCGGAGCGGGGGGGGTGATCACTAAGGCTTGCCCCAAACCGGTGAATCTCACTGCCAACAAAACCAGGAATCCTCCTAAAAAAGCCGCAATGATCAAGAGACTAAACAATCCACTGCGCGATAAGGAATATCCTTTATAGTCCCTCATTTGACTACCTCCCTTGGCAGGTTACCGTTCACGCGCCCCTTACTCCACTCTATTACTTCCCGACCAAAATCCCTTCCACAGTAAACTCCGCATCTCTCCGTGGTTGCCACTGGCAAGAGGACCGTATTCATCCGCTAAGCATAACTCAACCTTCATTAAAGAAGATTACTTGCTGCTTTTACATTCGATCGAAAATTTCCTGCGCGTTTTCACTCAATTTACTCAGATCCGCTTGGGAATGGGCCTCTACATAAACCCGGATCAGGCTCTCTGTACCGGAAGGCCGGATCAAGCACCAACTGCCGTCCTCTAGGATAAACTTAATCCCATCCACCTTTCTTACTTCGATCACCTTTTTCCCGGCAAGCTCTTTTACTGGATTTTTCTGCAAAGCACTGAGAATCCTCTCCTTTTTTTCCTCAGTTAAATGCAGATCCAGGCGCTGTGAATAGTAACTCCCAACTTCCTGCCAAATGTCTTGTAAGACAGCTGATAATGGTTTTCCGGCCATCACCCGCAGTTCCGTCAGTAAAGCACACGCCAAGATGCCGTCTTTCTCCGGAATATGACCACCTATACTCAAGCCGCCACTCTCTTCTCCAGCGACTATTACTTCTTGTTTACGCATTAATTCACCAAGATATTTAAAACCTACAGGGGTTTCAACGGTGGCGAAACCCAGCGCGGCAGCAAGGGCATCCAGGAGATGTGTGGTCGCTACTGATCTGCCTACTACACCTTTCAATCCTTTATTTTTAACCAGATGGTAGAGGACCAAAGGTAAGATTTGATTGGGGGTTAGATAAACCCCTTCATCATCTACAAATCCAAAGCGATCCGCATCCCCATCAGTGGCTAAGCCGATCCGGTTTTTTCCTTCTTGCACCCAAGTAATCAGTTCAGATAAGAACTCTCTTTGCGGATCAGGCATTCCCCCTCCAAACAGGGGATCTCTCCGGTTATGGAAGACTTTGACCTGCCCGCCTAAGAGCGCGTCCAGAATACCCCGTCCTGTACCATACATGGGATCATAGCCCACTTCCAAACCACTCTCTTTAATTGCTCGTACATCCACCAATTTCTGGATTTCCTCCAAATAAGAGGGGATGGGATCTATAGCCTGGCCCCTTTGCAGCCTTTCTTTTACTGGGGCGGCCTCTGCTGGAATGAAGGCCTCTATCGCGGAGGTAATCTCCGGAGTGGCTGGTCCGGCGTATTCCGGTATAAATTTAATCCCATTGTAGGCCGGAGGATTATGACTGGCGGTAAACATCACCGCGCCAAAGGCTTTATACTTCTTTACAGAGTATGCTACCACCGGAGTAGGTAAATCTCTGGCAAAAGAATACGTTTTGATCCCCGCGGCCTGCAATAGCTCACTGGCCTTAGTGGCAAAGAAATCCGAGAAGAAACGAGCATCGTAACCTACAACGACACCGCGATCAGCACCGCCCTGCTCAATAGTATACGCCGCAATCGCCTCAACCACTCTGCTTACATTAGCCAGATTAAAGCGGTCATACATCAGATCCCGCCAGCCGTCAGTCCCGAATTTTATGCTACCCATACCAAACTCTCCTTTTTCTCTCTGTTGCTTTAACTTTATATTATAAATTTGCCTTTAGAAGTAAATCTCATGCCAAAACCTTTATCCTCTGCTGACCATTGGATAATCCCAAAACAGTTTATTAAGAGCGCTAAAAAGAAAATACCCTTAAAAGAGAGCAGGGGAAGAAGAAAAGAACCAAGCAGAGGACCGATGGTTCCTCTCAATCCCAAAAAAGTTATATGTACGGCCATATAAGAACTGATTTCTCTTTCTTTAGCAAAATGAATTACATTATTCAGAACGGCCAAATCATGGCCAGCGTTTATTATCCCTTGCAACAGAGCAGCTATTAATAAAGGCCAAGGACTCTTCGCACATAAGTAAATTAAGTGCAATCCCAGGTTAAGCACGAAGATCCGCTCTGTCACATAAGGAGCCGAGTACCTGTCGATGAAGCGTCCCAGAAAAAAATAAGAGGCCACCGCCATCAAAGAAGCCAGAATCGCCAGGGTGGAGACAAAGCCATCACCGATCTTTAGCACATCAACTTGGAATAAGGCATAGACCGGAGCGGACATCAGGTTGGCCAAGCCCACACAGAAAAGAGACAGGATATACCGGCGATAATTCCTATCCGTGCGTAGAACATCTAAAGATGAGGGTTTATTTAATTCTTTCTCCAGAGTCGATTCGTCCGTAATCTTCTTTATTCGCGCGAAACTAAGTGAAGACAATACGCCAAAGACGGCAAACAGGGCAAAAACCTTTTGCACCCCCCAGACCGGGAGCAATAATCCAGCCAGAAAGGTAGAGATCATCTGCATTACTGATGAACCCACTCTTACCCAACCCATCAGCCTCCCGCGGCTTTCAACAGGATAGGCCAGTCGCATTGCTTTCCCGTAAACAGTGGCACTGACCGCTGAAAAAAGATAGTGTAAACAAAAAATAAACACATACCAGTTTGGGCTTTTTCGGCAGACTAAACAGATTAATAGTAGTCTGGCGATACCATCAAAAAACATTACAGCCTGAAAGGGATTTCTTTTTCCAAAAAGCACAGCCCATAAAGGGGAGAACATCATCCAAATGGAGGGCAAGGCTGCTAAGAAAGAAACCTGAAAAGGAGTAGCCCCTAGTCTTCTAGCTTGCACCAAGACAAATGGGCCGATTACACCATAAAAAAGACCGTAAAGTACCCCACTTTGTAAATCATAGCGGAAATTTTTTTCTATTTCTTGTGAATAGAATGCCTTCTTGATGTGAAAGAACAGCTTGTCTCCCTCTTTTCATCATCGTATTTCTCGCTGCCCCGCCGATAATTCCCTCCGTGACGACTAGCTTTACCGATTATAATACAATAATTTCTTTCTTGATTGCCTGGTTCTCTTCGATGATTCGTCTCTCCGTTTCATCAGCTAAATAAATCACTTGTGCTTCCCATAACAATTCGTTGATCGTCGATAATAATTCTACTTTCTCTGCTGATTCTTCCAGGTCCATTCTTCCAACTACATTATTGATAATGTATGGAAACCGAGCAACCGGCGCATACAGTCTTGCCAACAGCATGCGTAAAATCAAAAGAAACACCTTTTTATGCCGAGGGTTTATTAATTCCAGATCACACCAGGCATTCTCGTATAAAACCTGAAACCTATATTTCCCATCAATGAACTCCGGAGTAAACTCTCTGATCTTGCCTCCGGTAACTCTTGATAAAATTTCGCTTCCTTCCGCATAAAACCTAAGTAGGGGATCCTTCACCAATTCGTCCTGTTCTTTCGCTATAGCAGCCAGAGTCTCCGTTTTTTCTTCTTTTTCTAAAGATTGTCGGAGTTGATCAATCTTTTCCCTCATAATTCGGATTGCCTCTATTGGCTCATAATCACCGGATAAAAAATGAATCTCCTGCTTCATTCTTTGCGCTTCTTCTTTTAAGGCGGCTAAAGTATTAACCCGCTTTTTTAGGTCCATCAAATCTGTGGAACCAGCTTTTATGAGAAGTTCATCGAGTTTCCGCCGGGTTTCTTTTTCTTCATTCTTTAACTGCTCAAGTTCGTCCTCCTTCTCCATTCCTTCTATATTTGCTGGCGACTGCTGCAGCTTGATAAGGTTCTCTTTATTCTCCTCATACTCCTTTTTTTCCTTCAAAAACTGTTCAATGGTTCTGCCATGCAGATCTTCCTCGATCCTGAATCGCATCTCTGATAACTCTTTCAACAGTTTATTCATTTTTTCTTCTGCTTTTTCCTGTTCTTTATCTTTTCGCGATAAGAGACGTTTCTTTCCTCCGCCGTAAGAATACTTGGCCTCTAATTCTTTAAGGACTTCATTCTTTTCTTCTCTTTCCTTGATGAGTTTCTCAATAAACCGCTGTTTTTCCGGACTGAAGAGTTCTTCAAAGTGACCCACTTTCGCTTGGAGCTTCTTTTTTTCCTGTTCCAGAGTTGTCTGCAATTTTTTCGCCGTTCTTATTTGTTCTTCCAAATATTTTCTTTCTAAGGCCAACGCAGTTAGTTGCTGAGATAAAACTTCAATCTGATTTTTATTATCAGGTGAGACAAATACTTCATAGTTTTTATAGGCCGCCAGCTTTTGCTCGGTCTCTTGATACTCTTGGAGTTTCCCCTCTAGTTTTCTTAAGTGGTTTTGGATCTGATTGATCTCTTCTTGAACTTTTGCTTGGTTTATAGTAACCGGTTCAGAGTAGTCAGCTGCTACCGCTGCCTTTAATTTATAAGAGATGTTCTCTTTTATTCCATCTTGATAGGCTTTCAGAACCTTCTGTAGTTTTTCTCTGATCCCCAGAGAATTTTGGTTTACCTCCATTTCGTCCTGGTCTAGTAGGAAGATGGCTTCAAAATCCAAAGGATTTAAGGTGCCGAGTTCAGAACGGAGTAAATTCATTAAAACCGTTGCCGATTGTGGTAGTAAGCGCATCCCCGTTTCTTCAAAGATCTCCACGCGCTCTTCTATGAGATCTCTGCCAATCAAGTATTTCTTTCCATTCTCCGCTTTTAAACGAAGAGCCACGCTACATTTTTTACGATCATAAATATAACTTCGTAATTCTAGGCGTTTATCAGGAGAAATACCAAAAAGGATCAAACTGATCGCTGTTTTGATCGTTTTCAGCTCTACAGGGTCATGACCAACCAATACCGTAAAGGGAGAAACAATATTAATCTCTTTTTCTGTATACCCTCCAAAACCGTTCAAGAGAATTTTTTCGATAAACATGTTTTCACCCCGATCTTCCTTGGCTGTTCTCTTTGGTCTTTATTACTTCTTCTTTAAAAAAAGGGGGGTGATGAATCACTCCCCGCCTTCCTCTGCCTTACCGATTACTCTAGCCAGGGCAACAACTTTATCCTCCTCACCCAGACGCATGATTGTTACCCCTTGGGTATCCCTTCCCATTGAAGAGATATCACTGACCGCCATTCGGATAATGATCCCGGAAGCGGTGATCACCATGACCTCATGTTCCGGATAAACAACCTTCATTCCCACAATGTCTCCATTTTTCTCTGTTCCTTTTAGGGTTTTGATCCCTATTCCTCCCCGGGATTGAATCCGATATTGCGTTATGGGAGTGCGTTTGCCAAAACCCTTCTCTGTGATGACCAACAGCTCTCCGTCGTTTTTTACCACATCTACTCCTACCACTTGATCACCGGAGCGCAGGGTTATTCCTTTAACTCCTCTGGCGGTACGTCCTGTAGGCCGTACTTCTTTTTCCGAAAACCGAATGGACATCCCTTTTTGGGTGACTACAGAAATCTCCCGGGCGCCGTCAGTTAGATGCACCCCAATAAGTTCATCTCCTTCGTCAAGGTTCAAGGCAAGTAGGCCATTTCTCCGGTATTGCCTGTATTCCGACAAAACAGTCTTCTTTATTATTCCGTTTCTGGTGCACATCAAGAGATATAAATCCGCGCTGAATTCCTTAACCGGAATAGTGGCGGTAATCCTTTCTTCCGGTTCTAACTGGAGTAAGTTTATAATCGCTACTCCACGGGCTTGCCGCGAAGCTTCCGGAATATCAAACCCTCTTAACCTATACACCCTTCCTTTATTCGTAAAGAATAATACATGATGATGGGTAGAAGTAATAAAGAGATGCTCTACAAAGTCTTCTTCTTTGGTGCTAAGCGCAGTAATTCCTTTTCCTCCGCGCCTTTGGCTTTTATATGTAGTTACCGGGAGTCGCTTAATATAGCCATAGTGTGTCATAGTGACCACAATATCTTCATCGGCGATCAGATCCTCCACGGACAACTCCCCGTCATCCCCTAAGATAATTTGAGTTCTCCGCTCATCGTTATACTTTTCTTTTATCTCCAGTAGTTCCTCTTTGACCACCATCATGATTTTATGCTCATCTGATAAAAGGTCTTTATAGTAGGCGATGGTCTTCAAAAGCTCTTTATATTCTTCTTCTATTTTATCCCGTTCTAAACCGGTCAAGCGTCTGAGTCTCAAATCCAAGATGGCTTGGGCCTGTTTTTCCGAGAGCTCAAACTTAGTCATTAATCCTTCTTTGGCAATCTCATCAGTACGCGATCCTCTAATCAAATTAATTACTTCATCAATGTGATCCAAGGCAATGCGGAATCCTTCTAATATATGAGCTCTTTCCTCTGCTTTGTTCAGATCGAAACGGGTTCTTCTGGTCACAATCTCTTTTTGATGTAGTAAGTAATGGCTTAAAATCTCACGTAAAGTCAGATACTTAGGTTCATTATTCACCAGTACCAGCATGATGATCCCCATTGACTCTTGGAGTTGGGAGTGTTTAAATAGTAAATTCAATATTACCTGGGGATTGGCGTCTCTCTTTAACTCAATAACAATTCTCATTCCGGAGCGGTCGGATTCGTCTCTTAAATCCGTAATACCTTCCACTACTTTTTCCCTGACCAAGGCGGCGATCCTCTCAATTAGTTTGGCCTTGTTCACCTGATATGGAAGTTCTGTCACGATAATCTGACTTTTTCCTCCGTTCAATGTCTCTATATGAGTCTTTGACCGAATTGTCACAGTACCTCTACCGGTCAAATAAGCGTCTTTGATTCCCTCATTACCTATAATCAGGCCACCGGTGGGAAAATCCGGACCTTTCACTACCTTCAGCAGCTCTTCGGTATCAACATCAGGATCGTCGATCAGAAGTACCGCCCCGTCAATTACTTCTCCTAGATTATGGGGAGGGATGTTTGTCGCCATTCCGACGGCGATTCCAGATGAGCCGTTGACTAGCAGGTTTGGAAATCTGGAAGGCAGAACCAGCGGCTCTTGCAGACTTTCATCAAAGTTTGGTCTGAAATCCACTGTTTCTTTCTCAATGTCCCTAAGCATTTCTAAGGCAATCTTTTCTAAACGGACCTCGGTATATCTCATGGCAGCCGGTGGATCACCATCTACGGAACCGAAGTTTCCATGGCCATCAACCAGGGGAAAACGAATCGAAAAATCCTGCGCCAAACGGACCAAGGCATCATATATAGACGCGTCTCCGTGCGGATGATACCGTCCCATTACATCTCCGACAATCCTGGCGGATTTTTTATAAGGTTTATCGGGAGTTGTTCCTGATTCGTACATCCCATAAAGAATTCGCCGGTGTACGGGTTTCAACCCATCCCGGACATCAGGAAGAGCCCGGCCTACGATTACGCTCATGGCATAATCCAAATAAGAGCGTCTCATTTCTTTTTCTATATCTACAGGTATTATTTTACCATCTTTGATTTCGGGCAAAGTTCTCCCTCCAATGGTTTTTACTTTATCTTCCATATATAAAGAAGAAAGTGGGGCAAACTAATTACCTTTTTGTCAATCTCCTTGTTCTTCTTTTGTTTCACACACCTGTCCAGTCTGGTGTGACATTAAGTATTTACCGGTTTAAGCATACAGAAGCAGGTTTACCCAAAGAGAGATCTATAGTCAATTCAGATATCTAAATTCACTACGTCCTTCCCGTAAGTCATAATAAACTCTTTTCTCGGCTCAACCTTCTCTCCCATCAGCATGGAGAATACTTCATCCGCGGCCACCGCATCTTCCATGGTAACTTTTAGTACAGTTCTGGTTTCCGGATTCATTGTTGTCTCTCCCAGTTGATCGGCGTTCATTTCACCAAGACCTTTGTAACGTTGTATAGTTACACCTTTTTTACCCACTTCTTCCAGAATACGCTCGAGTTCTTGGTCTGAGTAGCAATAGTGCTCTTGTTTTCCTTTTTTCACCAAATATAGCGGTGGTCTGGCGATATATATATGTCCCCTCTCAATTAAGGGTGTCATGTATCTATAGAAAAAAGTCAATAATAATGTTCTGATATGCGCGCCGTCAACATCCGCATCGGTCATGATGATTATTTTATAATACCTTAATTTATCGAAGTTAAACTCATCACCAATCCCGGTTCCCAAAGCTGTGATCATGGCTTTAATCTCTTCACTGTTTAGGATCCGGTCCAATCTGGCTTTTTCCACATTTAAAATTTTTCCGCGGAGGGGAAGAATGGCTTGAAACCTCCGATCCCTTCCCTGTTTGGCTGACCCTCCGGCCGAATCACCCTCTACTAAGAATAGCTCGGACAATTCAGGTTCTTTAAATGTGCAATCCGCTAATTTACCAGGGAGGGAAGATACTTCAAGCGCACTTTTTCTCCTCGTTAATTCTCTAGCTTTTCGCGCGGCTTCCCGGGCTCTTGAGGCCATAATAGATTTTTCAATAATCTTCCTGCCGATGCTTGGATTTTCCTCCAAGAACTCAGCGAGTCCTTCGTTGACAACAGACTCAACCAAGCCTTTCATTTCACTGTTCCCCAGTTTGGTCTTAGTTTGGCCCTCAAATTGGGGAGCTGGTAGTTTAACGCTGACTACTGCGGTTAATCCTTCCCGTACATCGTCTCCGGTAAGGCTAGGCTCGTTTTCTTTTAGCAAATTGTTTTTTCGCGCATAATCATTCAAAGTTCTGGTTAGCGCAGAACGAAATCCGGATAGATGCGTCCCCCCTTCCTGGGTATTGATATTGTTGGCAAAAGAGAACACGTTTTCCACATAGGTAGTATTATATTGCAGAGCAACCTCAACTGAATTGCTGTTTATTTCTTTGTTTATATAAATGACATCTTTATGGATGGTTTCTTTATTCCTATTCAGGTGTTCAACGAATGATCTGATTCCGCCTTCATAGTGAAAACTCTTTTTTTCTTTGTTTTTTTCATCTATAACTTCGATCCGAATTCCACTATTTAAAAAAGCCAGTTCTCGCAAACGATGTAGAAGAACTTCAAAACTAAACTCACAGGTTTCAAAGATCTCCTGATCAGGTTTGAAAGTGATCGTTGTGCCGGATCGATCAGCGTCACCTACTACCTTTAAAGGATGTTGCGGAATTCCTCTTTTATAGACCTGAAGATAAGTTTTTCCTTCTCTTCTCACTTCTACCTGTAACCATTCGGATAAGGCATTTACCACCGAAATACCGACACCATGTAATCCACCGGAGACTTTATATCCTCCCCCGCCGAATTTACCCCCGGCATGCAGCTTAGTAAGTACTACTTCGACGGCGGATATTTTTTCTTTGGGATGGATATCAACAGGTATGCCCCTCCCATTATCTTCCACCGTCACCGCTCCGTCCGCACGGAGCGTTACTTGAATAAAGTCGCAGTATCCGGCCATGGCTTCGTCTATACTATTATCAACTACTTCATAAACCAGATGATGTAGTCCTTTCGTACAAGTGCTGCCAATATACATACTTGGCCGGCGGCGTACAGCCTCTAACCCTTCTAGAATTTGGATCTCTTCAGCGCCATATCTATTAGAAATCTTCTTATCTTCAGACAACTAGCATACCTCCTGCCTCTCAGTTATCTTCTACAGGTCTCTATTTACTCATCTTTGATGGGAATTCTATTTACTCTCTTTTTTAGCGTCAGGGAGGAGATTGGAGAAAGAATAAGTGAATTGTCCGTGATAATCAAGGATTTTGGCTCACCTTCAGCAATCTCTTCCAGTATTCTTCCCTTTTTCTTCTCTTCTTCACGCAACATATTTAGGTATTTACCCGGATGTTCTATTTTATCCAGATTGAGGACGACTATTATTTTATTTAGATCAACTATACTTGAGCCCCCTAAATGTAAAAACATGCTTTCCCCTCCCACTGCTTTTATTTATTTTTTTGGCAAAAACAAACAGTGTTGTTCTCTTCGTATAATCTGCCACAAATTTTGCATTCTTTTGATCCATTCATAAGACGCCTTTCCCTTAAAGAGAGATGATAACGAAAGAAACGGGAGAAGGCGTCTCTTAACTCTTCATCTTTAATTTTACTAATACTTTCAGGTATTTTTACTTCAAATTCTTCTTTTAACTCTAGTGGTCTCCGTTGATCTTTATTCTTCCTTTTTGTCCTTACTTCTCCTGTCTCAATTCTCACAGTACGAATAGCTCTTGAACCTAAAATCTGATTATATTTACGCATAATTTGTTTCTTGAAGAAAATCAAGTTCTGCGTTAGGGAGGGGTCTGCTGTTTTAAGCCAGAGAATTCCATTACTCAATCTTTCCGCCTCTATTTTATCTGCCAATTGATCACCAATAATACGCGGCCAATAATAAAGGGCTAACCCTTCCTTTAATCTCTCCTGATTTGACCATTGTTTTATCAACCCTTGACATATTTCATGTAGAGAGATCATCTTTTTTATAGATTTTTCCTCCTTCAACCCAAAATTGGCTGGCACTGGGAGCAAGATCTTTTATTTCTTTGGCATTCGCCGTGGTAATAAAGGTTTGTGTCTTTTTGATTAACGCAACTAAAAGCTCTTTTTTTCGTTCGTTATCAAATTCAGAAAAAACATCATCAAGCAGGAGAATTGGTTTTTCTTCCGTTGTCTTTTTAATCAGATCAATCATTGCCATTTTTAGAGCCAACGCAGCTGTTCTTTGCTGTCCCTGCGATCCGAAGTTTCTGATATCCAGTTCTTTATTTAATAAGATAGATATATCGTCCCGGTGAGGGCCGATTAAAGTTATGCCTTTTCTGAACTCGTCACTTTTTTTATTTTTCAGATCCAAGTATAGTACATTTTTAATCTGTTCTATCGTGCTTGTCCGATCTACGCCTGACCATTCATATATGCAATCTATTTCTTCTTTATTCCCGGATATTCTTCGGTGATACTCTCTTACCCAACTTTCAATTTCTCGCAACACTTTCAGGCGATAATAGAGAACCTTACTGCCTTCTTCAACTAATTTTTCCGTCCACGCTTCCAGAGAAGAGTCTGTTCTTTCCCTATTTTTCACCTTTTTTAACAAAGCATTTCTTTGAAACAAAGCTCTATAGTACTTTTGCGAAGCAACTCTATACCCAGGGTAAACCTGTCCAATATAGAGGTCAAGATATTGCCGGCGAAAACCAGGTCCTCCTTTGATCAACTGTAAATCTTCAGGAGAAAAAATAACCATTTTTACATGACCGAAAACGTCTTTTCTTCTTTTACATGGAATACCGTCCAGTTTGATTAGGTTTTCTTCTTTGCTCTTGCCAATCTCTACAGAAAGTTCACTAAAATCAGTCCTTTTAAACAATCCTTTGAGATAAAAACTTAATTCTCCTCTTTTAATCAATTCTTCATCTTTATTTGTTCTAAATGAACGTCCAAGTGCAAGTACGGATATTGCTTCAATTAAATTAGTTTTACCTTGAGCATTATCTCCATAAAGGATATTCAGATCTGGACTGAAATTTAAGTCTAGTTTATCATAATTTCTAAAATTAACAGCTTTTAAAGAATCAAGATACAACCTTATTCTCCTCCGGCATGAACGATGAAGGTCTTTTTAAGCTCTCTTCGTCCTTTCTGATCAATCTCCATTACCCCGACTTGATCCCCGTTTTTAATTAACTTTCCTCTTTTCTCCGCAACTACCTTGTTTACCACGATTAATCCTTCATTGATCATCCTTTTTCCTTCTCCACCGGTTTGTACAATTCCACTCCATTTTAGAAACTGGTCAAGTTTGATTGTTGGTGTTTTTATATTTACAATTATTTCTTCCGTCATCTTTTTCAATCGTCCTTATATACTAAGTCTTAATGGCATTATTATATACCTATAGTCTTCCCTGTTAGTTGCGCTCATTAATGAAGCTTTCATGCCGGAAGACAAATTGAAAGTAATCTCCTCATTATCCACATTTCTTAGAAAATCCATTAAGTATTGGGCATTAAACCCAATTTCCATAGTCTCTCCTGTATAATCGCAGGGCACCTCTTCATATGCCGTCCCTAGTTCCGGTTCGTTGGATGATATAATCAAACCAGCTTCCGATAGACTTAATTTAACTGCTTTATCCAAAAGAGAACTCCGATCCAAGGCAGCCAAGAAAACTTGTCTGTTAATCTTCATTTTACCGGTAAAGTCTCTAGGAATTACTTGCTCATACCGGGGAAATTGTGCATCAATTAGCCTGCTTGAGATGATTATTCCTTTACCAACCACAAATAATTGTCTTTCATCAACGGCAACCACGACTTCTTCATCTGGGTCATTTCCAAAGATATTGGCAATTTCTCTTAAAGATTTCACCGGAATTAAAACATTTCTTTTCTTTCTTCCTTTAACCTTCATTTCTTTGATCACCAGTCGATTGATATCCGTAGCTACTATCCTTAATTGTTCTGGATCAAATTCAGCTAAGACACTAGAGAGAAATGGTCTCGGATCTTCAGGAAGAGTAGCATAGAGACTCTGCTTGATTGCTTCTTTAAAAGCCGGCGCTTTAATGAAATACAGATCAAAGTTCGCGTCATCCTCTAAGTCTTCGCTTTTTATTTGTAAATTATTGAGTACCCTGAACCCATCGGGCAACGAAGGAAATTCATTTACAGGTAAGGTGTGAAGAGTAAAAAAGGAAGTAGGAGTCTTTATATTAAACAGATTTTCCTCATCATCCATAAAGAGCTCAATTCGTCCGGAAGAGAGATGTCTGATTATTTCAAAAAACGTTTTTCCTTGAATCACTACTTTTCCAGGGGTAATAATTGTAGCTTCCGGGATTTTTACCTCAATTCCCAGTTCTAAATCTGTTGCTAAACAATACAACTGATCATCTCTGGTTTCCAATAATAAACCACTGAGAATGGGTAAAGTAGTCTTTACTGATAAAGCTTTGGTAGCCATTTGTAAAGATCTGAGCAATTCTTCTTGCGAACAAAAGATTTTCATTTATTGAACCCCCTTACGATTTATATAAACAGTTCTATATCTATTAGTTTGTATATAAATATATATTTTTTAGTAGTAGCAGCAGTAGGCTCTCTGAATATGTGAATAAGTATGTTCCACGTTGATCTGGCCAGTTTTTTTGTTCTTAGAGAACTGTTTATAAAAGAGACGATATTAACTTGTTAACAGAATCGACAAGGATTAAAAATTTGTGGATTTAAGTTAAGCACATTTTATAAACAGTTTTTCCGCAAACTATTTTAATTTAACCACAAGATCTTTAACCATTTTGCTGAATTGGGCGTCATTCTTCATCATCTCACGTACACGATCACAGGCATGCAAGACTGTGGTATGGTCTCTGCCGCCAAAACTTTCACCAATTTTTGGTAAGGAGGCTTCTGTTAATTCTCTGCATAGATACATCGCCACATGTCTCGGAATAGTTATATTCTTTGTCCTTTTTTTCGCTTTCAAATCGGAAGCATCAATTTGAAAATATTCCGCTACGATATCTTGAATGTAGTCAATACTCATTCTCTTTGCTTGGTGAGAAGAGATAATATCTTTGAGAACTTCATTTGTTAAATTTAGAGTAATATTTTGATTAGTGAGAGAAGAATAAGCAATAACTCTGATTAAGGCTCCTTCCAACTCTCTAATGTTCGAATTTATCTGGTCTGCAATATACTCTATAACCTCATCAGGTAGTTTCCAGCCTTCCAAGGCGGCCTTTTTTTTCAGAATTGCAATTCTAGTCTCCAAGTCTGGTGCTTGGATATCCGTAATTAAACCCCACTCAAAACGGGAACGTAAACGATCTTCTAACGTCGGAATCTCTTTCGGTGGCCGGTCACTGGAAATAACAATCTGCTTACTGGCTTCGTACAGAGAATTGAATGTATGGAAGAATTCTTCTTGGGTGCTTTCTTTACCTGCCAAAAATTGTATATCGTCAATTAAAAGCAGATCAATATTCCTGTATTTATCGCGAAAAGAAGATGTTTTATTATTTCTAATGGAGTTGATTAATTCATTAGTAAATTTCTCGGAGGAAACATATACTACTTTATACTGAGAAGAGTGCTGTAGAACAAAATGACCGATAGCTTGCATTAGATGGGTTTTCCCCAACCCAACACCCCCATAGATAAAGAGGGGATTATATGCTTTTGACGGCGCTTCAGCAACCGCTAAAGAGGCGGCATGGGCAAAACGGTTACCATCCCCTACCACAAAGGATTCAAAAGTATATTTTGGGTTGAGGCTTTGTGAGAAAGAATCTTCCAAGGTAATAGGATTTTCTTGTACAGGCAGACGCTGTTCCCCGCTAACCTGTCCTTTTGGTGTAATAAATTTGATTGATAAATCATTTTGTAGAATATCTCTTAGGGCAGAAGATAATAGAGGGGCATATCTGCTTTCTACCCAGTCCCTGGCAAATTCATTTGGAACTTCAATAATTAAACCGTCTTCATTAATTTCCATAGGTTTAGTAGGTTTCAGCCAGGTTTCAAAGCTAGGTTTAGTCATATGTTTCTCTACAATCTGCAGTGTCTGTTCCCAAATTTCCGATAACTTGTCTGTCAGCATTTTGTTCTCTCCGTAACAGCGGAGACACACCTCTCTTTCCAAACATACTGATAAAATATATGTAAACACTTGAAATATTGAGAGAAAAATAAAAGAAAAGAAGGTAAAGGGCGATAGAGAAGAATGGAAGAAAAAGAGAAATATCCACAACCTGTTAATATAATGTGGATAACTCCAATATACCGGAAATAGCTTTGCATATTTATAGAGTAAAAAAATATTATTTGGTAAAATTATTATGTGTGGAGATCATAAAAAGGACTTAAACAGAAGAAAAGTACCACTTATCAACAATATCCACAAAGTTATACACAGTTTGTGGAATGTTTTGAACGGCGGTTTTTATAATATCAGATTAGATTCTTTTTGACAATTCTACAAAAAGGCCATGGCTTAACAAAATCAACCCTAAATAAGGCTCTTAAAATCAAATTCACCAGGAAATGAAGAATTGTGGATAACTTGGGAGTGAATATATTGACAAGCCATAGTAAGGTCTTTATAATTAAATCGTTGTGGGTAACTTGGGGAAAATACCCTTACAGAGTATTTGTTTGCTGATTTTATCCAAAGCGAGGTGAGATTCAGAATGAAAAGAACCTACCAACCTAATAAATTAAAAAGAAAGAAAGATCACGGCTTTTTAGTACGGATGAGAACCCGGGGAGGACGCGATGTAATTAAAAGGCGCCGTGCAAAGGGAAGAAAGGTATTGTCAGCTTGAATGTCTGATTCTTTAATATCACTAAAAAGCGGGAAAGAGTTTGATCTTATTTTTCAGCAGGGAAAGTCCTACATTAACCGGCACTTTGTCGTATATGTTTTATTTGCTGAAAATAAATATAAAAAAATAGCGTTTTGTGCTGGTAAAAAATTAGGTAATGCTGTACGCAGAAACAGAATTCGACGGCGGACAAAAAGTGTTTTTCAACAAATTAAGAGCAGAATAAAAAAGGGTGTTTCTTTGGTAATCATAGCTCGCCTTCCGGTTTACGATGACGATTTTTCAGCGCTGGTAAGATCCTTACATGAATTGCTGGAAAAGGCAGGGGTTTTAGAGGAAGATTTTTAATGAAATACCTATTAATATATCTTATAAAATTTTATCAAAAGTTGATTTCACCGCTTTTTTTTCGCCGGTGCAAATTCTATCCTACTTGTTCTAGCTATATTATTCAAGCAATTAGCCGTTTTGGCACGATTAAAGGCTTGCTTCTTGGAATAATACGCGTACTGTCTTGTCACCCATGGTCACTTGGGGGGTATGACCCTCTTCCTCCGACTTGGCCGGGGTGGAGAGGTATTTTTCGCGTTGGAAAGAGCTAGGCCTTTTAATTTTATGAACTGCCTTTAATAATTCTTTACCTACAGGCAAGTTTGGTTTAATAAAGGATATTTTAATTTTAATATAGAAGAGAATACTATAGGAGATAATTTCCATTTATATTCAGCTTATTAAGTAAGAAAGGTGTGAAGGAATGGATTTTTTTGCCGGCTTAATGGCGGATATTTTACGATTTTTTCATAATAATTTAGGAACTAGTTGGGGATGGTCAATCATCCTTTTGACTGTCTTCATTAAACTGCTCCTTTTTCCGACCAGCCTTAGTCAGATTAAGTCCATGGAGGGTATGAAGAAAATAACTCCTTTACTCAAGGAGATTCAAGAAAAATATAAAAACAATCCGGAAGAGCAACAACGACGGCTGATGGAGGTTTATAAACAGTATAATGTAAATCCCTTTGGTAGTTGCCTGCCAATGCTGATTCAATTACCGTTTCTTTATGCCTTATTTGCTTTATTAAATAATCCTGATAAATTTGGGATTGACTTGATTAATGAGGTTTTTTTAGGATTAAATCTCACTCAAAATAATTACTGGAGCTTAGCGATTATTTCCGGAGCAACTACTTTTCTCCAATCGAAACTTACTACCCCAGCGACGGGACAAGAAGGTTCACAGAACACCTTTCTTTATGTAATGCCGGTTTTTCTTGGTTATATCACTTTTTCCCTCAAAGCTGGTGTCGGAATCTACTGGGTTGCGAGCAACTTAATCCAAATTGTTCAGCAGTTGCTGATCACACGCTTCTTTTTACCGAAAGACGAAAGCAACCAAGAAGATGAACAAGTAAAAAAGAGGAAATGACCCAGCTTTCTTAGAAGGAGGTTTTGACTAAATGAGGTCAGTAGAGATTGTGGCGCGAACCAAAGAAGAAGCGCTGGAATTAGCTTTAAAAGAACTACAGACAGAAGAAGATCAAGTTGATGTAGAGATACTGGAAGAATCATCCAGTAAAGGCTTGTTAGGTTTGATTAATGTAAATAAAGTCAGAATTCGCGTGACTATGAAAGAAGACCCTTCCCAAAAGGGCGCCCGCTTGCTTAGAGAGATCTTAGTTAATATGGGGATCTCTGCTCAGGTAGAGGTCTTTAAAAGAGATGATCATATTATTCTAAATATAACCGGAGAGGATTTGGGCAGAATTATCGGTAGACGTGGACAGACTTTAAACTCATTACAGTATTTGTTGAATTTGGCCGTAAATAAAGGGAGAGCGGAGAAGGAAAGGATAATTGTTGATGTGGCGGGATACAGAAAGAAAAAGGAAGAAAGCCTGAAGAGGCTGGCTTTACGCTCTGCTGATCGGGTAAAGAGGTACGGAAAGAAAGAAATTTTATATCCGATGTCCCCATATGAGAGAAGAATTATTCATCTTGCTTTACAAAACAATAATGAAATCATTACCTATTCTGAGGGTGAAGAACCGCACCGCAGAGTAATTATCTCACCACAAAAATAGGAAGAAGGAAAGTTTTTTAGTATAAAACTATCTAGTGAAAGTGGAGATTCTAGTGATCGACAATGATACAATATCCGCGATTTCAACAGCTCAAGGCGCCGGTGGAATTGGCATTGTCAGAGTAAGCGGCAAAGACGCCTTTAAAATCGGCGAAAAAATTTTAAGACACCCTTCAGGGAAGCCCATTCAGACCTGGCCTGAACGCCGAGTACGACTGGGAATTGTTGTTCAGACCGATGGACGAATCCTTGATGAGGTTGTCTTTTTTGCTTTTAAAAGCCCAAAGAGCTACACAGGAGAAGATTTGTTAGAGATTCAGGGGCATGGCGGTATAGAAAACTTACAATTAATTCTCGCCGCCACTTTAGAGGCGGGGGCCAGATTAGCTGAACCCGGAGAATTCACTAAAAGAGCTTTTCTCAACGGCCGTCTGGATCTAACTCAAGCAGAAGCAGTGATTGATCTGATTACTGCCCAAACGGAACTGGCCCATCAGGCGGCTGTTTATCAACTTTCCGGTGGTTTTTCCCAAATTTTACGCGAAATAGAAGGGAAGCTATTTAAGATCCTTGTTCCCATTGAAGCCGCAATAGATTACCCAGAAGAAGAAATCCCCCCCCTAGAAAGAGAGGAAGCACTAAACACCATTAAGTCCGTAAAGGCAAAAATCAGGAATTTGATTGATCAAGCGGAAAGAGGCAGAATTCTTCAGGAGACTGCTACTGTAGTATTGGCAGGAAGACCAAATGTTGGCAAGTCAAGCTTGCTTAACGCGCTACTTAATGAAGAGCGCGCTATAGTCACTCCGATCCCTGGTACTACTCGGGATTTTGTTACTGAAACTATTAACCTGCAAGGATTACCACTTAGAATAGTAGATACAGCCGGGCTACGCGAGATCGATGATCCGGTGGAAAAAGAAGGAGTTAACCGCTCGTGGGAGTTGATAAAAAAAGCAGACTTAATTCTATTTATTATTGACTCCGCTTTTGGGTTGTCTGTAGAAGATCGGGACTTCCTTAAAGAGATTTATCAGAATATCCACCGGAGGAAACTGCTATTTGTCCTCAATAAATCAGACTTGCCAGCTAAGATTAACCCAACGGAGGTCAGTAGTATTTACCCGGAAGAAAAGATTTTAAGTATTTCTGCTCTTACCAGGGAAGGTATTGAAGAGTTGAAACAGGCCATCAGATCAGAACTAATGGGGGAGGATTTTTCTCCTGAACATCCTATTCTGGTCACGCGGTTACGTCATAAAAAGGCTTTAGAGAAAACCGAAGAAATACTTGATCAGGTGGAAAAAGGGATTAAATCAGGAATTAGTGAAGATCTGATTGCGTTTGATCTACGAGACGCTATTGACTCTTTGGGCGAGATTACCGGCCGGTCCGTTAATGAGGATATTATTAACGCCATCTTTAGCCAATTTTGTGTTGGGAAGTAAGGGTGACAAGAATGACGCCTAAAGACAAGTTGTTTGATGTAATTATAGTTGGGGCAGGACACGCCGGTTGTGAAGCGGCTAATGCCACAGCTAAAATGGGATTTAAAACTCTTCTTCTAACCATTGACTTTAATAATATCGCTTTTATGCCCTGTAACCCTTCGATTGGCGGCCCTGCCAAAGCCAACTTGGTCCGAGAGGTAGATGCGCTTGGCGGATTAATGGGGAAAGTCGCCGATTTGGCACACCTGCAGATCAGGGAGTTAAACACCCATAAAGGTCCGGCGGTTCGGGCTTTAAGAGCTCAAATAGATAAGCGAAGATATCAAGAGATTATGCAGCATTTCTTGGAGAAAGAAAAGTTGATCTCATTAAGACAAGGGGAAGTAGTCTCCATAAAAAGAACCGGAGAATACTGGCGAATAATTATGTCTACCGGAGTTCAATATGAAACTGCCGCCCTCATCCTCGCAACCGGTACTTTTTTACGCGGGCAGGTTCATATAGGGTTGCACTCCTTTCCTTCCGGACCCTTAGGTCAACACCCTGCCAATGCCCTCTCCGAGTTTTTTCAAGCGGAAGGGCTGCATTTTCGAAGGTTTAAAACAGGAACACCAGCCAGAGTAAGAAAGCGATCTTTAAATTTTTCCGCCATGATTGAGCAACCAGGAGATCATCTGTCCTATGGCTTTTCTTACTGGGTTCCATGGCAAGAAAGAGAACAGGTATCATGTTGGTTGACTTATACTAACGCTTCCACACACCAGATTATAAGGGATAATCTGGATAGGGCCGCACTTTTTTCCGGGGCTATCACCGGGGTGGGTCCCAGATATTGCCCTTCCATCGAGAGTAAACTAATTAACTTCCCTCAAAAGGAAAGACACCAAGTCTTTATTGAACCAGAAGCCAGATATACGGATGAAATGTATGTTGCCGGGGTATCCACCAGTTTAGATGAGGAAATACAGGATAAATTTTTACGCACAATACCAGGTTTAGAGAACGTGGAGATTGTCCGGCCGGGTTATGCCATCGAGTATGATGTGGTTCCTTCAAATTTACTGACCCCGACTTTGGCCTTAAAAGGGTGGCCTGGGGTATTTTTTGCCGGACAGATCAATGGCTCCTCCGGCTATGAAGAAGCCGCTGCTCAAGGCATTATAGCCGGTATTAATGCCGGCTTATATCTCAAAGGGGAGGAACCATTTATTCTTCGGCGGGATGAAGCATATATAGGTGTCCTCATCGATGACTTGGTGACCAAAGATACTCTGGAACCTTATAGAATTATGACCTCCCGTGCTGAGTTTCGACTCTCCCTACGGCAAGAGAATGCCAATCACCGACTGACTGATTATGGGTATAAATACGGCTTAATCAGTGCGGAAGAATATGAACTTTTTAAAGCAGAAAAAGAACGAATCCAGCAGGCTTTTGACTTCCTCGACCATCATTATCTTACTCCGGATACTCCTCGGGCTAAGGAGTTATACAGAAAAAAAGGGGTCGCCATTAAACAAAAAACAGCATTTAGAGAGCTACTAAGACGGCCGGAGATCTCCTACATTGATTTAGCCGATCCGGAAACCCTTAGCTTAAAGCAGAGAGAGATTGAAGTCATTGAAAACACCATTAAATACCAGGGATATTTGGAAAGAGAAAAGAAAATGGCCGATAAATTAAGAAAGATGGAGATGAAGCGTATCCCTTCGGATTTTGATTACAATCAAGTGCCAAACTTATCAACAGAAGCAAAAGAAAAACTGACTAATTTACGACCGGTTACTCTTGGACAAGCCAGCCGGATAAGCGGAGTCAGCCCTGCGGACATCAGCGCAATACTAATCTGGTTAAACAGGAGGTGATGATGTGAATGAACATATACTTTTTTTCCGGGAGAATTTAGCTCAATTTAATATAAAACCACCAGACGAAGTTCTGGTAGAAATGATTCAATATCTTTCCCACTTATTTACAGCCAACCAAAAGACAAACCTGACGTCGATCACTGATTGGGAAGAAGCAATAATTAAACATTTGATTGATTCTTTATTGATTGTGAAGACGGATTATTGGCAGAAGGCCGAGAGGATCTTGGATGTCGGCTCAGGCGCCGGATTTCCCGGTATACCCTTGGCACTTTGTTGCCGTGATCGGGAAATAGTCTTAATTGAAGCAAACCGAAAGAAGGTCGGCTTCTTACAACAGATCAAAGATCTCTTCGGATTATCCAATCTTCAGATCATTTCAGATCGTGCCGAGTCTGTTGCCCACTGTCGGGAATATCGAGAGCAATTTCATCTGGTTACGGCCCGGGCAGTAGCCAATCTGCCTACTCTTTTAGAATTATCCACTCCTTTTTGCCGGATCGGGGGAGTATTTATCGCATATAAAGGACCTGACATTAAAGAAGAAGTTGCCTCCTCACAAAAGGCCTTTAAAATTTTGGGCAATGAATTTATAAAATCCTATACTTTTATGCTTCCTCACGGTAAAGGCAGAAGAAACCTTATTATCTGCCAAAAGATAGTTACCACCCCGGAAAAGTATCCAAGAAGGCCGGGTATCCCCAACAAGAAGCCACTCCTTTAATATCCAACTTTAGTTAGTGTAAAATTATTGTAGATTTGACGGAGGAGAGATCTATAGAAAAGAGAAGAGGAACCTCACATTCGCCTAAGAATGAAAAC
>DATCJV010000185.1:0-21760 GCA_036562625.1 Bacillota bacterium | reverse complement strand
GGTTAGAAGTTGGAAGGGTAACCAGGCGGGCAGAAGCGGTGGCTGATTATAGCGCATATTTAGCGCAAACAATCGGGGAACGGTTGGACGGGTTGACCGTAGCAGTAGATTGCGGTTTTGGCGCCACCTATCAAGTGGCTCCACAAGTGCTGAAATCCCTGGGAGCGAGAGTAATCCCCATCAATAACCAAAATGATGGATCCAGAATAAATGTGGGTTGTGGCTCTACCAATCCCCAAGAACTACAGCGTGTGGTTACGGCAGAAGGCGCCCAGGTCGGTTTGGCCCATGATGGTGATGGCGACCGGGTGATTGCTGTTGATGAAAGAGGCGAATTAGTTGACGGAGATGAAATCATGGCCATCTGCGGTTTGCGGATGCTGGCGGAAGGTAGATTACCGGGGAAGGCGATTGCGGCGACGGTATACAGTAACCTCGGCTTGCGTGAGGCTTTTCAGAAATACGGAGGAGAAGTAATAGTTACGGAAAATGGTGACCGTAAAGTTTTGGAGGCAATGAGAGAAAGAGGATTGGTTCTCGGTGGGGAGCAATCCGGACATATTATCTTTTTAGAGCATAATACCACCGGTGACGGTATTCTCTCCGCCTTACAACTGCTTTCCACAATGGTCCATTCCGGTCAACCTCTTTCGGTTTTAAAGAAAGAGATGAGGAAGTTTCCGCAACTTTTGGAAAATGTGCGAGTTGCCAGGAAAACGGGCTGGGAAGAGAATAGAGAAATCAGAAGAGTGATCGAAGCAGCCCGGGAGAATTTGGGCGATAACGGCCGCATATTTGTACGAGCTTCCGGTACGGAGCCCTTAATTCGCATAATGGCAGAAGGGCCGGATCGGGAAATGTTGGTTCGACTGATTAACGATATTGCCGGGGTGATTAGAAAGGAACTCTCTTGAAGAAAAAGGCTTTACCGGAGAGTTAACATAAACTTTTGTTAACTTGATGTATAATTAAGCGAAGCCCGTACCCGGTTAGCTACAGAACAGTTGCTAATGGATACCAGCTTATATTATTGGCTACCACCAGGCTACGGGTATTTGCTTTTTAGGAACGAAAGGAGGGGTATATAAAGAAGAAGGCGCGCATAGTCTACACGATCTATGGAAGGAGGTAGATATGGGCTTCATACGCAAATGACAACTTATTTAAGCGCCAGGGCTCATTCATCTTTCCGTCGGAAAGCTGTTTATCTTTCTATCGAAAGAAGGCATCTTTCCGTCGGAAAGCTGTTTATCTTTCTATCGAAAGAAAGCATCTTTCCGTTGGGACATCCTCGCGTCACTTGTGGAAGGTGGATGAGTTGACGAGGTGGGGGATCTCGGAGATATATTTGTTTTAACGAATATATGACGTCGGCGGGTGACCCCCGGTTGATCCACGACCGTTAAAGAATCTACAAAGGCCGCCAGTGATGGCGGAGACAAAATGATTCGGGTGGCTTATTTTGTCGTGCCCTTTTTTAACCCATACTCCAATCTTAAACTGGCGATAATAGAATTGCCATTTTTACCATTGTCAATTGCATAGACTAAGAAACTCGGCACGGGTAATAACTAACTGTAGAGGATTGGATGGGGCAGGCAAATATTAATCTATTAAATAAAAATGAAGCTTACGGAGGTTTAAATATAGATGTGTGGAATTGTTGGTTGTGTGGGAGCGACAGAGGCAGCCCCGGTGATCCTGGAGGGACTTGAGAAATTGGAATATCGGGGGTACGATTCGACCGGGATTAGTATATTATCAAAAGAACGGATCATTGGCCAAAAGACGATGGGACGCTTAAGTATCCTCCGGGAGAAACTGGAAAAAGAGCCGATTTGCGGGCACACTGGGGTTGGTCACACCCGTTGGGCAACCCATGGGCGGCCTTCGGAGCGCAATGCTCATCCACATTATGATTGCAATCAAGAGATATCCGTTGTACATAACGGGATTATCGAGAATTATCTGGAATTGCAGGAAGAACTTCAAGAAAAAGGGCATATTTTTCTTTCTGAGACAGATACCGAAGTAATACCGCATTTGATTGAGGAGTATTATGAAGGGGATCTGGTTTTGGCTGTGCAAAAAGCCATTACCAAGTTGAAAGGCGCCTTTGCCCTGGCGGTGATCACCGCCAAAGAGCCGGGAAAGATTGTAGCGGTCCGCCAATCCAGCCCTTTGATTGTGGGATTGGGTAAGGGGGAAAACTTGGTGGCCTCGGATATTCCCGCGATTTTGCACCGCACTAGAGATGTTTATATTCTTGAAGACGGAGAAATGGCGGAGATAACCGGAGAAAGAGTTAAGGTAATGGAGTTTGACGGAACAGAGGTAAGAAAAGAAATTTTCCATGTGGAATGGGATGTAGTGGCGGCAGAAAAAAACGGTCATGAAGATTTTATGATCAAGGAAATTTTCGAGCAACCGCAAGCGCTTCGGGATACTCTAACCGGGAAGGTCGATCGCGAGCATTTACGGGTAACCCTCCCTGAAGTCGGATTAACCAAAGAAGATCTGCGTAAATTGAAAAAAATCAGTATAGTGGCCTGTGGTACGGCTTACCACGCCGGACTAGTCGGTAAATATATCTTTGAAAAACTCTTGCGTATACCGGTAGAGATTGAGGTGGCTTCAGAGTACCGATACAGGGATCCTATGGTTGGGCCTGATGTTTTAACTGTCATTATTTCTCAGTCCGGAGAAACAGCAGACACTTTAGCCGGATTACGGTTGGCGAAGGCGGAAGGATCCAGAATCCTGTCGATTACCAATGTGATTGGCAGTTCGGTAGCGCGGGAATCTGATGATTTGCTGTTGACTTTGGCCGGGCCGGAGATTGCGGTGGCTTCCACCAAAGCCTATACTACACAATTGTTATGTCTATATCTGTTGGGGATCTTTTTTGCCCAGGAGTTGGGGGTGCTTAACGAAGAAAGGCGCAAAGCGCTGGTCTCAGATTTGCTGGAAATTCCAAAACTGGTGGAGAAGGTTTTAACTACAGAGACCAAGATTAAGGAGTTTGCGGAGGATTTCAAGAATAAGGAGAATATCTTCTTCATCGGGCGCGGACTGGACTATGCAGTCTCACAAGAGGGTGCTTTGAAGCTGAAGGAGATCTCTTATATTCATGCTGAGGCTTACGCCGCCGGGGAGCTGAAGCACGGGACACTTGCCTTGGTAGTGGAAGGAGTGCCGGTCTTCGCCTTAGCTACTCAGCCGGCGCTGTATGATAAGATGCTGAATAATATTAAAGAGGTGAAGGCCAGAGACGCTACTGTGGTGGCTTTGGTCAACAACGGGGACTATGAAACGGAAAAATCCGTAGACTATGCGTTGTATATTCCAAAGACCCATCCTTTCTTTACTCCTATTTTATCCGTAGTTCCCTTGCAACTCTTCGCCTACTATACCGCCAAAGCCAGGGGTTGTGATGTGGATAAACCCAGGAATCTGGCGAAGAGTGTGACTGTAGAATAGACGAATTAGGATCAAAAGACAAAGACCGCAAGAAAAATGGAGCGAAAACCCTGTGCTGTATAAATACTGCACAGGGTTTTTGTTTTTAATGTAAGGATGAAGCCGTCCGGAATTAAAGAAAGACCACGCGTCAACAGCGAAGACCTAAAGAATCTTGTTGAGCCATTCTCTGATCTTAGTTTCCACCTTTTCCCGGTCCAATGCCCTTCCCATCTGAGTTCTGATGCTAATCAGGTTATATACTTGGCCGCCCTGTTCTTTGACCTTCTTACTAAGGGTCTCTACTGCTTTATGCGGAGGTTTATTATCTTGAAGAGTAAAAAACAAGTAGACTTTTTTGTTGGTCAGGTCATAGCTAGCGAGAAAAGAATTAATTGCCGGGGTGGCCTTTCCCGCCCAGATTGGGGTCCCGAGAAAGATCCGGTTATAACGGTCGGGAGTAAACTTCATCTCCCTAATCTTGCTCTTGACGCCACAGAGTGCTTGAAAAGCGGCGATTACAAAGCCGACTCCTCTCTTTCGTGTTGTTGTCTCCTGAATTTCCATTAATTCACCATTAACAGCCGCAGCGATGACCGAGGCCACCGTCCTTGTGCGCCCGGTCCATGAATAGTAGATAATCAAATCCTTCATAAATCTACCTCCTTTTCTTTATCCGGCTGATCCTATTCTTCCCTGCCAAATTGTTTTTTCCTACTATTTTTCAAAAAATTTCCTTTTGATGCAGACTAAAAAAGTAGGCCTGCTCAGTGTCTCCTGGGTCAAGCCTTGAAAAAATGGAAGTAATCATCGAACGATGATTGCTTCCATTTGATGATTGCTTTAATGATTAAGAACAAAGACTTCTGTCCAGCGGTCTTTTACTCTCGATCATAATGAATAAGACTGTAGACATCATAAGCTTTAAGTTGTTCCCGGCCTTTCAGGAAGTCAAGTTCGATTAGAAAACCGACGCCAATAATCTCTCCACCCAAGCGGCGGACCAACTCAATAACGGCTTTTGTTGTGCCACCGGTCGCCAATAGATCATCGATAACCAACACCCGCTGACCGGGCTGTATAGCGTCTTTGTGAATCTCTAAGGCATCTTCCCCGTATTCTAGTTGATAGGTGACGCGTTCGGTTTCGGCCGGTAGTTTGCCCGGTTTACGAATGAGCACAAATCCACATCCCATTTTATAGGCGAGAGGAGCGCCCAGAATAAACCCTCTGGATTCGGCGCCTACGATCAGATCCGGTTTCAATGGGGAAAAATGTTCAGCAATTCCGTCAATCGCGGCGCGTAAGGCTTCGCCGTTCTTCAGCAGGGTAGTGATATCCTTAAAGCCAATCCCCGGTTTAGGGAAGTCTTGGACATTTCTGATTAATGCTTTCAGATCCATCTCAACTGTCACTCCTTATGTCAAATCAAAACCAATTACATGTGTAAAAGCATACCCGTATTTATTATTATATTATATTTTTCCTCATTAAGATAGGAAAATCTTCAGCGAGCCGTTGATTCACCAAAAGAGTACAGGCGCTTTTAAAATTTGCCGGTATTTATAATACCTTTATAAGTTATCAGAAATGATATATAATTAAATAGGTTAGTTATGTGTAGGCATAGGGAGCGGTTAGACCATCTTTTGGTGACAAGATTGAAGCGGATGCTGAGAAATTTACCCCAATCACCCAGGGAATAAAAATAGACTGGGCGAAGGAATTCACCTGATGGGACGAACCGTGTGAAAAGGTAACAAGTCAGGGGGTTATAAAGATGGAAAAAAAAGTTGCATATTGCGGCTTGATCTGTAATGAATGCCCCGCTTTTATTGCTACCAGAGAGGGTAATATGGAGAAAAAAAAGGAGCTTGCCCGAGAATGGTCGACTGACTCCGCTCAGCTCAGTGCGGAGGATATTAGCTGTGAAGGGTGTACTGGAGAAGAGGGCAAGCGTATTTCCAAGTTTAGTCATGAATGCCCGATTAGGCAATGCGCTCTCAAAAAAACCGTTACGAACTGCGCCTACTGTAAGGAATACCCGTGTGATCTGGTAAGGAAACCATTTATCAAATCACCGGAGAACAAAGTATTGCTTGATGGTTTGCGAAAAAATATGCAGAATTAGTAATAAACATGGTTCTTCCAGGGGGCGATTCCCGGTGAACAACACTCTACACCACTTAATTCAGGTGGAAAGATTCAGCGGTAATATCCTGATTGCCCGGAAGGGGAAGGTGATTCTGCAAGGATCTTATGGTTATGCCGATGAAGGCAGAAAGATCCCAAATACAATTGAGACCCGCTTTTGCGTAGGCGACATTCAGCAGTCCATGACGGCCTTGTGTATTATGAAATTGGCGCAAGAGGGAAAGCTAAGGTTGACTGATCCCATCGACCGGTTTTTCAACCATCTTTACCCCGGCCGGCAGATCACCATTCATCACTTATTGACTCATACTTCAGGCATTAGAAACCACCTTTCCCTTAGGGAATTCAAAGACGGCAAGAACCATGCCATCTCCGAAGTCATCAAAAAAATGACGGAGCGCCCTTTAGAGTTCAGCCCGGGAGAGCGGTTTTTATATAGTAATACCGGTTATGCCTTGTTGGGAACGATCATCGAAAAAGTTACAGGAAGGAATCTGCAAGACTACATCCGGGCTACGATTTTTACTCCTTTAAAGATGCGGGACTCTTTTTTTGTCGGGGAGACCGTGGAGAATCTAGCTAAACCGGCTAAGCCATATGCTTGTCAGCCGGGCCTGCTATACGCTTCAGGGGCTTTGATTTCCACTGTCAGGGATTTATACCGGTATGATCAGGCTTTATATGAAGACAAACTGGCTGACAGGAGGTTGATCGAAGAAATGTTGAAGCCGTTATATAACGGCAGATTTATAAAATATGGCTACGGATGGTTTATTAAGCGTCTTTTTGGGCAGAGAAGCGTCGTCGCTCATGGCGGTTTTCATCCGACGGGTTATTCCGCCCATCTGGAAAGGTACGTGGACGACCAGACCACTATTATTGTGGCCTCCAATAAACTGCAGAGATATTCGGGTCTGGGTTGCAAACATCTAAACAGCACGGACCTGGCCAGGGAATTGGCGGCCGGGATTTATGGGAAAAAGGTCCGGTTCTGGCAAAAGTGGTATTAAACGAATGAATGGCAATGGAGGGTTAAAATGATTGTTACAACCACAAATACGATTGAAGGTAAAAAGATCCTTGAGTACAAAGGGGTAGTCTTTGGGGAAGTAGTTGCCGGGGTAAATTTCATTAAAGATTTTGCCGCCGGTCTTTCCAATTTTTTCGGGGGACGCTCCGGGTCCTATGAAGGGGAATTAATTAAAGCTCGTGAGAATGCCTTACGGGAGATGGAGAAGAGAGCTGCTGCCATAGGAGGAAACGCCGTTGTCGGAGTGGATATTGACTATGAGGTACTGGGCCAGGGCGGGAATATGCTGATGGTCACCGCCTCCGGCACCGCGGTGGTAGTGGAGTAGCAAATTTTGGTGCAGGCGCTCCTTTGCTTGTTTGTCCGATGGGATGATGGGTTTGCTCAGCCTGGTGATCCAGATAAGCTTTGAGAAATGAATTAAGACTTTTCTAGGCGGCGGAGGGTGGGAAATGTGACCAGCGCTTATGTTTTAAAAAATCTGCTTAGCAACATGAGTCTACTGTTGCTGATCGCTTATTTTTTGTCCAAGACAGAGATCTTTAAGAATTTGGTTACCGGGCAGAAAGACACCTTGGCTAATAAATTGAAGATGGCTATAGTATTTGGGATGATCGGGATTCTAGCGACTTATACGGGTGTCTCTGTTAAGGGCGCCTTAGCCAATTCCAGAATTATCGGTGTATTGGTAGGCGGGCTGTTCGGCGGGCCGGTAGTGGGCTTAGTTGCCGGCTGTATCGCCGGGTTCCACCGTTGGGCTATTAATGTCGGTGGGTTTACTGCCGTGGCTTGCGGTGTCGCCACGGTAGTCGAGGGCATGGTCGGCGGGATAGTTTCGCACCGCTTTAAAAAAGCCCAAAACAACTGGGCATATGCTTATTTTGCCGGGATGTTCGCAGAAATTCTGCAGATGGGCATCATCCTGGTTTTGGCCAAACCAACTACTGAAGCCTGGGAGTTAGTGAAGATTCTGTGGGTGCCTATGGTAATCTTTAATCCGGTGGGGATCTCATTATTTGTAGGATTCATTAACGGAATTTACAAGGAAAAGGAAGAAGAGGCCGCTCTACAAATGAAATTGGCCCTGGACATCGCCGACCGGTGTCTTGGTTACTTACGCAAAGGACTTGACAACCCGGAGATTGATGAAGTGGTAAAGATTATCCTCGAAATGTCCGGCGCTTCTGCAGTGGCAATTACCGACCGTAAGCAGATCTTGGCCCATGCCGGTACCGGAAAGGATCATCATCATGCCCGGACCCCGATTTTGACTGACTTGACAAAGAGGGTTATTCGGACCGGGGCGATGGTTGTGGCCAACACCAAAGCGGAGATTGGATGTTCGGACTCTAAATGTAAGCTAAAATCGGCGGTGCTTGTCCCTTTATGCAGACGGGAGGAAGTAATCGGCGTGCTTAAAATGTATTTGGATCGGGAAAATGCCGTTTCTGATGTGCATATTACACTGGCGCAGGGCCTGGCCAGGCTTTTTTCCACCCAATTAGAACTCGCTGAGATCGAATACCATAAAAAGTTGCGGCAGAAAGCTGAATTAAAGGCCTTACAATCCCAGATTAACCCGCATTTCCTATTTAACGCTTTGAATACCATTATCGCCGCGTGCCGGGATAAACCTCAACGGGCCAGAGAATTATTGATCAGCCTCAGTACCTATTTTCGAAACACACTGGCGCATACGGACAGTTTTATCCGTCTGGACGAGGAATTGAAGATGATCGAGGCTTATTTGGATTTGGAAAAGGCCAGATTCGAAGAGAGGCTGAAAGTGATTATAGAAGTGCCTGACGAGGTCAGAAATTTTTTAGTGCCGCCCTTTATCTTACAGCCTTTGGTGGAAAATGCAGTTAAACATGGAGTTTTACCCATGGAGAATGGGGGCGTCGTATCAATCATTGCCTGGAAGGATGAGGGGGAGATTCAGATCTGCATTGAAGACACTGGGGTCGGAATTAGCACGGAAACCATTCGCAGACTCAATGCGGATCAGATGCCTGAACAATGTGTGGGCTTGATTAATGTGCAGAAACGCTTACAAAAGTTATACGGTGAGGATTACGGATTAAGAATTCGCCAAAAAGACCATGGAACTCAGGTCATGCTGAAGATTCCGGACTGGGTGGAGGGGGATTTTCTCAATGCTGAAGCTGCTGATCGTTGAGGATGAGGCGCCGGCCAGGAAGGAGTTGCGGTACTTAATTGAGGAAGCGTCATCTCCTGTTGAGGGGACGCAGATTTGGGAGGCGAAGAACGGACGGGAGGCTCTGGAGATAGTTACCGAGCATGACATTGACGCCGCTTTTATCGATATTAGTTTAGGCGATGTGAAAGGAACCAATTTAGCGCAAGAACTTGTACAGATCAGGAAGAATCTAAAGATCGTTTTTGCGACGGCATATGATAAATATGCGGTCGAGGCCTTTGAGCTTAACGCTTTGGATTATATCTTAAAACCCTTCGAGCCTGAACGGGTACGATTAGCCTTAACGCGGATTGAGAGTTCGTGCGCAAATTCGGATGAGACACGCGATAAAATCTCCCGGATTGCCGGAGAGATCCGAAAGTTATCCGTCTGGGACGGGGATCGGGTGCTGCTGATTGAGATCGATCAGATCGTCTTTATTACTACTACCGACCGGAACTGTCGGATCTGTACCCTACAGGGGGTTTACTACGCCAATCAGCCTTTAACCTATTTTGAGCAGAAGTTTACAGACCGTAGTTTTATGAGGGTGAACCGGAGTTATCTAGTTAATCTCGAGCAGATTATGGAGATCTTACCGTGGTTTAATCATTCCTACCTGCTGAAGATGCGGGGTTATGAGCAAGAAGAGATTGTGATTAGCAGAAAAAAGATCAAAGAATTCCGGCTGTTATTCGATTTTTAATATAATGTTAACTATTATTTTATACAGATCGGACATTATTTTTAACATTTTAGCCAAAAACCCCTCCTTTTTTTAAATTTCGGTTTATGCTTGTATTAAAAGATTTTAATTGTTTAGGGAGGGATTTGATGCTGACTTTCTTGTTATCATTGGCTTTACTGATTGCAGGTTACTTTGTCTACGGGGCTATAGTAGAAAAGGTATTCAAGCCCGATCCGGAGAGAACTACTCCGGCGCTGGCCAATAATGACGGCGTTGATTATGTCCCGCTTGATTGGAAAAGGATTTTCTTGATTCAACTGCTTAATATTGCGGGCTTAGGTCCGATCTTCGGCGCTATTTCCGGAGCATTATGGGGTCCTGTGGCGTTTCTTTGGATCGTCTTTGGTTGTATTTTTGCCGGCGCGGTTCACGATTATTTCTCTGGTATGCTTTCAGTGAGAAACAACGGGGCCAGTATCTCTGAGATCACCGGAAAATACCTAGGGACGACGATGAAAAATGTGATGCGGGTCTTTTCTGTGATTCTTTTGGTCTTGGTCGGAACAGTATTTATGACCGGTCCTGCTCAATTGCTGGCCAAGCTTACCCCCAACTCGTTGACGATGAATTTCTGGCTGGTTGTGGTTTTAGCATATTACTTTTTAGCCACTATTTTGCCGATCGACAAGATTATCGGCCGGCTTTATCCGGTCTTTGGCATTGTCCTGATTATTATGGCCGTAGGCATTACTGGCGGGATCTTGGTGCAAGGATATGAAATTCCTGAGTTGACCCTAGCCAACCTTCATCCGAAAGGATTACCGATCTGGCCACTGATGTTTATCACTATTGCCTGTGGAGCGATCAGCGGCTTCCACGCCACCCAATCACCGATGATGGCTAGGTGTATACAGAACGAAAAATACGGGCGGCGAGTATTTTATGGGGCCATGATCGCCGAAGGCGTGATCGCGTTGATCTGGGCTGCGGCCGGGTTGGCTTTTTATAACGGAACAACCGGGTTGTCCGCAGCTTTAGGAAATGGCGGACCCGGTGGAGTAGTGCATGAGATCGCTGTTACACTCTTGGGCGGAGTCGGTGGTGTATTGGCTATTCTCGGGGTCATTGCCTGCCCGATCACCTCAGGTGACACAGCTTTCAGAAGCGCCCGGCTGACCATTGCCGATTGGTTCAACATCAATCAAAAGCCGATTGCTACCAGGTTATATATTGCTCTGCCCTTATTTGCAGTGGGCGCTGTCCTTTCACAGATTGACTTTAATATTATTTGGCGGTATTTTGCCTGGTCCAATCAGACTTTGGCTATGATTGCCCTATGGGCGGCAGCGGTCTATCTCGTAAAATCCCAATTGAACCATTGGATTGCGACCGTGCCGGCTACTTTTATGAGCGCTGTTTCAGTTACTTATATCCTCCAAGCGCCGGAAGGATTTAAATTGCCGGTGTCCATCTCTTATCCCATCGGTATAGTTGCGGCCTTAGTGTTTTTAGGAATCTTCCTCAACTTTATCAGGAAAAGCGGGCAAGTATCCTCCGGAGAGCAGCTTGCCGGATAAACACGGAGTAGGGTAGGGTCTATTCAGTAGACAAAGAGGCGCCGGTCGTCAGGGATGACCGGCGCCTCTTACATGAATGCACTACGCCTGGTGCGTAACCTGTAGTGGAAAGTCTCTCGGTGGGCGTCGGCGGTTGTCGACCATTGGTTGCGCCCGACAGCGCCCAAAAGGTCAGGTACTTATGGGAGATTATTGTGACAACGGTTATCTGTACTGACTTTTGAAAGGATAGCGACCTGGCAGGGAAGCAGAGTTTTCCAGTTTTTTTTTGCCCGAAACTATTGACCTTGACGCTACGTAAAGGTATAAAATGAGTTCGGCAGGGAGGCATAGCTATGGAGTATACTGTCAAAGAATTGAGTAGACTGGCAGGAGTTAGCGCCCGGACCATCAGGTATTATGATCAGATTGATCTGTTGAAACCGGCACGTATTACTTATACAGGCTATCGACTCTATGGCCGGACGGAAGTGGACCGGCTTCAACAGATACTCTTCTATCGCGAGTTGGGGGTCAGTTTGGGAAGAATCAAGGAACTCTTGGATTCACCGGCATTCAGCCGGGAGCGCGCTTTACGGGAGCATAAAGAGAGACTGCTGGCCAAACGGGCGCAACTGGATTTGCTGATCGCAAATGTTGAGAAAACCATTGCCGCATTGAAAGGAGGGATCATCATGAGTGATCAGGAGAAGTTTATGGGTTTTAAAGAAAAACTGATCGCGGAGAATGAAGAGAAATATGGGGCGGAGGTCAGAAAGAAATACGGTGCTCAGACGATGACCGAAGCAAACCTGAAGTTTAGGCAGATGAGTAAAGCGGAGTATGACAGGTGGAGAGCCTTGGAGGCCGAGGTTCTTTCCACTCTGCAAGAAGCCTTTGCCACCGGCGACCCCGCAGGTGAGCTGGGACAGAAAACTGCGGATCTGCACCGCCAGTGGTTAGGCTATACTTGGAATCAGTACAGCAAAGAAGCCCACGCCGGGTTGGCCCGGATGTATGTGGAGGATCCGCGGTTTACCGCCTATTATGACCGGGAAAAACCGGGAATGGCAAAGTTTTTGCGTGATGCGATCCTGGTGTATACCGGCAAAAAGGACTGACTTCGTGGTGGAATTTGACCGGCCGGACACTGAGCAAACGAAACCCGGCAGCTGAAAGGATTATCCCAAATCAAAGTGGGCACAGAGTAAAAGGGGCTACGCGTATGCGCGCCCCTTTTGCGCCTCTTAAACATTAAGCATCAAAGCAGGTCAATTAGATCAAATACCTCTCTCCCTCCCTCCTCTCCGCAATATTATATTTCAAAGCGAAGAACAGGGTGCCAGAAAGAGGACATAAAGAATAACATCTATCGGCGCGGCTGTAATACTATTTATTCATCGCGGAGAGCTTAGAGATAATTCAAGGGATTCTGGGTTTTGCCGTTCTTAATGACCTCAAAATGAAGGTGGGGCCCGGTGCTGTTTCCGGTAGAACCGACAGCGCCGATTTTCTGGCCGGTTTGTACCTTTTGTCCGACGCGGACATTGAGACGGGAGAGATGCGCGTATCTGGTTTTCAGACCGTTACCATGGTCGATCAAGATACTGATACCGTATCCGCCGTTCCAACCGGCTTGCACAACCAGGCCGTCGGTATAAGCATAAACGGCGTTGCCATGATTGGCGGCGATATCCAAACCGTCATGAAATAGTCTCTTACCGGTAATGGGGTGGATCCGGTAACCGTATAGACTGGAAATTCTTTTCCCGTTGACTACTCCATAATTTACTTTGCCGCCCCTGTAAACAGTAGTTCTGGTACCGATTCGTACCAGGGCGTTGACCGGTTCCTTCAGGGTCTTTTCGCTCTTTACCTGCAGGGAGCTTTGGTATCCATTGAGCAGGATGATGTCGTAGACTACTTCCTTCTCTCCTTCCACCCCTTCTTTCAGCAGCTTTTTTTGGTGCTTATACATATTGTGGTCTTTTTGGTAATTTACCCGGAAAGGGATGGGTTCGGTGATGGTATTCTCTATTTCCGCAATAACATCCAATACCGGATTTGCTGGTTTGACGACCAGGATGTCTCCGGGGTAGATCTTGTCCGGATTGACATCAGGATTTAAGATTTCCAGTTCACCAAGTTTAAGCCCGTGCGCTTTGGTGAGGTTCCACAGATTATCCCCGCTTTTTATCGTGATCTTCACTTCTTCTTCTTCTACGGCATAGATGCGTTCTCTAACCCTTTCTACAGGCGCCAGTTCTTCCGGTTTGGCTTCCACCGGGACAAACTCGATTTCTTGGGCAATGTACACCCTTTTTATTATGGCGTTCTGATCAACGTTTTGTAAGTATTGTTGCTTATATTCGTCTAAAATTTCTTCAATAGCCGCCTGATCCGACAGGGAAACAGTAAACCATTTTTCACCGTCCACCATGAATTCATAGGCCTTTACTTTTTTCAATTCGTCGGCCAGACTCAGCAGACTGGGGATAATGGCAATAACGACGATTATCGCGGCAATCATTGAGCATACCCTTTTTTTTGTCACTAATGTCACGCACCTTCTCTGTGATGATAATTGCCCGTACTCCTCTGAAGTATAGCTTGTCTCTGATAGTATAATCTACGAGGCGTCATCAGTATTAGTTCCCGTAATCGAGCGTACGTCGTTTGTCGACGTGTTGGTGAAAATTGGAAATTACGACCGGAAACAGACTACAGTTATTTTACCACAGAAGCCGGTATTAAGCTTATGGAAAAAATTACGCCCAAACTATGTTTGGAATTTATCGTTTACTGTATTGTATTATTGTGTACGCGGATTGGCGCTTATCTATGCGCGCCTGCAGCGGGTAGCGTTTATAGTATGATAGAAAGAAAGGAGGAGACAATTTTGGAAAAACGAAGACTAAGAGCAGTAATCATTGCGACCTGCGCTATATTGGCGCTCTCTTTATTGGGCATAGTCGCCGGTGATCATCTGCAGCAGACAAAAGAGGCGCAGGTGATTTCCGGGTTTCATCAACTATTGGCCAAAGATCAGCTCACAGTCGCTGAAGTACTGAGGTACCTGGAGGAGAAGCTCAACTTCGTCTCCAGGGAAAACGCCGCCCGTCTTGTGCTGGGGCTGGAAGAAGTGCAACAGGCCAATCTGGTAAAGTGGGAGAAACGGTATGCCGACCCTAGCTTACAGGAGAAAATTTTCAAGATTTATCAAAAGACTTGGACCTTGGAGAACCTTGGAGATACTTCCGATCAAGAGTTGAAAGGGTTATTACTGGAGACAACGGAGAACGGTTTCAAAGTAGAAACTGCGGAAGGATTCTTCTTTCCCGTTATTGACTATACTTTCTACCGTCAATACTACCAGAAACTCCCTTCCGATCTAGTGGCGTATTTTGAATTGATGGCCACCGAGTCGGAGCGGACTCCGGTAAAGGATGCCGCGTTGATGATCGAGTGGGATGAGATTTTGGCCCGGGCGGAAAAACAGGAACAGTTCATCAAGGAGTATGGCTCTTCCACTCGGGTGGAACCAGTGCGGCGGTTACTAAAACAATATGTGACCTTTGCATTATTCGGTTGTAATAATACACCTTTATTCCATTATGACACCAAACGGATGGATCCTGAGGCCCGGAAGGTTTATACGGAATATATCCGGACCCGGAAAGACGGGGGTTTTTCCGTCCTGCTGACAGAGTTCCTCACTGTCCTGGAGGCGAATGATTACTGCTTAACCAGGGAAGTGGATGATTTTAGGAAAAAAGCTGTGGCCGCCTGGTAATGGTTTAGAGTGATCAGAACGGGAAGAAAGAGTGACAGCCTGTTGCGGCGGAAGATGAAAGAAATCGGGTGATACCGGTTTCTTTCTCCTGCCGACTTGCTTTTGATGGTGTTCATGTCGAGGATCATTCAAAGCTCAGAATATAACGCAGCAGAGATCACTCCCAGACAGCGCTGAAGTGTGGTATAATGAAAAACATGGATTTTACGGGAGACACAGCGTATACGCGCAGTATAGGTGGGAGAGAAGGAGATTGAATGAGGGAATATACATACCAACATACACTTCATGCCTGCTATTTAGGGTTTATCACACAAGCGATCGTGAACAATCTGGCCCCTTTGTTCTTTATCATCTTCCAGACTGAATATGATCTTTCCTTTGAAATGATTGGCCGTCTGATCTTGCTTAACTTCGGCACTCAAATTGTTACAGATATCTTGGCTGCCAGGTACCTTGATGAAATCGGTTATCGTAGAGCGGCAGTGTTGGCCCATGCCTGCAGCGCCCTGGGCTTGGCCAGTCTGGGAATTTTACCGCGGCTGTTCTCATCGGCTTATGTTGGGCTGGCGGCCGCAGTCATCATCTATGCCGTAGGCGGTGGTATTATTGAGGTTTTGATCAGTCCGATCGTGGAGTCCTTGCCGGGAGAAGCCAAGGCGGCGGCGATGAGTCTGTTGCATTCCTTTTATTGTTGGGGCCAAGTAGGGGTGGTCTCCATCACCACCCTATTGCTTAAAGTCTTAGGGGCGGACTTCTGGTTTCTCCTGCCAGTCCTCTGGGCGTTGCTTCCGGCCTATAATTTATTAAAATTCCGGAAAGTGCCGTTGCTGGATCCCGTCGCCAAAGAAGAAAAAACTCCTTTCAAGCAGTTGTTTACCTCAAGAGTATTTGGCCTCGCTTTACTTCTGATGTTGTCCGCCGGGGCCTCTGAATTAACCATGTCCCAGTGGTCATCTTTGTTTGCGGAAAAAGGACTGCAGGTGCCGAAGATGGCGGGCGATCTGTTGGGCCCATGTCTATTTGCTGTTTTCATGGGGATCGGCCGCACCTTCTATGGGATACGGGGGGATAAGATTCCATTGCAGACCGCATTGGCAGTCAGTGCGGTTCTGTGTCTTATTTGCTATGGAGTGGCAGTATTTGCCCACATTCCTCTGGTTTCTCTTTTTGCCTGCGCCTTCTGTGGCCTCTCCGTCTCTTTGATGTGGCCGGGAACGTTAAGCCTGACCGCACAGGCATACCCCAAGGGGGGAACGGCCATGTTTGGCGTACTGGCCATCTGCGGCGACCTGGGCGGGGCGATCGGTCCGTGGCTGGCCGGATGGGTGTCGGATTTGACGCAGAAAATAAACAAACTGGCGCTCTTGGCGGAGGCAAATAAACTCAGCCCGGAACAGTTTGGTTTAAAAACAGGATTATTTGTCGCCATGGTCTTTCCTTTACTTCTATTGATTGGAGTGATTCTGCTCAAGGCAGAGCAGAACCGGAGCGCAGAATAAACTTGTTCTCTATTGTGAAAAGCCACCTTCTGGAGGTGGCTTCTTTGTTGAGCTGTCGTCTATTGAGGGCAGCAGATGAGCCGGTCAGTTCCGGCTGATTGCTTTATAGACCATGAAAAAGACTGCATCCAAGCGATTGGCGAAAATAGGCTTTAGGCAGCGGAGTTTGGAATAACCTTCGGACCTTTCCGTACATAGGATAAAGGGACGGACAAACCAGTCCACTCTGTTCAGATTGGACCCGGAGGTGAAAAAAGTGCCAAAAGACGAGGAAAAACAGGCTGCATCCGCTGAGACGCCGGATTCTCCCCAGCATTCATCCGGGGCGAAGGATGCGGTTTCTTCTGACCTGCGAGGAGAACCGGTAGAAGCTCCGGAGCATACAGAGGCCGGTCAAGTAGAGGGTGAGCAGTTTCCCTCATTCTGCCCGGATGGAGAAGTCTATATTATCCAAAGAGGGGATACTCTGGCCTCGATTGCTGCCAGGTTTGGGGTTACGGCGGCTGCGATCCGGCAGGCCAACCCGATCCTTGGCATCATTGGTGTAATTCCCGGGATCCCTATATGCATCCCACGGGTGCAACCGGTACCGTGTCCCGGGGGGTTTTTCCATACAGTGCAAGCCGGGGAGACGCTATTCTCCATCGCGGCTAGATATAATACAACAGTAGGCGCGTTACTGAGGGCGAATCCTGGAATTGATCCGGACCGACTCTTGATCGGGCAGCGAATTTGTATCCCGGCTGTGGTTCCGCCACCGCCTCCACCGTGTCCCGGAGGGTTCTTCCATACAGTGCAAGTCGGGGAGACACTGTTTTCCATCGCAGCCAGATATAACACAACAGTAGAGGCGTTGTTGAGAGCGAACCCCGGGATCGATCCCAACCGGCTCTTGATCGGGCAGCAGATTTGTATCCCGGTGGTGGTTCCGCCACCGCCACCGGTGTGTCCTGGCGGGTTCTTCTACACAGTACAGACCGGAGATACCCTGTTTGCCATCGCGGTCCGGTTTAATGTGTCTGTAGAGGCAATTATCAGGGCTAACCCGGGGATCGATCCCAGCCGGATCTTTGTGGGACAACGGTTATGCATTCCGGCAGCCGCGCCACCCGCTTGCCCCGGTTTTTTCTATACCGTTCAGACCGGGGATAATCTATTCCGCATTGCCCAGCGGTTTAACACTACAGTGGAGGCAATTTTACGCGTAAATCCAGGGCTGGATCCCAACCGGATCTTTATCGGGCAACAGATCTGCATTCCCAGCGCTCCCGGTCCGGCCTGTCCCGGCTTCTTCTATACGGTGGTCGCAGGTGATACGCTCTTCAGTATCTCACGGCGGTTTAATACCACTATAGAAGCGATTCTCCGGGTAAACCCCGGACTGGATCCGGACCGGTTATTAATCGGGCAGCGGATCTGTATCCCCACTACGGCCTAGCATGAAGCGGTCTCAATGTTCATCATTAACTCCCGGGTTGAGACGGGGATTAAGACGCAAAGAGGTTCTGGAGGGAACCTCTTTCTTGTCATAAACTGCAGTCCGGTTCCTGAAAGAATATTCCTGGTCATTAATTTTGCAGGGATTTTTTTGGGCAGGAGGAATATTAGGAAGAGGAAGATACCAGGCGATCCATAACTTGATTGACGAATGTTTGATTTCACAGAGCAGAGATGACTATAATAAAATCCATCTGGGTTTTGGAAATACGGTTTTCAATGCTGCCGGCCAGAGGGGAGCAGATTTGGAAGATCAAAAACAATTGAGGATGGGGAGTAGGTTGCGATGAAAAGAGATGAGCTGGAAGCTCTCAAAAGCAAACTGCCGTCCATTCCGAGTATTAACGGGAAGGATGAATACTACAACTCTGTTGTCCTGGTCTTGTTAACCTTGCTCAATGATGAATATCATATTGTCTTTGAAAAACGGTGTAAAGACATTAGACAGGGCGGAGAGATCTGCCTGCCCGGAGGGATGTATGAAAAGGAGCAGGACGCTTCCTTGGAGATGACCGCTTTGCGGGAGACCCGGGAAGAACTGGGGATATCTGCGGATAAAATCGAAATAATCGGTAGATTGGATACTGTGGTAGCGTTAATGGGGACAACGGTAGATGCTTTTGTCGGCGTCACCGGAGTGCGGCCTGAAGAGATGAAGATCAACCCGGAAGAGGTGGAGAGGGTCTTTACCTTGCCGGTCTCCTATTTTCAACAGACGAAGCCGGAAAAATATCAGGTGATGACGAAGATCCACCCTTCTTATATCGATGTTGAGACCAGGCAGGAGGTCGTCCTTTTGCCGGCCGCCAAATTAGGTCTGCCGGAAAGATACAGGAAACCCTGGGGCGGCTTCAGACATAAGGTACTGGTCTATCAGACAGTTGAGGGCGTCATTTGGGGAATCACCGCCCGAATCATTTATGACCTGGTCAGTAGAGCGCAGGGCAGTAAAGAGTAGGAGTGGTTATAGTTTTAAGACTAAAGTGGTTCCATCGGATAGAGCAGACTTATAATCTGGGGTTGAGGTTCGAAAACATAAAATCTTAAGAAACAGCCGGTTTAGTCCGAATATCCCAGCTGTGGGGAGGCGCGATTTTGGAAAAAGCGATTTTAGCCAAAGCTAAAATCGCTTTTCTCATCAGTCAGTGACCAATCTGGGGCTTTACTTTAGCAGACGTCCGCCATCGACCACAATCAACTCGCCGGTGATGTAGTCCGCTGCCGGCGAGGCCAGGAAGACAGCAACCTTGGCAATGTCGTCCGGTTCGCCCGCTCTGCCCAGTGGAATCATGTTGATGAATTCTTCAGGAATCTGTCTTCGCTCCTTGTGGCCTGCCTTACTTTCCTCACTGAGCTTGCCGGTACCCTCGGTATTAATGGCGCCGGGGGCGATGGCGGTGACCAGAATATTGTGGGGCGCCACTTCGAGGGCGAAGTTCTTGGTGAACATGGCGACTCCTCCCTTGGAAGCGTCATAAGCCGCCAGCCCCACCATGGACGGGTGTATGCTGTCAATGGAGGCGATATTAATAATCCTTCCGCCCCTGCCTTGCTTAATCATTTGCGCGGCTGCGGCCTTGGAGGCGAAAGCGAGCCCCTTGAGGTTGATGGCAATCACCTTGTCAAACAAGGCCGGTTCCATCTCAAGCATGGGTACTGACGGGAAAATACCGGCATTATTCACTAGAATATCCACTGATCCGAATTCCGCAACACATTTTTCCACCATCTTGGCGCCGGCGTCTTCTTGGCTGACATCGATCTGCATAGCCACCGCTCTGCCGGGACCGCCCGCCAGTCTATCCGCTGCAGCCTGTACAGCCTCTCCGTTAATATCGGTGAGTAGCACATTGGCGCCTGCCTCCACAAAGCGCCGGGCAATGCCAAACCCTATACCCATCGCGCCTCCGGTGACGATTGAGTTCTTACCACTGATGTCGAAGGGGTTTTTCGGGTTATTCGTTGTGATCATGGGAGATCATCCTCCTCTCACTTTTTGGCTACCCGTGAGTAAATTCCCTTTTTGCCTGTTGGTAAATTCTTGCTTTGTTGGTTATATAGTAATATAATGAAGGAAAAAAATCGGTAGCCATAGCTACAAAAAAGGAGGGTGATACGGTGTTTTCGGCATATATTGACCCTCTGAAAACAGCCGGGCTGTTTCAGGGCGTCGCCACCCCTGACTTATTGGCCATGCTCGGCTGCTTGGAGCCGAAGCTCAATACGTACCGGAGGAATGATTTTATCGCCGTCAGCGGAGAAGAGTTTGAATCCCTCGGTATTATACTACAGGGGGAAGCTGCGGTCATTAAGGAGAATGCTACGGGTGACCGGATAGTCATTGATATCTTGGAACCGGGCGCGCTCTGCGGGGCCGAGGTAGTCTTCACCAAGGAACCGGTCTGGCCCAATTCAGTGGTGGCGCAAAAGGCCAGTGAGGTTCTGTTTATTTCCAGACAGAAGATACTCGGACAGTGCTACAAAGTCTGTCTCCACCACCGGTTGATCATTGAGAATATGTTGAGAATAGTATCGGAAAAGGCCATGCTGCTCAATAAAAAGGTGGAATACTTAACCATCAAGAGCATGCGAGGCAAGATCGCCGCTTTTCTCCTGGATTACTACAGAAAGACCGGTCAGGCCATTTTTACCTTGCCGCTGAACCGGAACGCCATGGCGGAGTTTTTGAATGTCTCCCGGCCGTCCATGTCACGGGAGATGGGACGGATGAAGGAAGAGGGGATCATTGATTATCACTTGTCCACGATCCGGATCAAAGATCTGGACGCGCTGAAGAAAACGGCGGGGTAAATTTTCCCCGCCGATCAATGGGTAATCAGTTATTATCTTGTCAGTAGAGGAGGGTGGTTTAAGTTGTTCCTGAATAACTTATAAACGGTCATCTGATTCTGTCTCCTCTTAAATAGCGCTGCGAAAACAGCTATATTAATATTTCGCCTAAACTTTTTTTACCACTAGAACTTCTTCACCTAACATATCAATAATCTTTACTGCTACCATTGTTTCTCCTTCGGGAGCAGGTAATTCATATGAACCATTTACCAAATCATTTTTTCTTTCAGGAACATCCGATAGAACAACGTTAAAAACCTTTCCGTCATAAGCAGTATCAATCATTACACAATCTACCATGCTTCGCCAGTCAGTGATTTTAGCTTTGAATATCTGCATATCCATTTCCAGACGTTCGATGATTGTCGGGCTAATAAAGTCTTCAATCTTGACTTTGATTTTTTCGTTCTCCTTTTGAATATCAACTTTGGCTGAAGCTGGGGAATGAACAATGAACTTTCCGTATTTGGGGTCAGTACGCAGTTCAATTACTTCTATCCGGTTAACTGCATCATTGCCTTTTCTTAACCTGTTCCAATCTTCCAGCCAGGAATCGACAGCCAGTTCTTTTCCGAGACAAACAAGTACGATATTCCGGTCTTCCTCAGGACGGGCTTCCAGTTCTTTTTTAATTTCCTCTAAGTCAAGAGGGGTTAACGGGTGACCGAAAGGAATGATCTTGACCAGTCTTTTACCCAAAGTCCCGTCAAAGAATCCGTCGGAACGGGTACGTTCCACTCCGATATATTCACAAGCTAGGTTCACCGCTTCATTATGCTGAATGGCTAGATCATAATCGTTGACTTTCCAGACTGTAAAGGAAAGCTGGGCAGGAGGAACATTTACATTGTTGTTATCATCCGCATTGATTAATGGTTTTTGGACTGGTTCAGATAATTCTTTGGTTTGTTCTTGTATAATAGACTGTAGCCTTTTACTGGTTGTCTGAATAGCTCCTTTATTGATATCGCAGCCAATCCACCTGCGTCCGAGTTTCTGGGCGACTGCAGCGGTAGTACCAGAACCGA
>DATCJV010000183.1:0-3980 GCA_036562625.1 Bacillota bacterium | reverse complement strand
GGTTAGCACGTACACCATTGAAGCCATGATGCATGACGGGAAGGCTCTGCAGTCCGGTACCTCTCATAATTTCGGGCAGAATTTCTCAGTGCCTTTTGATATTAAGTTTCAGAACAGAGAAGGCAAGCTGGAGTATTGCTGGCAGACTTCTTGGGGAGTTTCCACCAGACTAATCGGGGCTATCATTATGGTGCACGGCGACAACAGGGGACTGGTCTTGCCGCCCAGAATCGCTCCTTTGCAGGTGATTATGGTTCCTGTGGCTCAACATAAACCCGGAGTTTTGGAGGTATGCCGGGAAATCTTGGAAAAGTTAAAGAAGAATTACCGGGTGCAGATGGATGAGAGGGATAATTACTCGGTGGGCTGGAAATTCAATGAATGGGAGATGAAGGGGGTTCCCATCAGGTTGGAGATCGGCCCCAAGGATATTGAGAAGAACCAGGCGGTACTGGTGAGGAGAGATACAGGAGAAAAGATCTTTGTCTCCTTGGAGCGGATTGAAGAGGAAGTCGGTTCTCTCTTGGAGCGGATCCAGGATAACCTCTTCCAAAAGGCTCTGAAGAATCGGGAAGAAAGAACACAAAGTGCGGCGAATATGGAAGAATTCATCAGCAAACTGGAGAAGAAACAAGGATTTATCCGGGCGCTCTGGTGCGGGAGACAAGAATGTGAAGATGCGATCAAAGAGAAGACCGGAGCTACAGCCAGATGTATCCCCTTTGATCAAGAAGAGACCAGGGGGAAATGCGTCTGCTGTGGTGAGCAGGCCCAATGCGAAGTGATTTTTGCCCGGGCTTATTAGGACGAAAATAATTTCTGCCTTTTTACTTGTCAGGCGCTGACGAGCGCGTGAGTGAATATTGATCCGACCGCCATTTAATGATAATCTTAGATTGAGGTTATTAAGATGGCGGTTTTTATATTCTCCCGAAGGGGTGGGAATTTTAACTAAGGGGAATTGGTGATGAAAGAAAAGTATTTTAGGCAAATTTCTTCATCTTTTAACTCCTTAACTGAAATATCCGACGATGAATTACGAAAATTTACCGATAAATTACGGCGTAAAAAGATGAAGAAAGGAGAGTTTTTTACTAAAAGCGGTGGGGAACTGAAGAATATGGCCTATGTCATCTCCGGACTGTTTAGGTGTTATGGCCTTGATGAACGGGGTAATGAATTCACTAAGCATTTTTTCTGTGAAGATGATTTAATCATCTCTCATAGCGCTTTCTGTAACTTAAAATTAGGGGTGAACAATTGTATTGTAGCGGAGGAAGACTCGGTGATCTTTGTAACGAAGGTCGCAAATTTGAATGAATTATTTGAAAGTCACCCTTGTTGGCATGTGTTGGCCAAGAAGATTCTGGAGCGACATAAGAGGATCGAGGAGAAAAGAGTAAGCAGTTTTCTCCTGAAAAGTGATGTCCAGAGGTATAACGAGTTTCTACAGGATTTTCCCGGGATTGAAAAGCGGGTTAAAAAGGAGCATATCGCCTCTTATTTGGGAATTTCCCCGGATTTAATCGGTAAAAGGTAACTTAGTGGCGTTTGAGTAATTCTTATAACCATAAATTTTTCGTGAATACGGAATACGATGGAGTTGGTGTAGACGCTGCAGGGGTCCGGAACCCATATTGCAGAGAGAAAAAGAGCTGTTCACACAAGGAAGCGTATTACCTGTGGGAACAGCTCTCCTTTACTTGGAGCCTTTGGCTCCACCGCATCGTCAGCGGGTATCATGCCCCCGCTTACTCGGCTTTACGAACCTTTCCTTACGAAAAGGTTGGGTGGTCTGCGCCACCAAGTGAGTTATGCGGCCCAGCCTCACTCTGTTTATTAATAAAAGGGAGGAAAATGAAAAGGTTTTCTGCTGAATCAAATATACCATTGGATAATGAAGGCCGTTTTGCAAGGGGGAAAATAATATGTTAAAAATTCACGCTTTACGCAAAGTTAACCTTATTTTTCCATAATGCCCACTTTTCTTTTTAACCTGGCCATAATGGCCGGGTATTATACGATGGAATATGCGTTCTCCCGGTCTACTTTGACGATCTCCACTTCCCGGATTGATTGGAGGATGGCAAAGACGGTGCGCATATCTCCCAGTTCCATCTCGGGAGGGACCCCCAAGGCTTCCCGGCCGTGCAGATGATGATAGAAGTTTAAGAATTCGTTGTAATAGCCCCGCATGGGGTGAAAGCCTATTTCTTCATGGTCTCCGTTATTATAAAAAAGGTTAATAATCCCACAAGTGGTGTTTTCCAGGTAAATTAGGCCGTTGGCGCAGAAGATGCGCAAACCGATCAAGGGTTTCTGCGGTTCCCGACCGGCCGGATAATAGGAGAACTGACCAATTACTCCACTGAAGAACTGCAAATTCACAGTAAGAGCGGCATACGGGCTGTAATCGTCATCCTGGGGAAGACCGAAGGCTTGCAGGTTTTTGATGCCGCCGAAAATATGGCGGATGCCTGCCAGGTTATGGATGGCGGCGTCCAGTATATCCCCGCCGGGGTATACCGGGTGTTGGCGCCACTCTTTTGCGGAAAATGTGTTCTGCTTCATGGCGCATGGAAAGCAGTTGGTGTTGTTGTAGATGAAGAAAACCGGCGGTCCCAGTTTTTCTTCGGTGACCAGTTTTCTGATGATGTTGAACTCCTCGCTATACCGGTAGTTTTCGGCGATCATCATCTTGATCCCGTAGCGAAGAGGCAGCTCTTGAGTAGCCAAAGCCTCCTGGTAGGTGGCGCCCATCGGCTTCTCCAAGATAATGTTCTTCCCGGCCTTGGCCGCTTCAGCCGCCACCCGGTGATTGTCGGCGATTGGCGTTAGAATATCAATTGTTTGTAGATCCGGCCGGTGGATTAATTGCCGGTAATCGGTATAGATGTCATTGGGCGCGAGACCCAGCACCCGTCCCCAGCTCTCTGCCAGTTCAGGTTGGAGATCGCAGACGGCTCCGATTTCATAATACTCAGCCAACTCGCGGAAAGCGGGATAGTGCAGTTTTTCCCAGGCCATTCCGGTACCGATCACACCGATACGAATTTTTTCCATGTGTAGTCCCTCCGTAAATAATCTTCCCCGAAGAAGCCGGTTTATGCTCTTTCCCTACAGGTGGCCGAGGTTTTAGCTTTACCCCGCCGGAGACGGGCGCTGAGAAATTTTATCTGTTGCTCCCGGTTTTATTTCGGCAGGAAATGAAAACGGTCTGTCGAAAAAGACCTAGATAAGCTTTTGAGGCCAAGCGCTGCCGGTTAAGATTGGAATAACTTATTTGGAAAAAGGATGAGTAAGGATGCCATTAAGTTATGCGGAGTTCAAATCGAAAGTCTCAACACTGGTTGGAATAGACCTTTTTTTATACAAGAGCCAGCAGATGGACAGGAGGATCCATTCCTTGATGACCCTCTGGGGTTTGAAGAGTTACGAAGAGTACCTGGAGGTATTGACGACAAACCCTATAAGATTCCAGGAGTTTTTAAAGAAACTGACTATCAATGTATCGGAATTCTTCCGCAATCCAGAACGGTACATGGATCTATGGAAGACTATTCTTCCGGAACTCCTCAAGGAACGGCCAAGGGTTAAAATCTGGAGCGCCGGATGTTCCAATGGGGCGGAGCCGTACTCTGTAGCCATTATCTTGAATGAATTATCCGCCTTGTCCCGGGCTACGCTCTTAGGAACTGATCTTGACGCAACCGTTTTGGCCAAAGCCCAAGCCGGGATGTATGCGGAGAATGAACTCAAGAGTTTGCCTAGGGAGTTGGTGGAGAAGTATTTTCGTAAAGACAATGGATATTATTATTTAAGTGATTATATTCTCAAAGCGGTGACGTTTAAAAAGCATAACTTGCTTGTAGACAGGTTTGAGCATGACTTTGACCTGATTATCTGCAGAAATGTGGTTATTTACTTTACCGAAGAGGCAAAAAACGAGCTATACAAGAAATTTTATCGTTCTCTACGTC
>DATCJV010000180.1:0-5388 GCA_036562625.1 Bacillota bacterium | reverse complement strand
TGACAATAGCGAGGGGGAACCACCCGTTCCCATACCGAACACGGCAGTTAAGCCCCTCAGCGCTGATGGTACTGGTTGGGAGACCGGCTGGGAGAGTAGGTCGTTGCCAGAAATCTTCTTCATCAGAACCCCGGACATTTGTCCGGGGTTCTACTTATTTTACATTATACCCCCGGCATGAACGCGATCCAATCGGTGAAAGTCCGTGGTCCACCCTGACAGCGGGAAGAGAAAGTTTCCGCTCTTTTCTTACCCAGGAGGTCTCACGGACGGGCGGAAACAGAGTAGGAAGCCCGGTTGAAACAAGATTAGCCGTACATAGTCAGCAGAGGGGTGTCGCGAGACTAAAAGAAGGGCAGAACCAGGAAGTGAGACTTAATGAAAGTCACTGGAAGTGGTGTAAATTCTTTGACCGCCGTATACCGAAGGATACGTTTCGGGCACTGAAATACCAAAAAGTCAATAAAGACAATCTATTGCGCATCTATCCTCCTCAAAATTACCCAGTCGAGCATCTTTCGCCGAGATGACAATCTGATCGTGCTCAGGCCATTCGATCCCAATCTCAGGGTCATTCCAGATAATGCCGTCCTCGTCCTCAGGGTCATAATAGTCAGTGCATTTATAGATGACTTCTGCTTCGGAAAGCGCCAAAAACCCATGGGCGAACCCTCTTGGAATATACAACTGCTTTTGGTTGACAGAGGAGAGAACCACCCCAAACCACCTTTTGAAACTGGGAGAAGCCGGTCTCAGGTCAACAGCCACATCATAAATGGAACCCGCTACCACTCGAACCAATTTTCCCTGTGGGTGTTTTTTTTGAAAGTGTAAACCGCGCAAGACTCCTTTTATTGAATGTGAATGGTTGTCTTGAACAAAATTCAGGGAAAGCCCGGCACTTTTCAGGTCCCGGGCGTTATATGTTTCCATAAAATAACCGCGTTCGTCTGTGCGGACCTCGGATTCGATTATGAGCAACCCGTCCAGACCGGTTTGAGTAATCTTGAACTGCCCCATAGCTTTACCTCCCTTCCCGAAAGTTCAATACCGGTCTTTATCACTGTTCCAATCCGCCATAGACTTTCTGATAATAACGTTGATATTCGCCGCTGGTCACATTTTTCAGCCATTCTTGATGTTCCAGATACCAGCGGATAGTTTTTTCGATCCCTATATGAAAGGGAGTCTGTGCTGACCAGCCCAGTTCCGTTTGGATTTTTGTCGGATCGATCCCGTACCGGCGGTCATGACCCGGACGGTCTGCCACATGCTTGATCAGTTCAACAGTAATCAGTGGGTCAACATGTTTCTGGAGGTAATGAATGATGGTCTTAACGACTTGGAGGTTGGTTTGTTCATTACGACCCCCAATATTATAGACTGTTCCGATCTTTCCTTTTTGTAAAACCAGAGTGATGGCGGCACAATGGTCTTCAACATAAAGCCAGTCCCGGATCTGCAAACCGTCACCGTAGACAGGCAAGGGTTTTTTTTGTAGGGCGTTATTGATCATCAAGGGAATGAGTTTCTCCGGAAACTGGTAGGGTCCGTAATTATTACCGCATCTGGTGATGACCACAGGAAAACCGTAAGTGGCGTAAAAAGATTGGGCCAGCAGATCCGCCCCGGCCTTGCTAGCCGAATATGGACTGCATGGATTATAAGGAGTATCCTCAGTAAAAAAGCCTTTCGCGCTTAAGGAGCCGTAAACCTCATCTGTAGAGATCTGAATGAATTTATTTCCTCCATAAGAATCGTCTCTATTTACCCAGTATTTTCTGGCCACATTCAGCAGGTTGGCTGTACCCAAAACATTGGTTCGCACAAAAATCTCGGGTTCACGAATACTGCGATCCACATGAGTTTCGGCGGCGAAATTAACCACATAATCAATGGAATTTGCTTTAAAGATCGCCTCCAGGGTGGCGGAAGAGGAGATGTCCCCTTGAATGAACCGGTAGTTATCGTGGCCGGCCAGGTCTTTCAGGTTCTCCAAATTACCGGCGTAGGTCAGAAGATCCAGGTTAATCACTTTATACTCGGGATAGTTACCGAGAAGATAATGGATGAAGTTGCTCCCGATAAAACCGGCGCCACCGGTGACCAAGATCGTCTTCATTGCTTTTCTCCTTCGTTTCTTTGCTGATCATAGAGGCAGCAGGCCAGGCGGATGAGGGAAAAAGCTTATTATGGATGACTAGTAATTTATATTACGGGACGGCCGAAAAAATAACAGTTCGGGTTTTCTGGAAGGCTCGCCAGGTTCTGAAGTGGCGTCCCACCAGAACTCAGGAAAGGCAAATCAGGAAAATAATTGGTAAAGGAGCGAAAAGAGGCAGGATTTTTTTACGGAGAACAGAAATTCAAGAGTAATCTATCTCAGCGATTGAAGAAGGCTCTGTTGACAATCTGTACTTAGTCTTCGAGGTGAGTTGAATTAATGGTAAACCCAATCCAAACCGGGACAATTTTTCAGAAAGGAGCAGAAGACAGTGGCGAAGAAACTGGCATTATCGATTTTGACTGTTTTATTTTTAATAATCATAACGGCGGCGCCGGGTCTCTCCTATATCGGGTGGGAGAATTGTGTGTGGCTGAGTGTGAATCAGAACCAGGAATATCACCGGATGGGCTATTTTCATCAGGATGACATCTTCACCAAGATCTTTTCGGAGTATAAAAAAGGGGGAACGCCCTCCTTCGACATTTCTTTGAGTAACACCATCATGGAGTTTGAGCGTCATTCCGGGCTCTATGGAGAGATCGGGTTAAACTCCAGAGACGGGCTGAATCTCTTGATTGGTGGCGGTTATACATATGTAGACCAGAGAGCGGACTTCTTTCTCACTCTCGGGCCCAAGTATTATATTCAAGATGAAATCTTAGTAGTTGGGGTGGAGGCCTTTTACCGAATTTTACCGCCTTTTGTGATTAACCTGGCTTATGACGACCATGCAGAGGCCATCTTTATTGGCTTAGGACTTGCTTATAGGTAGTAACTTCATTCACAGCTCTCCATCGGTCTAGACCAAGACAGAGCATGCTCCATTCTTCGTTTACGAAAGCCGGAAGAGCGAGGCGTGGAGACACTGTAAACTCCCGAACTCTGCTCCTTTGCAAGCAGGGATCGGGAGTTTTTATACTGCCTTTAGTTTACATAATATGAAATGATTAAGGCCTGCCTATTTGATTGGTGTATGTTATCATCTAGATTGGAGGTGAGCTGTATGAGAAGGTTTCTGGAACCAAGACACCTGCGTAAAGTGGCCTTATTCCTTCTGGTGGGCTGGTTTATACCGTTTCTGGGGGCCATGGGAGCATTGGCTTTTTCCCTGCCAGGGGAAGTTCACGACCTGCGCGGGAAGGCCACAGATGAGCACGGAAGAAAGAAAAGCACAAATACGAATAGAAAAGAAACTGCCGGGCAGAGGGAGAAGAGGACCAGCCACTCGGAAGAAAGTAGTCTTTCAAACCGGAGCGCCGCGGTTAAGATGAATAATACACAGACCACAACCGGAAGAGAAGCGCATCAAGGGAAGAGTACCACTTCAGATGGGGTAGAGACTGTAGCTAGAGTGGAAAGAAAGACGGCAGGCGACACCCATACCAATACCGGCGCCGGCGCCGATGGAAAGCCCGGTGGGCAAAGAAGAGAGAATGACACTGACAGGACTCAGAACGCCAACCTCAACCTCTTGGCCAGGGTCATTTATGCGGAGGCCAGAGGAGAACCGCTGGAAGGACAAGTGGCTGTAGGCGCGGTACTGCTGAACAGGCTGAAGAGCCCCAGGTTTCCGAATAATCTATGGGGGATCATCTTTAAAAAGGGCGAATTTTGCACGGTCCGCGACGGGCAGATCTGGATGAACCCCAACGCCCAGGCGTACAGAGCGGCGCGTCTGGCCTTATCCGGCTGGGATCCGACCCACGGCGCCTTGTACTTTTATAATCCGGCGAAGACCACTTCCAAGTGGATCTGGTCCCGTCCGGTCACCACGCAGATTGGCAGCCATGTCTTTGCCAGGTAGGATCCGGAGTGATGTCCCTCTTTTTAGGGATTGGTGCTTTGGCAAAATCAGGCGAGAGTAAGAGGTTCAGTTCAAAGGTCTGACTAATAAAAAAAGACTCCCCGATCGGGGAGTCTTCCTGCTTCCTAAGAGACTTAGGAAATCTTACCACATACCAACGTGAGCAGCGGCGTAGAAGACGCTGTCGCCGTCTTTACCAGCTTTGTAAGAACCTACGCGGGTTTCGAAGACACCGAAGTTGTAGCCAGCGTAGAAGTCGGTGATAGCATTCTCATCGTTCTCGTCAGCATCATCAGCGGCCATCAGCATTTTAGCGCCGAGAACAACATTCTCAATACCAGTAAACTCAACGCCAACACCATAACCGCCATCGGTTGGGAAATAGAATTTTTGGTCAAATACGAAAGTTCCTTTGAGTCCCAGATCTGCTAAGCTAACAGAACCTTGGACATAGCTGGTGCTGTCGCCTTCATCCGGGCTATTTGAAAGGAAGTCAAGCTCGATTTTACCAAAACCTAATTCGTAGGCGCCACCAACCAAGAAGATTTTATCACTTGCTTTATCAGATTGGATTGCTGCACGAACTTCGCCGCCGTCAAAACCAAAAGTACAAGCACCAATCAACAGAACGTTACCATCTTCGGAACCTTTGTTAATATCAACGCCTAAGTTTGCTCTGATGTTACCACTGTTGAAATCAGCGGCGAAGACATTACCAGGGGCTTTATCAAACATCGGGTCTCCACCGAATTTGGCCATTACCTGATATAAGGGAATCTGACCGCGTTTCGCGTTCTCGTATTCGTGACTGTTGTACCAGATGTCGAGCACTCCACCGATACCTTTGATACCGGCTTCATAAATCGGAGCAGCCTCTTCTGTGTTCCAAGTGGAGAGTTTGGTACCGATTTTCGCCCAAGTACCAGTCTCTTCGTCTTCCACGGTTCCGGTGAGCATCATTTTGAATCTAGCCCAGTTTCCACCATTTTCAACTTCAATCGGGGTATATTCCTCAGCTTCTGAACCATCATAGGTTACCTGGAACTCACCACCGAGGTACGGAGCGAACTCAGCCGCAGAAGCGACAACGGCCATGGATAGAGTCATAGCCAAAGCTAGCATAATAACAGAAAGTTTCTTCAAGACTAAAAGCCTCCTTAATGTTTTTAAAATTAGTCATTTTTTTTGGACCACCAAAAGACTGGTCAAGTTTCGTCATTTGTGATCCAAAATTATAAAGTTTATGCTGTTAATTCCACCTCCCTTCTCTGTCTGCCCTCGCTAGATTGTTGCTAGATATATAGCAACAATATTATGAGAAAACCCTATAGGGCGGAACAGCGAAGCCGTAAAGCTA
>DATCJV010000175.1:0-5624 GCA_036562625.1 Bacillota bacterium | reverse complement strand
GCCGCCCTGCTTCTATATTTGAGCGCCAAAAGACTTTTCCCGGAGATAGATCCGGATCTGCTGTACAATGAATGCTGGCGCAGAACACTACAGATTGGAGACTTTAACGCGAAGCTCTCTACAGACAAAATCAATTAGTCATCTACGGTCTTTGTAGGTTTTTTCATGGGCCAAAAGCCATTCTTTCCTCCATAAGCCTCCGTTATATCCGGTTAAGTGTCGGTTTTTTCCAATTACACGATGACACGGAACAAGCAGGGGAAGCTTATTTCGATGATTGGCGTTACCTACTGCTCTAGTGGCTTTGGGGTTCCCAATCACGCGCGCGATTTCTTGGTAAGAGACAGTACATCCATAAGGGATCTCTTGCACCGCCCGCCAGACCTTTTTCTGAAAGTCCGTTCCAGTCGGTAGAATCTTCACGGAAAATTCCTTCAACTCTCCGGCAAAATACCGGTCAAGTTCGATCAGACAGGTATACATAGGTGAGGGCAGCAGGTCTAATTTATCTGCTCCGAACTCACGGCCAAACCCAGAAGTCATCCGCTCTTCCGGATAAAAATGATCAACATACCGGATGGCGCTGATCCCGTCTGCGGTTCCGGTAATGGCCAGCACCCCAAGGGGACTTTTGTAATAACACGTATACTCCTCCAATAGGTTATTCCCCTTTCGCCTTAGAGAGATGACTTATTCTCAATTCCTCAGTTACTTAATAATTCCTTTAAGAAAAAGATCTTGACTCTACCATTATTTGCTTTTACAATAAAACCATCCGTATGACTGGCGGATAGGTGGGCGTAACCACGAGGGAGTACGGATAAGTAAATGTCGACCGCCTGGGCAAAATAAAATTGTCCAGGCGGTTTTTTATTGCCACTAATGATGAAGGGATTGATGAATATGGATCCATGGCGCTCCTTTAAGGGTACTACTTGGCGACAGCGTATTGACGTCTCGGATTTTGTCCGAGAAAATTACGAGCCTTATTATGATACTCCCACCTTTCTGTCAGGTCCTGCAGAACGTACCAAAGGTCTTTGGGATAAATGCCAAGCGCTGATGGAGGAAGAGCGAAAAGCCAACGGGGTATTGGAGATTGATACCAAACGAGTGGCAGGCATCACCGCCTGGGGTCCGGGCTACATCGATCAAGACCGGGAATTAATTGTTGGGTTGCAGACTGACAAACCATTGAAACGGATGGTGAACCCGTGGGGTGGCTGGCGGATGGTGGAAGCCGCCTGTCAAGCCAGGGGTGTGGAACCTGATCCCGACATGAAAAAGATTTTCACCAGATACCGCCGGACTCAGAATGAGGCCATCTTCCGGATTTATACTCCGGCGATGAGACAAGCCAGACATCTGGGACTGATTACCGGGTTGCCTGACGCTTATGGACGCGGACGCTTAATCGGAGATTATCGCAGAGTTCCCCTTTACGGCATTAATTTTCTGATTGAAGAAAAAAGAAAAGATCTATATTCCCTGGATAATGTGGATGACACTACCATCCACCTACGGGAAGACATCGCCGACCAGATTCGCGCTTTGGAACGCATGATTGAAATGGGTCAATCCTACGGCTGCGATCTTTCCCGTCCGGCCGCTTCCGCCCATGAAGCTGTACAATGGTTGTACCTTGCTTATCTTGCGGCATTGAAGGAACAAAACGGAGCGGCCATGTCCCTCGGGCATACCAGTCCTTTTTTGGATATTTACATTCAACGGGATCTGGCGGAAGGAAAGATCACTGAGGAATTCGCCCAGGAATTAATCGATCAATTAGCAATTAAGATTAGGTTAATCAGGCATCTACGCACTCCGGAGTATGATGAACTCTTCGCCGGTGATCCAGTCTGGGCCACAGAGGCCTTAGGCGGAATGGGGGAAGACGGGCGTCCGTTGGTGACCAAGACCGATTACCGGTGGTTGCAGACTCTACGGAATCTGGGACCATCTCCAGAACCGAACCTGACCATCCTCTGGAGCCCGCGGCTGCCTCAAGCTTTCCGGGATTTCAGCGTAGAGTTGGCCATTGAAACTTCGGCTCTGCAATTTGAGAACGATGAACTGATGCGGCCGATCTTCGGAGACGACTATGCCATCTCTTGCTGTGTTTCGGCCACCAGGACCGGCCATGATATGCAATTCTTCGGAGCCCGGGTCAACCTGGCCAAAGCTTTACTCTTAGCGATTAATCAAGGAAAAGACGAAAACACAGGAGAACAAGTGCTGGACGTCCCCAAACTGGACGGAGAATACTTGGAATGGGATCAAGTATGGAGCAACTATGAAAAAGTCTTAACCTGGCTATCGGTTTTATACAGCCGTACCATGAACTGTATCCACTACATGCATGATAAATACAATTATGAACGCGCCCAGATGGCCTTGATTGATTCCAATCCCCATCGGCATATGGCTTTTGGTGTAGCCGGCCTATCCGTAGTAGCCGATTCTTTAAGCGCAATTCGCTATGCCCGAGTAAAGCCGATCCGAAATGATCAGGGAATAGCCGAGAGTTTTGAAATTGAGGGTACCTTCCCATGTTTTGGTAATGACGATGATCGCGTGGACGGGCTGGCTGTGAAAGTGCTCAGACACTTCTTCGCCTCCCTGGCCAAACAGCCCATCTATAGAAATGCCGTGCCAACCCTCTCCATCTTGACCATAACCTCAAATGTGGTATATGGGAAGAAGACCGGTGCGACCCCGGACGGCCGCCAAGCGGGAAAGCCGTTTGCTCCGGGCGCCAACCCTATGCATGGCCGGGAAAAAAACGGAGTCATCGCCTCTATGCGTTCTGTGGCCAAACTGCCCTATGAAATCTGCAGAGATGGAATTTCTTATACCTTCTCCATCACCCCGCGAGCTTTAGGAGAGAACACGGAGGAACGGGTGAAAAACCTTAGCCGCCTGCTGGACGGGTACTTTGGAGCGCACGGTCATCACATCAATATCAATGTTTACAGCAGGGAGACATTGATTGACGCCATGGAGCGCCCCGAACTATATCCCAATCTGACCATTCGCGTATCCGGCTATGCGGTGCACTTTACCAAGTTAAGCAAAGAACAGCAACAGGAAGTAATTGAGCGGACGATTCATGAACGCATGTAAAAAGGGGTAAGGTAAATGGGGCGTATCCAGTCCATCTATAGTTTCAGCACGGTCGACGGCCCGGGCGCCCGCACGGTGGTTTTTTTTCAAGGGTGCCCGGTGGGTTGTATCTTCTGTCATAACCCGGACTCTTGGAATTTCTTTGGTGGAGAAGAGATTAGCGTTACTGACTTAATACGCCGGATAGACCGGTTTCGTCCTTTTCTACCGTCACCGCCGGGCTTGACACTGAGCGGCGGTGAGCCGCTAGCGCAGGTGGAGTTTGCAGCGGAAATAGGGAAGAAAGCGCGGGCGGAAGGTTGGCATGTGGCGATAGACACCTCCGGTTATGGATCAAAAGCGGACTTTGCGCGGGTAGTCAAAGAAGTTGATTTAGTAATGTTCTCCATCAAACATCCACTTCACCCGGAAAAAATAACCGAGATCAAGCCCGAACCGGTCTTGGAAAACTTGCGTTGCTTGGCCGAGTTGAGGGTTCCGGTTTGGCTCCGGTATGTCTTAATCAAGGGTTGGACTGATCAGCCGGAAGCTTTGAAGGCGTTGGGTAACCTCGCGGCGAAACTGCCCAACCTGCGAAAGATCGAGATCTTGCCCTTTAACGGTCTGGCCGAGAATAAATGGACGGACCTCGGTTGGGAGTTCCACTTCACTCAAGATCAGAAACCGGTGGTCACCGAAGAAGACATAAAAGCAGCGGAAAGAATAGTATATGCGCAGATTAAAGCCTATAGAGCATCTACGGCTTGTACGGCGATGAGATCCTGAAGGATGTTTATCGCCTCTTCCAGATAGAAATCTTCACTTAAAGCCTGTATCCATTCGGCATTCGCCTGAAAGACCTCCTTACCTTCTGCTCCATCCCCTGCATCAGCCTTTTTTCTATTTATAGCTGTAAAAACATACTTTGACTTTTGTGCCTTCAGATGCTCAAAGGCGCTTTTTTCCGCTTCCTCTGCCTCTTTTTGCCGTAGAAAAGTCTCGAGCTTCAAGGACTGAGCGCTCGACTGTTTTTCCGCCAGAACACGTTCGATATTTTTGTTAACTAACTGAAACCCTTGATTTTCCGCTATCCGTTGTTCACTGTTGGCGGCTAATTTTTTCAAATCCGTCGTTGACAGCTGATTATGCCATTTTTCAAAAGGCAGAGTCTGGATTTCATCCCAAGGTAAAGGATAATCCGTGGCTTTTTCTCCGTAATCCAAGTAGCTGTAGAGGTCAGGTAGGATAATGTCCGGTTCAACCCCTCTCAATTGGGTGGAACCTCCTGTGATCCGGTAAAACTTTTCTATAGTGTACTTAATATATCCTAAAGGTTTTAAAGCTTGTTTCTCTGGGAAAATGTAGTCCAAGATGTCATCCAGGCTAACATAGACCACTTGCACCGTGCCTTTACCGAAAGTACGTGCGCTGCCCACAATTACGGCTCGGCCATAGTCTTGTAAAGCCGCAGCTAAAATCTCTGAAGCCGAAGCGCTGAAAGAGTTGATCAGGACAACCAGCGGCCCTTCATAAGTAACTTGAGGGTCGGTATCCTGTAAGACTCTAATCTTTCCATTCCTCTCCTTGACCTGTACTACAGGACCGGTCTGTAAAAAGTGTCCGGCCATCTCCACCGCATCCGAGAGTAAACCCCCGGTGTTGTTGCGCAAGTCAAGGATGACTCCGGATACGCCTGCTTTTTTCAGTTCTTCTAAATGATCCTTAACATCTAGGGCGGAACTTCGCCCATCTTTCCGCTGAAAATCATGGTAAAATGAGGGCAGATAGATATAACCATATTGCTCCAGGTTTTGAGTATTCTTGACTATGGCGGACTTGGCATAAGCCTCCTCTAACACTACCAAATCCCGAACTATGGAGATGACAGTAATCTGGCCGTCGGGTTTTTTCACGGTCAACCGGACGGTGGTGCCTTTTTCTCCCCTGATCAAACGAACCGCGTCGTTTAGAGGCATATTGATCACATCCACCGGTTCCTCATCCTCCTGGGCCACCTGGAGGATGAGGTCGCCAACCTGAAGCTCCTTCTGCTTCCAGGATGGTCCGCCGGGAATAATCTCTACCACTTTAATGTTTTCCCCTTCTTTTTGCAGAGTAGCGCCGATTCCATAAAAAGCGCCGGAGAGATGTATATCATAATCATCCTTTTCCTGCGGAGGAATGTATTCCGTATGCGGGTCATAACTGTTGGCGATAGCATCCAAGTACAGATAAAACTTTTCTTCGATGGTCCCCTCCAGCATCCGGTCGAAGGTGGCGGTGAGATTCTTTTTAACCTTTTCGATCGCCTCTTTTAAAAGCTTCTCCTCGGGAACGGAAGATTCTGCCGCAGACAAAGACGGATCCTCTGTTTTTTGGTTTTTCCATTCATCATAGTAGGCCAGTAAAACTTGGTGTTTTACAATCTTCCGCCATAATTCCCGTAATTCGTGTTGGTTCTTTGGGTAATCCCTTTTCTCCGCATCAAGCTCCAGTGTTTCTTGGACCGAAAAATCCAAGGG
>DATCJV010000166.1:0-8276 GCA_036562625.1 Bacillota bacterium | reverse complement strand
TTGACGAGTCGTAAAGCGTCTTCAAAGTCGAGGGCCTCTGCAGCCACCAGGGCGGTATACTCACCGAGACTATGGCCTGCCACCCAGGTGGGAGTCACTCCGTTTTCTTTTAAAAGTTGAAAGATTATGTAACTGACTGTTAAGATAGCGGGTTGGGCGATTCTGGTATCTGTCAAGTCAGCGCTGGGTCCGTTAAAACATAAGTTGCAGAGAGGCAGGGCCAAAACCTCTTCAGCCTGGTGAAAGAGGTTTTTTGCCGTTGCGGAGGCTTCATATAGCGAACGGCCCATTCCTACAAATTGACTGCCTTGACCCGGAAAGAGCATAGCTATTCTTTTTTCTATGAAAAACTCCTCCTCACTTGAAAATGTTGGTGGCAGGTAGCATCAATGTTCAGGATTTCTTTTGGTCGGTCGTAATCAGTTTGTGAATTTTTCCGGTCACATCTTCGTTAATGGCGTTGACCCCGGAGCGAATGGCGTTCTTGAAAGCTTTGGCATTGGAACTACCATGGCTGATGATACTTACACCACGAACACCGAGCAAAGGGGCTCCGCCGTACTCTGAATAATCCATTCTGGCTTTTAAGGATTTTAGCCCGGGTTTAATCAGGAAAGCCCCAAATTTCGTTCGTGTTGTACTGAGCAAGGCCTCTTTCATCAAGGAAAAAAGAGCTGCGGCAAACCCCTCTGTAAATTTTAGAATGGTATTTCCGACAAAGCCATCACAGACTAACACATCACAGACGCCAAAGGGGATGTCTCTACCTTCTACATTACCGATGAAATGCAGGGAACTTTCTTTTAGCCGACTGTAGGTGGCCAACGTCAGCCGGTTACCCTTCTCTTCTTCTTCTCCGATATTGAGAAGGCCCACTTTTGGCCCGGTAATCTTTAAAACAGCTTCTGCATAGATTGAACCCATGATGGCGAATTGTAACAGATCTTCGGGGTCGCAATCGGCATTAGCGCCGGCATCCAGCAGCACCGTGACCCCTTTCACCGTCGGCATGGGGATGGCAATGGCAGGCCTGGAGACTCCCGGGATTCGTCCGAGGGTGAGTAGGGAGGCGGCCATGGCGGCGCCGGTATTTCCCGCGGAAATGATCGCATCAGCCTCGCCGTCTTTGACCAGACGGTTGGCTACTACAATCGAGGAGTTGCGTTTTTTCCGCACGGCGGTAGCAGGATGCTCATTCATACCAATTGTTTTTTCTGCGTTTACTATGGAAATTAAGTCGGACGGATATTCGAGCGAAGCCAATTCTTTTTTCAGCTCTTCCTCCCGGCCGACCAGTACAACAGGAACATTCCATTCTTTAGCGGCTTCAACCGCGCCCAGAACGGCCTCATGCGGGGCATAGTCTCCACCCATGGCGTCGACGGCAATTCTCACAGTATAACACCCCCATCATTTTCACATAAAAATATAGCAAAAAAACATAAAAAAGTAAAGAAAAGAAAAGAACCTCAAAATTACTCCGTATTCTGGCGTCAAGCGCGCCCGGCGCGAAAAAAAAAAAAAACGAACTTTGCCTTGTTGATGTAAGCAGGCATAAAGAAAAAAGGTCGTTTCCAGACCTTTTCTCGGTTTTTACTTTTTTATTTGGCTTCGGCAGTCTCCATTACCTGTCTCCCATCATAATATCCACAGCTTGGGCAGACCCTATGAGCCAACTTGGGTTCATGACAATGGGAACATACGGAGAGAGTCTGCAACTTTAGTTTCCAGTGCGTACGGCGCATATTCCGTCTGGTACGGGAATGTCTATTTTTTGGGTTGGCCATCTGAACCACCTCCTTCATCCTTGTTCACGGCAAGGCCTCTGTCTGCTGCAAGGTTGAACAATTCGCCCAGTTTGGCCAAGCGTGGATCCAGATAATTGCTCTCACATTTACAGGTAGTAATATTTAAGTTGGCGCCGCATTGGGCGCAAAGGCCTTTACACTCTTCAGCACAAAGATATTTCATTGGTAAGGACAGGACTACCGAGTCCCAAAGCGTTTCTGCTAAATCAAGCACATCACCGGAGAAATACTGAATTTTCTCATCTTCCACCGGCTCTTTCGCAGTCAAGCCATCATTAGCCCGTTGATTCTTGGAGGATACCTTATACGAGGCTAATGCATTGTCCTTGGACAAATCCTGCTGGGAGGCGAAGATCTGGCTAAACTCGGCGGTAAGACGGCTGGTATAAGGTTCCAGACACCGGTCACAGCAGGTAGTGAAGAGACCTTCGGCTTGCCCTGTAACATAATAACCGTCATAAGTATGGTTAATCCGGGTATGAATCACCCAGGGATCCGGAAATTTAACTCCGCTATAGTCCGGGAGTTTCAGCTCTGTTGTTTGTTGCAGAGTTTGCCCGACTTGTTCTTTAATCGGTGCGATATTAATCTTAAACTCGAAAGGCATCTCATTAGTCACCTCTGTATTATAAACGAGGAGTAATACTTTGTCAATTTATCTTCTTTTTTTTCAAGGAGGACCACATATTTTTTTAGTCTTTGATAAAAAATCATCAATAGACCTGTGAGAGATATGCGAGTAAAAAAGGAGAATGAAGATGAAGTATATTTCAGGACATAAACAGCTGAAGCTTAAGCTCAAGAAGGCCCGCGACGGAAGGAGAATATTACTGAACTCCCCGTATAACTTGGGTAAACTGGGTGGGCGAATGACTCAGGTCATGGTCCAAGCCGCTCAAGACTTTTTAGCCCGGGAAATAGAAGAAGAGGTTCGCCAGAATTTCCGGGCTAATTTATGTCAGGAATTCGGACAGTGCGACTTATATACTGATCCCAATTAAAATTCCGGCCAAGCCAATTAAGATCATGTATAAGCGGTTATTACTCACTTCTTCCTGAAGAGCCTTAATCTCCTGGCTTTGCTCTTCCAGGAGGCGGGCTTGGGTTTCATACTTTTCTTCCAGCATGGTGATTCTGGCTTTGTCTTGCAGGATCTCTGCGGCAATCTTCGCCACTTCGGCTTGGAGCTTCTTAGCCTCTCCTGAGAGCATCCGGATATTTGAGGTGGCTTGTGTCTGGTCTTCGGCCAGGATCAACTTGGATTCTTCGATCTTTTTTAACCTTTCCTCCAGCGCTTTATGTTCTATAGTCAATAAGACAAGTTCGTTTCGGAATTCATTGGAAAGTTTCCTGATTAATTCTACGTCTTGGGGATTGGTCACCGTGGTTCCTTCCCCCACCTCAACCAGAATCTTCGAGACCACCATGGCCAAAGTATACCGGTTGACCGGGGAGTCACCCTTAAAGGATCCATCTTCGTAGAGACCCAAATATCCCTCTTCTACCAATTGACGAACCGCTTGATATGCCCAATGGTTGGGGGGCACATCTTTAATCTCTGTAGTCTTGGCGAAAGACGGGGAGGAAAACAGAAAAACACAGAGAAAAACCAGGAAAACAGGGATTGGTATGCCCTTCAACATGCTGGTAAGCATGTTATTGTTCGATTTTAACTGGAACAATCTCCACTCCTCCTTTATTCGTAATTCTTATGCGTAAGCCCTCGATGATGTAAACTGGAATACTGTTTTCCTCACTCCAGAGACTCAAATTATCCACTGTTAATAATCCTTCTCCAGGATCTTTACTTAATTGTAAATGGATAGTGGCTAGCGTAATCCCGGAGGGCGCCGGGGAGTTTCTCTCCCCGCCGACTCCTCTGACCTGTCCTGCCTCAGGTTTAATCACTCCCGGGTTCCAGGGGGTAAAGGAACGGTCTTCGATAAAGAAGAGGCCTCTGGAGACGCGCACAACATCCATGACTTTGGGGTTGAAATTTATGTTAAACCTGGCGCTTTGCAGAGCTGAAAAATGTTCCGCTCTCACTTCCACAGCCAGAAACTCTCCGGGTTTCACGTCATCAGCCAAGGGCACCAGCCTGATCTTGGGCGTCAAGACCGGCAGACGAATACCGGTGATATAAAGCACGGGTTTAGTGGAGCTGGAGGCAAAACGCACTCCCAAGTAACTGCGGATCCCCACTCCGTCCGGGATCAAGTGCCAGGTTAATTTATACTCCTCTCCCGGTTTAAGGTTCCCAATATACTTTTGAATTATTTCATTGGGGGCAGGTTTCATGCCTTGCCCAATTTGCAGACTGCCGGTTACGCCATAAGCAATGGATTCCCCGTTGTTCTTTATGACGGCCTCAATCGGATAAGGCATAGGTGTAATCTTTTCATCAATTACTTTCAACGGCGGCGGTGGGATTACGCTCAGTGTCAATTTGGGCGGTCCGACCACTCTGATACTCCTGCGCACTCTATTTTCCGGGAGATTGACAGCGGAAGCTACGATCTCAAATTGGAATAAGCCAATGATCTTCCCGGTCGGTTTTACCTCCCAGTACACCTGGGTCATCTCTCCGGGCTTCAGATTACCGATGACCGTCTCGGCCGGGCGCTTCCCAACCAGTTCCAAACCGGAGGGAAGCTGAAGGCGTACCCTGGCGCTGACCGCCGGACCTTCACCGGTATTCTCGATATAAGCCATGATTGAGTAAGTTTTATCGGTCTCCCCCAGGGAGATCTCAGCAGGTGAAGTAACGCCTAATTGTAAATCACCGGGCACCACGGTTACTCCACCCAGTCCATAGTAGAAGACATAGGTCTTGGTGTCCAGGGGCGCCACAGTAACCGGATTCCACATATAAACCGCCGCACTGTCCAGGTCAAACTCGCCGGTCCTGGTAAAATCACGGTTCGGGACCAGCGGGACATCCCAGTGGGAGTCGGCCACACTGCCCCAATTCGTAAAATACAAAGCATCAGGGGGGGTAGCCTCTCTTCCCTGCAAGGTTCCTTGGGCAATCACCCGGGGCTCCCTCAAGGTATCAAAAGCCTGCCAGAATTCGGGCAGCTCTTCTCGTTTAAAGACTGTATCCGTGAGAATAGAGGTCTCCGCAATGCGAAAGGGCGCGCCGTCATTCTGACCCAACATGGTGTCGATCACCGCTCTGATCCCGATTTCGTGGGGCAGTTCACTCTTGTTCACTACGGAATATTTAATTTTGGCTGTATCACAAAGGCCGGTGGTGGTACTTTCGACAATGGAGATCTCCTGAGTGACTTCGATGGCGCCAAAGCGATAGGTGGTAAAGATCGCCTTGGTTTCAGGATTTACGGTGGGAGGGGTGACCAGTTCGCCGTAGAGTCCTTTCACACCGGAGCGCTTCTTGGTTTGTCCACCGAATATGTAATCCGTGCCGTCGATCCGAATGGTCGTATAGGAGGTCCAGGGCTTCTCAAAGCCATAGATTAAAGGTTGTTCCTCGTCACCTGTGCGGTAAGGGTCTCCTCCTGTAACCTTCACGCCGAAGCGTCCGGTAGCGTCATCGGAGTTGTTCACGGCCACGGCAATGTAATCATTACCAATCACCACCCGGCCTGGAAAAACCTGAGGAATTATGGTCTCCGGGGCTTTCCCTACAGGAGTTATAACAGCGGTATTTCCGGATTTCTCTTGGGTGGAACTCTTCTTGGCAGGTTGGTTATTTTCAGCCCAAGCGCCCGGTAAATTTAAGCCGGCTATAGTCACGGCTAAGATTAAGACAAAGAATATTACGGCGTATCTGTATGTACGCGCGCGTGTAAAGACCCCTGGGATCATTCCGAGGTTCCTCCTTCCTCCGGTGAAAGATAGGTGGCCTCTTCCAGAAAACGCGGACCCTCTACCTCATCATTGGTAAAACTCAGTTCTACGGATAATCTGTAAGGTTTGGGAGCAGGTTTGAACTTCCATAACCTTTTGATGGTCAGCAGACAATGCTCGTCAAGTTTTCTGTGACCGGAAGACATGATCAGCTCCGGCTCTTTGGCGAGAGCTCCTTCTTCATTTATAAATATTCTGATTCTGACTACTCCTTCAATTCCTTTATTCAACAAGTCTTTCGGATAAGAGGTATAATTGGCTACCAGCATCCCGCGGCCGTTTCCCAACGGCGGTAAAGGCGGCGGAGCCGGTTTGGCGGGTATCTCCTCCACCTCGCTGGACGCGGTTTCCGTCTCCGGTTTGAGCGCTTCGTGCGGGGAACTGTCCGGTTCTCTCTGCTCAGCCGCTGGAACCTGACGGGGAGCGGGCTTTTTTTGAGTAACCGCAGTGGACTGGCTTTCTTCTTCGACTTTTGCCTGCGGAGAGAGGTTTTTTTCTGTAACATTATTGGATAAATCGGTTGCGGCTGCTCTCTCCTCCACCTTTGGTTTGGGTGTAGATTTCCGCTCAATACTCCGAGTGTTTTCTACCTCCACCAAGCGGGAATAGACTCTGATCACTTGAAGCTCCCTACTGTGCTGACCCCAGACGCCATTCTGCCATAACAGCAATAGGGCATGAAGAAAAAGAGCGATCAAGAAAGAGGTGACATATCTGAAGTTATCCCTTTGGCGGAGATATTTCATGCCTAATAACCTCCCGGATCCGCCTACAAGCGCTTCTCGGCTTTTTCCACACCTAAAGCAGGCATAGTCACTCCTGCTGAGGCAATAGCGTCCATAACCTCGATCAGTTTGCCATAGGTTGCTTTGGTATCGGCATTGATGATCACCAGCAGGTTAGGATCATCAGCAACCAAAGGTTGCAAAGTAGTGATTAATCTATGCAAAGAGACGGGTTCCGATCCATAGTAAATGCGCCCGTTCTTGTCTATGCTCACTACCACTCTTTTCTCTATGGACGTTCCCTGGCTGGAGTTGGGCAACTCCAACGGAATCCCGGACGCTGCAGTCCTAAAGGTAGTAGTAAATAAGAAGAAGAACAATAAAAAAAGAGCGATATCAAGCATAGGAATGATATCTATGTGAGGCTTGCGGATCGTACGTTTAAACATCATTGGAAACACCTCTGTTTCCATAATTCTCCAGAAAGTCCTTGCTGAAGAAGTTCATCTGTTGCACGCGTCGCTCAATCATACTGTTTAACCAGTGTATGATGAAGAGAGACGGAATGGCGATCAGCAGACCGGCGGCAGTGGTGATCAAGGCCTCAGCAATTCCTTGACCTAAAGCGGTGGCGGAGGGTAGACCTTGAGCTGCGGAAAAGATGTTGAAACTTTGAATGATCCCATTCACCGTACCAAGCAACCCCAAGAGCGGTGAAGCGGTTACTACTACATCAAGCAAACCGAGGCCTCTTTCCATGCGTTTTATCTCTATCTCTCCGGCTTCTTTTAAGTTGCGTTCTAAAACCTCCCGCTCTTTCCCAAAGTACACCATAGCGGACTGAAGCATTCTGGCCACCGGATGATTAATCCGCTGCAAGTACTGAATGGCGTCCAAAGGGGCTTCTTTTTCCATTAGTCTAAGTACTACGCGTTTGACGTCCTCCAAGTCCGCCCGCTGCGAAAGGAAAAACCAGAGGCGTTCAATGGTGATGGTGACCACCAGGACCGAACATAATAGTAGTGGATACATAACAGGTCCGCCGCTCTGAATCAGCTGCCGCATTACGTTATTCCCCTCTCCATCAGGATTTTCAATCGTTTTGCCGTTTTATATTCTATAATACTCTGAATACTGTCAAAAAATCCATAAACATGGAAATACCGGGATTTCTAACCTTCTCTAGATTTCGATGGTGGAAGAAAAAATCCTCCCGGAATCAGAAAAGATCAGGGAGGGAAAAGCTGTAAGTAACCTTATCTTAACAATAACCTGTGGTCTATTGAATTTGGTCAATGATTCTTCCACAGCTTGTGACGGTTCAGTTCCCGCCATCCAATGTCTTTCCTGTATTGACAGCCGGGAAAATCAATGATCTCCGCTCCTTGGTAGGCCTTGGCCAAAGCCTGGGGAAGATCGCGTCCGATTCCGACCAGGTTCAAGACTCTGCCGCCGGCGGTTCGCCAGATACCCTTCTCTCTTTTGGTACCGGCGTGAAAGACCAGGAGATCCTGGATTTTTGCCGCTTCGGAAAAACCGGTGATCCTTTGGCCTACTTCATAGGAGCCGGGGTATCCGGCAGAGGCCAGGACCACACAAGCAGCAGAGGCCTCTTTCCACTTGAGTTCAACTTGATCCAGACGGCGCTCAATCACCGCGGAGCAGATGTCAAGCAGGTCATTTTCCAATAAAGGCAAAATAACCTGGGCTTCCGGGTCGCCGAAGCGGACATTGAACTCAACCACTTTGGGACCGTCGTCCGTAATCATTAAGCCCACATAGAGCAGGCCGGAATAGGGATACCCCTCTTTCGCCATTCCTCGGATGGTGGGCTCCAGGATCGTTTGGCGAATCTCCGTCAATAATTCCGGAG
>DATCJV010000158.1:0-2428 GCA_036562625.1 Bacillota bacterium | reverse complement strand
GATGGAGATCGGGTTATTTGGGAAAACTTTGGCCGGGCTGCGTTTTGATCGCGACTCCCTGCCTAAGGTAGGGGAAGCCATCAGTGAGTTCTCTTCTTTATTCCGGCGATTTGGAGAAGACATTAAAGTCATTAAAGAGATGGAGAAGGTAATCTGGGAAGATGAGGAGATTGATTTTTCGGATATTATGGAGAATCTGAAGAAACCCGACACTTCCATACTGCGTAAGGCCGATTTCAGATCCAGGTTTCGAATCTAAGATTTTAAGGTGAGGCAAATAGAATTTTATAGAGTTTTTTAGAAAATTATTTGAGAAAATCATAAAGTTTTTTTGGGGAGTTCCGATATAAATATTGAAAGGTAAAACAAAGGATGTTTTACCGTCCCTGAGTTTTCCGGTACGGCCGGCCGGAGAATGAGGGAGAATAAAAAATCAAGGAGGAATCTGTAATGAGAATCGTCAATAACATTTCTGCAATGAACACCCACAGACAGTTGGGTATCACCGACCGGGCCATGGGGAAGACCCTGGAGAAACTTTCTTCCGGTCTGCGGATCAACCGGGCTGGTGACGACGCCGCCGGGTTGGCCATCTCCGAGAAGATGCGCGGACAGATTGGCAGTATGAAAATGGCCGTCAGAAACGCGGAAGACGGGATCAGCTTAATCCAGACCGCTGAGGGTGCCTTGAATGAAGTTCACGCCATGTTGCACCGCATGAGAGAGCTGGCCATCCAAGCCAAAAACGGAACCTTGGAAGATAGCGACATGGATGAGCTGCAAAAAGAGTATCAACATCTCAATGATGAAATTTCCCGGATCTTCACTGTCACCAAGTTCAACGGTAAGGACCTGATTAAGATCGGGGACGGTACCGGTTCCGGTACTTCTTTCGGGTTCCAAATTGGCGCTGCCGCTGGAGATGCTCTGAATGTTACGATTAAAGAATTAGACAAGAGCAACCTCTCTGGCACATCGATCGGCGCAGGCGGAACCGACCTTGCTGAGGTCTTGCAGTACATTGATGACTTCACAAAAGCAGTCACCTCTCTCCGGAACGACCTGGGTGCCTTCCAGAACCGGATGGAGCATACCATCAACAACCTGGGCGTTTCCATTGAAAACCTGAGTGCTGCGGAGAGCCGGATCCGTGACGCGGATATGGCTCAAGAGATGACCAACTTCACCAAGCACCAGATTCTGACCCAGTCCGCTACGGCCATGTTGGCCCAGGCCAATATGAGACCCCAGTCCGTACTGCAACTCTTGGGATAAGTTAAGCTTAGAGTAGCTAATCTGCGGTAGGTTTAGCCTGGAAAGGCCGGCCGGTCCAGTCCGGCCGGCCTTTCGTGATCAAAGGTGATCTTGATACATGGAGGTGATCAAGATGCGTGTCGACAAAATTCACCCCGACTTTCAAAAGACAGAAGGATCTGTGCAGCACTATAAACGTGTTGAGCCTCAGGAAAGACCAGAGAAACACGAGACGTCTCCGACGCCTCTGGACCGAAAAAAACAGGAAGAAAAGTCATCCGGGGAAAATTGGCTCCAGGTTTTATCCGAACGTGTGCGACAGCTCAATGAGACTCTGCGGATTTTCGATAAAAGACTGCGCTTTGACATCCACGAAGAGACCAGGCGCATAATGGTCAAGGTGATCAACGCGGAAACAGAAGAGGTCCTGCGGGAGATTCCCCCGGAGAAGATCCTGGATTTAGTGGCCAGTATTGAAAAGGCCATCGGTCTGATTGTGGATGAAAGAATATAGGCGATGGAGGTGAAGACAGATGGCGGGCTCATTTAGAGTGGACGGTTTGATTTCCGGGCTTGACACTACTGATATTGTCAGCAAATACATGCAGATCGAGCGGCAACCCATCACAAAATTGGAAAACAAGAAAGCAACCTTAAATGCGAAAGCCGATGCTTGGCGTGAAATGAACTCGAGGTTGTATAAACTGCGGGATGCCGTCTATAAATTGCAGTCGATCCTTACTTTTCGCGGAAAAACCGTTACAAACTCCAATCCTGATCTGTTAAGTATAACTGCTGAAGATAACGCTTTAATATCCAGTTATAAAATTGAAGTAGGAAAATTGGCCCAAGCTCAGTCCTTGGCTTCAAGTAATATTAGTGTCTCCAGTACGGAGGAAGCCCTTGGCCTCTCCGGTACTTTAAAAATAACTGTAAACGGAGTGGAGAAGGAGATCACGGTTGACGCTGAGGATACTTTACAGTCTTTAGTGCAGAAGATCAATAATACTCAGGAGATTGGCGTCACCGCCTCCGCGATTCTGGTGGGAACCGGTGAGTTCAAGTTAACCTTGACCAGTAAAGAAACGGGTCTGGCCAATCAGATTGACATTGCCGGAGACCTAGCGGATACGCTGGCCTTTACCGAAACGCAAGCCGCCCAAGACGCTGAACT